>JAKFES010000104.1:0-16776 GCA_036675585.1 Burkholderiaceae bacterium
CGTGTGCGGCGCACGGGCACTCACCGGCCGGCGCGCAGGCTGCGGTCTGCCGCCGGCGAGAACAAAGAGCTTACTTCGACAGCTCCCGCATCGCGCGTTCCAGCCCCTGCAGCGTCACCGGGTACATCCGGTTCTGCAGGATCTGGCGGATGACCGAGATCGATTGCCGGTATTCCCAGACGCCTTCGGGCTCCGGGTTGAGCCAGGCGAACTTCGGGAAACGCTCGACCAGCCGGCGCAGCCACACCGCGCCGGCCTCCTCGTTGTTGTATTCGACCGAGCCGCCCGGCTGCAGCACCTCGTAAGGTCTCATCGTCGCGTCGCCGACGAAGATCAGCCGGTAGTCGGGGTTGTACTTGCGCAGGATGTCCCACGTGTCGTGACGCTCGGCGTGCCGGCGCCGGTTGTTCTTCCACACGTGGTCGTACACGCAGTTGTGGAAGTAATAGAACTCGAGGTGCTTGAACTCGCTCTTCGCCGCCGAGAACAGTTCCTCGGTCTGCTGGATGTGGTCGTCCATGGTGCCGCCGACGTCGAGCAGCATCAGCACCTTGATCGTGTTGTGGCGCTCCGGAATCATCCGGATGTCGAGATAGCCCGCGTTGCGTGCCGTCGAGGCGATCGTGTCGTCGAGGTCGAGTTCTTCCTCGGCACCTTCGCGCGCGAACTTGCGCAGCCGGCGCAGCGCGACCTTGATGTTGCGCGTGCCGAGCTCGACCTGGTCGTCGTAGTCGCGGTAGGCGCGCTGCTCCCACACCTTCACCGCGGTGCGGTTGCCGGCCGACGGGCCGCCGATCCGGATGCCTTCGGGGTGGTAGCCG
Organism: Burkholderiaceae bacterium; assembly: GCA_036675585.1. GTDB lineage: Bacteria > Pseudomonadota > Gammaproteobacteria > Burkholderiales > Burkholderiaceae_E > Zeimonas. The sequence continues at coordinate 822 of JAKFES010000104.1, forward strand.
CCGTTGCCGAACGGCGAAGTTCCGTTCGTGCCGATCCACTTGCTGCCGCCTTCGTGGCGTTCCTTCTGCTCGTCGAGGAGCTGGCGCAGCCGCTCGAGCAGCTGGTCGAGCCCGCCCATCGCCTCGATCGCGGCCTTCTCCTCGGCGGTGAACTCGCGCTGGAACTGACGCTTGAGCCACTCGAGCGGCAGGTCGAGATCGATTCCGGGGACGTTGCGAACGCCCTGGAAATAGCTGCCGAAGGCCTTGTCGAACTTGTCGAAATTGCGCTCGTCCTTGACCAGCGTCGCGCGCGACAGGTAATAGAACTCGTCGATCGACGGGCCGATCACGTGCGCGCCCATCGCTTCGAGCAGCAGCAGATATTCCTTGATCGAAACCGGCAGCTTCGCGCTGCGCAGGTGCAGGAAGAAATCGATCAGCATGGCCGGACTCCGTCGACCGGGTTCACTGCGCCGCGGTCGCGCCGCGCCGAGCGAGGCGCAGGCGCAGGTTCTCGCGCACGCCCGGCCATTCGGCCGAAACGATGCTGTAGACGCAGGTATCGCGCAACGTGCCGTTGGGCATCGTCTGGTGATGGCGCAGCACGCCGTCGAGTTTCGCGCCCAGGCGTTCGATCGCGCGCCGGCTCGCGTGGTTCAGGAAATGCGTTCGCAGCTCCACGGCGACCGCGTCGAGTTGCTCGAACGCGTGCCCGAGCAGCAGCAGCTTGCATTCGGCGTTGACCGCGGTGCGCTGCGCGCTCGCGGCATACCAGGTATGACCGAGCTCGAGTCGCCGATGCGCCGCCTCGACGTGAAAGAAGCGCGTCGAGCCGACGATGCGCGCGTCGGACCTTCGCCGCACGACGAACGGCATCGCGCCTTCCCGCTCGCGCATCTCGAGTGCCGCGTCGACGTACTCGCGCACGCGATCGGGCGAGGGCACCGAGGTGTACCACAGGCGCCAGAGCTCGCCGTCGGCCGCGGCCTCGCCGAGCGCCTGCGCGTGCGCGCGCGCCAGCGGCTCGAGCACGACGTGCTCGCCGCGCAGCGTGAGGGCTTCGATCCAGGCCGCCATCGCCGGGCCGCGCGCGCCGCTGTTCAGCGGTTATGGCGCGCCATGAAGATCAGGCGCTCGAACAGGTGCACGTCCTGCTCGTTCTTGAGCAGCGCGCCGTGCAGCGGCGGGATCACGCTCTTGCCGTCCTGCGCGCGCAGCGCCTCGGGCGGGATGTCCTCGGCGACGAGCAGCTTGAGCCAGTCGAGCAGTTCGCTGGTCGACGGCTTCTTCTTCAGGCCCGGCAGCTCGCGCATCTGGAAGAACGCCTCGAGCGCCTCCTTGAGCAGCGTCTTCTTCAACTGCGGGAAATGCACGTCGACGATCGCCTGCATCGTTTCCTTGTCGGGAAAACGGATGTAGTGGAAGAAGCAACGGCGCAGGAACGCGTCGGGAAGCTCCTTCTCGTTGTTCGACGTGATCATCACGACGGGGCGATGGCGCGCGCGCACGAGCTGGTGCGTCTCGTAGACGTAGAACTCCATCCGGTCGAGCTCGCGCAGCAGGTCGTTCGGGAATTCGATGTCGGCCTTGTCGATCTCGTCGATCAGCAGCACGACCGGCCGGTCCGCCTCGAAGGCCTGCCACAGCACGCCCTTGACGATGTAGTTGTGGATGTCCTTCACGCGCTCGTCGCCGAGCTGCGAATCGCGCAGCCGCGAGACCGCGTCGTATTCGTACAGTCCCTGCTGCGCCTTCGTCGTCGATTTGATGTGCCACTGCAGCAGCGGCATGTCGAGCGCCGACGCCACTTCCTCGGCGAGCATCGTCTTGCCGGTGCCGGGCTCGCCCTTGATGAGCAGCGGGCGCTGCAACTGGATCGCCGCGTTGACCGCGAGCTTCAGGTCGTCGGTGGCGACGTACGAATCGGTGCCCTGGAAACGCATGGTGTGAAGATCCGGGATTCGCCGCGAACGACGGCGGGACGGTGGTCGGTCGAGTATACGGGATGGCCGCTGCGCGGCCCGCAACTGGACTGGCCGCGAGCGACTCCGCTAGAATCGAGGGCACCCGCAACGAGAAAAGGCCTTGCGCCGACCGGCGCCACGGCCGGAGACCCATGACCAAGAAGATGCTGTTTGCCGCCGGCGTGGCGGCGGCGATGCTGCTGCCATGCCTGGCCGTCGCGCAAGGTGAATCGCAGGGAGACGCCAAGGCCGGCGAGCAGAAGAATTCGATGTGCGTCGGCTGCCACGAGATTCCCGGATACAAATCGTCGTTTCCGAGCGTCTACCGCGTGCCGCTGATCGTCGGGCAGAGCGCGCGCTACATCGAGTCGGCGCTGCAGGCCTACCGCAAGGGCGAGCGCAACCATCCGACGATGAGCGCCGTGGCCGCCGGCCTGAGCGATCGCGACATCGCCGATCTCGCCGCGTACTACGGCACGAAATGACCGCGCACGCCGCCGTGCCGCCCGCACCCGTCCTCCGCGCCCCCCTGTCGAATCGATCGAGCAAGCCGCGCATGAACTCCTTTCCTTCTTCCCCCGCCGCCGTCGTCGGCGCAGTGTTCGCGGCGTTCGCGCTGCTGGCCGGCTCGCCCGCGCAAGCGGCCGACGACGAGATCGAGAAGGGTCGCCAGAAGGCCGACGAGGTCTGCGCCGCGTGCCACGGCAAGGACGGCAACACGCCGATCGACCCGTCGTATCCGAAGCTCGCCGGCCAGTACCGCGACTACCTCGAGCATTCGCTGCTCGACTACAAGAACGACCGACGCAAGAACCCGATCATGGGTGCGCAGGCCAAGCCGCTGTCGCGCGACGACATCCGCAACGTGGCGGCGTATTACGCCAGCCTGTCGGGCACGCTCGAGAAGCGCCGCTGAGCCGTCCGTCCATGAGCGCACAACCCGCCGCGGCGTTCGCGACGGCCGATCTCTGCGACGCGAACGAGGCCCGGCTGCTCGCCGGCGCGGTGCGCGTGCTGTACCCGGCGTTTCGTGCCTTCGGGTCGCAGCCGCGCTTCGCCGGCCGCGTCGAGACCGTGCGTTGCTTCGAGGACAACTCGATGGTGCGTCGCGCGCTCGAGCAGGCCGGCGACGGGCGCGTGCTGATCGTCGACGGCGGCGGCAGCCTGCGCTGCGCGCTGTTCGGCGGCAATCTCGCGCAACTCGCGCAGCGCAACGGCTGGTCGGGCGTGGTCGTCAACGGCTGCGTGCGCGACGTGGCCGAGATCAATGCGACCGCGATCGGCGTGCGCGCGCTCGCCACGCATCCGCGCCGCAGCGATCGCCGCGGCGGCGGCTCGACCGGCCAGGCGATCGAGATCGGCGGCGCGCGCATCGCCGCCGGCAACTGGTGCTACGTCGACGACGACGGCATCCTGGTCAGCGACGTGCCGCTGCTATAGCAGCCCTTCGAACGCGACGCAGTCGACCTCGTCCCCCGCCGCGACCGAACCCTGGTCGTGGTGCAGCACCACGATGCAGTTCGCCTCGGACATCGAGCGCAGCACGCCCGACCCCTGGTTGCCGATCGCGCGCACTTCCATCCGGCCGTCGGCGCCGGCCTCGAGCCGGGCACGCTGGTATTCGGTGCGTCCCGCGCGCTTGCGCATCGGGTGCAGCGCTCGCGCGTGGACCCAGGGCAGGGTCCGCGGCGTGGCGCCCATCGCCTTCAGCAAGGCGTCGCGCACGAGGAAGTGGAACGTCACCATCACCGCGACCGGATTGCCCGGCAGGCCGAAATACCATGCGCGACCCACGCGGCCGAACGCCATCGGGCGTCCCGGGCGCATCGCGATGCGCCAGAACGCGACGTCGCCGACGCGCGCCATCACCTCGCGCGTGAAGTCGGCTTCGCCGACCGAGACGCCGCCCGACGAGACGATCGCGTCGGCGTCGAGCGCGGCCGTGCGCATCGCCTGCTCGAGCGCTTCGGGCGAGTCGCGCACGACCCCCATGTCGACGACGTCGACGCCGAGTCGGCGCAGCATCGCCCACAGCGTGTAGCGGTTGCTGTCGTAGATCTGACCGGGGGCGAGCGCCTCGCCGATCGAGCGCAATTCGTCGCCCGTGGAGAAGAACGCCACGCGCAGTCGCCGGCGCACGCCGACCTCGGCGACGCCAAGCGACGCGAGCAGGCCGATGTCGGCCGGCGTCAGCCACTTGCCCGCGCGCAGCGCGGGCTCGCCGGCGCGCAGGTCTTCGCCGCGCAGGCGGCGGTTCTGCCCGCGTTCCTGCCCGGCGGGCACGACGACGAAGCCGTCCTCGACGCGGGCGATCTCCTGGATCACCACGGTATCGAGCGTTTCGGGCAGGATCGCGCCGGTCATCACGCGCAGCGCTTCGCCGGCGCCGACGCGGCCCTCGAATGCGCGTCCGGCGAGCGCGGTGCCGGCGATCCGCAGCCGCGTTTCGCCGTCCGCCGAAAGTTCGTGGGCGCGCACCGCGTATCCGTCCATCGCCGAGTTGTCGTGCGAGGGCACGTCGATCGTCGAGACGACGTCGTCGGCGAGCACGCGATCGAGCGCGGCCCGGATCGCGACGCGCTCGACGAGCGCCACGGGCTCGACGAAGCCCGTGATGATCGTGCGCGCGCGTTCGAGCGGCAACGCGTTCGGATCGTAGTCGGACAGGCAGCTCGCCAGGTCGGCCAGCGTGCGCGGCCTCGCGTCGGCCATCATCTCTTTCGCCTCATTCGCGCTCCTCGTCCTTCAGTTCCTGCATCGTGTTCAGGTTGCGAAATGCGGCCTCGTCGTCGAAGGCCACCTCGACGACGCGCAGCGGCGCGTACCACGCGTCGATCTTGCGCCGCCCGCTCTCCAGGAAACGCTGCAGGTCGGGCAGCAGCGCACGCTCGACCAGCGCGAACACCGGGTGTGCCTGCGTACCGGTGCGCGCCACGGCCAGTTGTGCGCGCTCGCCCGCGGCGGCCGAGGCGTCGATCGCGCCGGCGAGCCGCGCCACGAGGTCCGGCGGCAGGAACGGCGAATCGCACGGCGTCGTCGCGACCCATTCGGTGCTCGCCCGCGACATCCCGGCATGCAGTCCCGCCAACGGCCCGGCGAAGCCCTCGATCGCGTCGGCGACGACGGGCCAGCCGAACGCGCGGTAGCGCTCGCCGTTGCGGTTGGCGTTGATCAGCACCGACCCGACCTGCGGAGCGAAGCGATCGAGCACGTGGGCGATCATCGGCCGCCCGCGAAACGGTTGCAGGCCCTTGTCGACGCCGCTGCCGTCGGCGCTCATCCGGCGGCCGAGTCCGCCCGCCAGGACGATCCCGGTGACGTCGGTGCGGTCGAGCGGCGCGGGCACGATTCGGGCGCGGACCGGATCCGGGCGCGTGCGCGGCGGCTCAGGCGAGCGCGCTCGCCGGCACCCGAACGAAGCGGTTCGCGCCGGTGAACAACAGGTAATGGCGACCCTGGCAGCGGCCGACCATCGTCAGGCCGACGCGTGCGGCGATCTCGTAGCCCATCTGCGTGAGGCCCGAGCGCGACAGCAGGAACGGAATGCCCATCTGCGCGCACTTGATCACCATCTCGGAGGTGAGGCGGCCGGTCGTGTAGAAGATCTTGTCGGCGGCGCTGACCGATTCGACCCACATCCAGCCGGCGATGGCATCGACCGCGTTGTGCCGGCCGACGTCCTCGACGAAGCGGACGATCTCGCCGCGCGAATCGCCTTCGTTGGCGCACAGCGCGCAGCCGTGCACGGCGCCGGCGACCTTGTAGATCGATTCGTGCCGGCGCACGCGGTCCATCACCGTGTACAGCACCTCTTCGGTCAGGCGGGCGTGCGCGGGCAGCGCGACCCGGTCGATCTCGTCCATCAGGTCGCCGAACACCGTTCCCTGCCCGCAACCGGTGGTCACCGTGCGTCGGGCGAGGCGCGCGCCGAGCGCATCGCCCTGCGCGTCGTCGTCCCAGACCGTGACCCCTCGGGCGTCCAGCGAGCGCGACGTGACGGCGACCGAGTTCGTCTCCCAGTCGACCTGCACCGCGGCGATCTCGTCGATCGAGTCGACCAGGCGCTGGTTGCGCAGGTAGCCGAGCGCCAGATGCTCGGGCGCGGCGCCGAGCGTCATCAGCGTGACGAGCTCGCGCTTGTCGAGGTACAGCGTGAGCGGATGTTCGCCGGCGATCGACGTCGGCACCGTTTCGCCGCGCTCGTTGACCGCCTCGACCTCGTAGGTGGCCGGGCGTGCGTGGTCGGTCAGGCGAGGGCGCGACACGTTCAGCCGCCGATGTACGACATCTCGATCTTGCGCAGGCCGGCCGTCTCGGCCGAACGCAGTTCGGAATAGCGATCGTCGCGCGCGCCCCAGACCGTGCCGATGGCCGCGGCGATCCGCTCGTCGTCGGCGCCGCTTCGCAGCAGCGCGCGCAGGTCGTGCCCGGCGGTGGCGAACAGGCAGGTGAACAGCTTGCCCTCGGTGGAAAGCCGGGCGCGCGTGCAGCCCGCGCAGAACGGCTGCGTGACCGACGAGATCAGCCCGATCTCGCCGGCGCCGTCGACGTAGCGCCAGCGCTCGGCGACTTCGCCTTCGTAGTTCGCCTGCAGCGGTTCGATCGGAAACGCCTCGCCGACTCGGCGCACGACCTCGGCGCTCGGCACCACGTCGTCGAGGCGCCAGCCGTTCGACGCGCCGACGTCCATGAACTCGATGAAGCGCAGGATGTGGCCGCTGCCGCGGAAGCGGCGCGCCATCGCGACGATCTCGTGGTCGTTGACGCCGCGCTTGACGACCATGTTGATTTTCAGCGGACGCAGGCCGGCCGCTTCGGCCGCCTCGATCCCGGCGATCACGTCGGCCACCGGGAAGTCGACGTCGTTCATGCTGCGGAAGACGGCGTCGTCGAGCGCATCGAGACTCACCGTGATGCGGCGCAGCCCCGCGTCGCGCAGCGCGCGCGCCTTGCGCGCGAGCAGCGAGCCGTTGGTCGTCAACGTCAGGTCGAGCGGCTCGCCGGACGGGGTGCGCAATGCGGAGAGCATTTCGATCAGCGCTTCCACGTTGCGGCGCAGCAGCGGCTCGCCGCCGGTCAGGCGGATCTTCTCGACGCCGTGCGCGACGAACAGGCGAGTCAGCCGCGTGATTTCCTCGAAGGTCAGCAGCGAGGCATGCGGCAGGAACTCGTAGTCCTTCCCGAACACCGCCTTCGGCATGCAGTAGGTGCAGCGGAAGTTGCAGCGGTCGGTGACCGAGATGCGCAGATCGTGCAGGCGCCGTCCACGGCGATCGGCGAGCAGGCCGGTCGGCGCGGGCGTCTGCTCGGGCACTTGCGGGACGGGCGCGGCGTATCGATGTTCGGCGACGAGAGAAATTCGTTTGCTCATGGCGAAATCGCTAAGATGGGTACATGTTAGCAATGCCCTACTGAAATCGCGGAGAACTTCTTTGACCGACCGGGCGTTCCATCCTCCGGAGGGCGCCGAGCCGCTGCTCGAGGTCGACCCCGTCCCGCTGCAGGTCCGCTTCGAGTGCCGCGAAACGGGCCACGCATTGCAGCCGCTGCTGTGGCGGCCGGCGGCCGTCGAGCCCGCGGGGCTCGACAGCGAACTCGCCGTGCACCTGCACGTCGACGAATGCGAGGGGTATTACCTGAACCTCACGACCAGCGAACCCTCGGTGTTCGTCCAGTGGCGTACGCGGGAGGACGACACCGGCGTGGTCGTCGACGGCGACCGCACGCCGCCGCGCGCACTCGCCGTCACCGCCAGCTACAACGAGGCCGGCCGCTGGATGGACGGCGGCGCGCGCGTCGACCGCGTTCCGATGCCCGAGCCGATGGTCTCCTGGATTGCCGAATACGTCAGCTTGCATTACGTTCCCGAGCGAACGCAGAAGCGCAAGGGAACGAAGCCCTCGTTCATGCGACGCGAGCAATTCGGCGAGATGACCGAACGCGAGCGCGAGGCGATGCGCGAGCGCGAGCGCCGCATCCAGGCGGGCGAGGCGGCCGACGACGATCGCCCGAACACGAACCGGTAGCCGATTCATGCCCGGAGACGACCATTTCCTGTCGCGCTGGTCGCGACGCAAGCACCGCAGCCGCGAAGGCGTCGTCGACGAGGCACCCCCCGCGCAACCGGCGGGCGCTGCGCCCGTTGCGCCGACGCCGTCCGGGCCGGGAGCAGCCGCCCCGACGTCGGGTGTTCGGGTGGTGCCGGGGCGCGCACCGGCCTCGACGGGCGATCCGCCGGACGCGATGCCGTCGGCCGATCCCCGGTCGCCGGCCTCGCGTGCCGGCCCCGCGCGGGGCAACGAGTCGCTCGCGCTGCCGCCGCTCGAGTCGCTGACGCCAGCGTCCGATTTCCGTCCGTTCATGCAGGCGGGCGTCGATGCGGGCACGCGCAACGCGGCACTCGCGCAGCTCTTCCGTGACCCGCATTTCAACGTCATGGACGGGCTCGACGTCTATATCGACGACTACAACAAGACCGAGCCGATCCCGCCGACGATGCTCGCGCGGCTCAAGCAGTTGCACGGGATCGGACTGTCCGACGACGAGATCGAGCAGCAGGCGCACGAACTCGCCGATGAAGAGCGCGTCGCGCAGATCGGCGCGTCGGGCAGCGCACGGACGCTGCCCGCGTCCGCTCCGGGCGCCGCGCCCGACGAGGCGACGCCCGGCGCGCCGGTCTCGGCGCAGTCGGCCGACGCCGAGGGCGGCGGGGCGGACGAGTCGGATCGCGGCCTCGCGATCGGTCCGCTCGCCCAGGCAATCGATACCGAACGCACTGCGTCGGCCGCAAGCACCGGCCCGAACGCAGGATCCGAGGTGAAACCGGAGGGACCCGCCGAGTGAAAACGAAAGTTCTCGCCTGCAGTTGCAACGGTACGGTCGATCTTGCGCGGGCCCGGCTCGAGGCCGGGTTGCCCGGATCGATCGAGGTGCTGCCGGTGGCGCGCGAATTGTGCCGGCGCGACGTTTCGCGCTTCGTCGACGCGCTCGGCGGAACCGACGACGTGCTCGTCACGTGCACGCAGGAGTCGTCGCTGTTCGCCGAGATCGCCGGTGCCAGGCCGGTCGTCGCTCCACTGCGCTTCGTCAACATCCGCGAGTTCGCCGGCTGGGGTGAACAGCGCGCCGACTCGGGTCCGAAGATCGCCGCGCTCGTCGCGATGGCGGCCGCGTCGCAGATCGATCCGGTCCCCGCCGTCGAATATCGCTCGTCGGGGCGGGTGCTCGTCGTCGGCTCGGGGCGCGATGCGCTCGAATGGGCCGAACGGCTTTCGACGCACCTGAGCGTCACCGTGCTGATGACCGAATCGCGCGGCGCCACGCTGCCTGCGACGCGCGCCTGGCCGGTGCTGTCGGGCACGCTGGTCTCGCTCGAGGGCTGGCTCGGGAATTTCGACGCGCGCTGGACGCAGGACAACCCGATCGACCTCGATGCCTGCGTGCGCTGCGGCGCGTGCATCGATGCCTGCCCCGAGTCGGCGATCGGCGCCGACTTCCAGGTCGACACCGCGCTGTGCAAGTCGCATCGCGCCTGCGTGAAGGCGTGCGACACGGTCGGCGCCATCGATTTCGCGCGCACCGAGCGCGAACGCACCGAGCGCTTCGACCTGGTCTTCGACCTGCGCGAGCAGTCGATGTTCGATTGCCGGTTGCAGCCGCTGGGCGAGACCTGCGAACGCTGCTCGGTCTCGCGACTCGGTGCACCGATGTTCGAGAGCCATCAACCTCCGCAAGGTTATTTTCACCCGGGGCGCGACGAACGGCAGCGCAGCCGGATGGCGCTCGAGCTGGTCGCGATGGTCGGCGAGTTCGAGAAGCCGAAGTTCTTCCGCTACCGCGAGAATCTGTGCGCGCACGGGCGCAACAAGATCACCGGCTGCACCGCCTGCATCGACGTGTGCTCGACGCGTGCGATCGAATCCGCCGGCGACGTCATCCGGGTCGAACCGCATCTCTGCATGGGCTGTGGCGGGTGCACGACGGTGTGCCCATCCGGGGCCATCAGCTACCAGTACCCGACGCCGGCGCGGCTCGCCGAGCCGATCCGCCAGGGGCTCGGCGTCTATCGCGAGCGGGGCGGCCGCGATGCGCTGATCCTGTTCCACGACGAGGAAGCAGGGCGCTCGCTGCTCGAAGCGCTGGCGCGTGCGACGCCCGGCGCCCGCGGGCCGGCGCTGCGTGCGCCTTCGGGCCGCGGCCTGCCGGCGCGCGTCCTGCCGGTCGCGGTCCGCCATGTCGGGTCGGTCGGAATCGACCTCGCGCTCGCGGCGCTCGCCTATGGTGCGAGCCAGGTCGCGGTGCTCGCGCCCCCCGGGATCGCGCCTCAATATCGGGAGGCGACGACGGCGCAGCTCGCGATCGCCCAGACGCTCGTCAGTGCGCTCGGCTATGCCGGTCGCCATTTCTCGGTCGTCGACGCCAGCCGGCCCGACTGGGCCGATTCGCTGTTCGCACTCGAGCCGGCCGAGGGCGTGGCGAAAGCCGCGACCTTCGGTCTGTCGGAAGACAAGCGTCGCTCGATCGAGTTCGCGCTCGATCACCTCCTCGAGCAGGCGAAGACGCGCGGCAGCACCGTTCCGCAATCCGTGAAACTGCCCGCGGGGGCGCCTTTCGGCGCATTGAAAGTGCAAAGAGATAGCTGTACGCTATGTTTAGCTTGCATCGGTGCTTGCCCCGAATCGGCACTGCTCGACAACCCCGATTCGCCGCAATTGCGCTTCATCGAACGCAACTGCGTCCAATGCGGGCTGTGCGTACAGACCTGTCCTGAACAGGCGATCACGCTGGAACCGAGATATGTGTTCAGTGAGGAGACACGAACACCGAGAGTTCTCAACGAGGCGCAGCCGTTTGCCTGCATTTCCTGCGGCAAGCCGTTCGGCACGCGCCAGATGATCGAGAACATGCTCGGCAAGCTGACCGGACACTCGATGTTCGGTGGCGAAGCGTTGCGGCGCCTGCAGATGTGCGCCGATTGTCGCGTCTCCGACATGTTCACCCGAACGGACGAAGCGACGATCTTCGAGCTCAACGAGAGGAAACGCACGTGAGCGAGGCGACACCCGCGTCGGTCGATCTGCGCGCGGTGTCGCCGGAAGACGTCGCGCGTGCCCGCTGGTATTCCACGCTGGCGGAAGCGTTCCGCGCGCCTCCCTCGGCGCAATGGCTGCGCGCGATCGGCGCGCAGGCGCTGGCGCCGGGCCGACCGGCCGAGGCCGATGCGGACGAAACGCCGCTCGGGCGCGCGTGGAACGCGTTCGCGCACGCCTGTGCGCAGGCCGATGTCCAGGCGGTGCGCGAGGAATACGAAACCGCGTTCATCGGAGTCGGCAAGGCCGAGGTCTTTCTCTATTTGTCGTGGCACGTCAGCGGATTTCTCCACGAGCGGCCGCTGGTCGACCTGCGCGAGCACCTGGCAGTGCTCGGCATCGCCCGCCGCGCGGACGTCTCGGAAACCGAAGACCACATCGCGGCGCTGTGCGAAACCATGGCCTGGCTGATCGTCGCCGCCCCCGATTCGATCCGTACGCTGTCGACGCAGCGCGTTTTCTTCCAGCGTTTCCTGGCGCCGTGGCACGAGTCGCTCGTCGAATCGATCGAGCACTGCGGCGCAACCGATTTCTACAAGCATGCGGCCCGGTTGTTGCGCGAGTTCTTCGCGATCGAACGCCAGGGCTTCGATTTCGAGTCCCTCGACTGATTTTCCGGAGGAGAGAAGCGATGAGCGCGAACAAGCCACAACAAGGAAACGGCATGGCGAGAAGAGGTTTCCTGCTCGGCGCGGGCCTCGCCGGAGCGGCCGGAGCAGCCGCCGTCGCGACCCGCGGCGCAGCCGTGAAGACGTCCCCCGAGGACGCCAAGGCCAGGCTCGATGCGCGTGGAGGCGGTGGCTATCACGTCACCGACCACGTCCGGCGTTATTACCGCAGCACCCTGGTCTGAACCGAGGAGACGCGAGCATGCAACTGCAACGTAAATCGAGCGCCGCACCGGCGGCGGGCGCGCTCACGGCGAGCCTGGCGCGCGGCGTGCGTTCGGCGATCTCCACCACGATGGATCGGCGCACGTTCCTGAAGCGTTCCGGCATCGGCGTCGGCGCCGGAACGGCGGCGGGCGCTTTCTCGTTCCGCATGATGGGCGAGGCGCAAGCGCAGGCCGAGCAGCCGCGCAAGATCGAGGTGCGGCGCACCGTCTGCACGCACTGTTCGGTCGGCTGCTCGATCGATGCGGTGGTCGAGAACGGCGTCTGGGTTCGCCAGGAGCCGGTGTTCGAGTCGCCGCTCAACCTCGGCGCGCACTGCGCCAAGGGTGCGGCCATCCGCGAGCACGGCCACGGCGAGTATCGGCTCAAGACGCCGATGAAGCTCGTCAACGGCAAGTACCAGCGCATCAGCTGGCAGCAGGCGCTCGACGAGATCACCGAGCGGCTGAAGAAGATCAAGCAGGAGTCGGGCCCCGACGCCGTGTTCTGGATCGGCTCGTCGAAGCACAGCAACGAGCAGGCGTACCTGATGCGCAAGATGGTGTCGTTCTTCGGAACGAACAACATGGATCACCAGGCGCGCATCTGTCACTCGACGACCGTCTCCGGGGTGGCGAACACCTGGGGCTACGGCGCGATGACGAACTCCTACAACGACATGCAGAACTCGAAGTGCGCGTTCTACATCGGGTCGAACGCCGCCGAGGCGCACCCGGTGTCGATGCTGCACATGCTGCATGCGAAGGAGAACGGCGCGAAGATGATCGTCGCCGATCCGCGCCGCACGCGAACCGCGGCCAAGGCCGACCTGTACATGCGCTTCCGTTCGGGCACCGACGTCCCGGTGCTCTACGGCCTGCTCTATCACATCTTCAAGAACGGCTGGGAAGACAAGCAGTACATCAACGACCGTGTCTACGGGATGGACAAGGTCCGCGAAGAGGTGATGACGAACTGGACGCCCGACAAGGTCGAGGAAGCCTCGGGCGTTCCCGAGGCCATCATGGCGCAGGCGGCCGAAATGATGGCGAAGAACCGCCCGTCGACGCTCGTGTGGTGCATGGGACAGACGCAGCACTCGATCGGCAACGCGATGGTGCGCGCTTCGTGCCTGGTGCAGCTCGCGCTGGGCAACGTCGGCGTGTCGGGCGGCGGCGCGAACATCTTCCGCGGTCACGACAACGTGCAGGGCGCCACCGACATCGGCCCGAACCCCGATTCGCTGCCTGGCTACTACGGCGTCGCGGCCGGTTCGTGGAAGCACTTCGCGGCGGTCTGGGGTGTCGATTACGAGTGGATCAAGAGCCAGTTCGCACCGGGCATGATGGAGAAGGCCGGCGTCACGGTCTCGCGCTGGTGCGACGGGGTGCTCGAGAGCAAGGAAACGCTCGACCAGCCGTCGAACCTGCGCGGCGTTCTCTATTGGGGACATGCGCCGAACTCGCAGTCGCGCGGCCTGGACCTCAAGCGCGCGATGGACAAGCTCGACCTGCTGGTCGTCGTCGACCCGTATCCGTCGGCCACCGCGGCGATGGCCGCGATGGGAAGCGATTCGAAGAACGTGAATCCGAATCGCGCGGTCTACCTGCTGCCGGCGGCCACGCAGCTCGAGACTTCGGGGTCGGTCACCGCGTCGAACCGCTCGCTGCAGTGGCGCGAGCGCGTGATCGAGCCGCTGTTCGAGTCGATGCCCGACCACACGATCATGCAGGCCTTCGCCGACCGCCTCGGCTTCGGCGAGCAGCTGTCGAAGAACTACAAGATGATCCCGGTGTCGAAACACGGCATCGACTGGAAGGAGCCCGAGCCCGAGTCGATCCTGCGCGAGATCAACCGCGGTATCTGGACGATCGGCTACACCGGGCAGTCGCCCGAGCGCCTGAAGCTGCACATGAAGAACCAGCAGACGTTCGACGTGAAGACGTTGCGTGCCGTGGGCGGTCCGTGCGACGGCGATTACTACGGCCTGCCGTGGCCGTGCTGGGGCAATCCGGAGCTCAAGCATCCGGGCACGCCGAACCTGTACCAGACCGATCGGCACGTGATGGACGGCGGCGGCAACTTCCGCGCGAACTTCGGCGTCGAGCGCGACGGCGTCTCGCTGCTCGCGGGCGACGGGTCGCATTCGAAGGGCGCCGAGATCAAGACCGGCTATCCCGAGTTCGATCACGTCCTGATGAAGAAGCTCGGCTGGTGGGACGAGCTCACCGACGAGGAGAAGAAGGCGGCCGAGGGCAAGAACTGGAAGACCGACAACTCGGGCGGGATCATCCGCGTCGTCATGAAGAACCACGGCTGCTATCCGTTCGGCAACGCCAAGGCGCGCGCGGTGGTGTGGAACTTCCCCGATCCGGTGCCGCTGCACCGCGAGCCGATCTACGGCACGCGCCCGGACCTCGTCGCGAAGTATCCGACGCACGACGACAAGAACAAGTTCTGGCGCATGCCCACGCTGTACAAGACGCTGCAGCAGAAGAACGTCGCCGAGAAGATGTACGAGAAGTTCCCGCTGATCCTGTCTTCGGGGCGGCTCACCGAGTACGAGGGCGGCGGCGACGAGACGCGCTCGAACCCGTGGCTCGCCGAGCTGCAGCAGGACGCGTTCGTCGAGATCAATCCGAAAGCGGCCAACGACCGCGGCATCCGTCACGACGAGTACGTGTGGCTGTCGACGCCGACCGGGGCGAGGCTCAAGGTGAAGGCGCTCGTCACCGAGCGCGTCGGCCCCGACACCTGCTGGATGCCGTTCCACTTCGCCGGCTGGTGGCAAGGGCGCGACCTGAAGGAGTTCTATCCGGAGGGCGCGGCGCCGGTCGTGCGCGGCGAGGCGGTCAATACCGCCACCACCTACGGGTACGACTCGGTCACGATGATGCAGGAAACGAAAACGACCATCTGTCAGGTCGAGAAGTTCGCTTGAAGCGCATCGCAGAACGGATGGAACAAGGAGACTTTTCATGGCCCGAATGAAGTTCATCTGCGATGCCGAGCGTTGCATCGAGTGCAACAGCTGCGTCACCGCGTGCAAGCAGGAGCACGAGATTCCCTGGGGGGTGAACCGGCGCCGCGTGGTCACGCTCAACGATGGCTTGCCCGGCGAGCGCTCGATCTCGGTGGCGTGCATGCACTGCTCGGATGCGCCGTGCATGGCGGTCTGCCCGGTCGACTGCTTCTATCGCACCAGCGAAGGCGTCGTGCTGCACGACAAGGACCTGTGCATCGGCTGCGGCTACTGCTTCTACGCATGCCCCTTCGGTGCGCCGCAGTTCCCGCAGGCCGGCGCTTTCGGCCTGCGCGGAAAAATGGACAAGTGCACGTTCTGCGCCGGCGGTCCCGAGAAGGACGGTTCGCCCGAGGAGTTCGCCAAGTACGGTCGCAACCGGCTGGCCGAGGGCAAGTTGCCGGTCTGCGCCGAGATGTGCTCGACGAAGGCGCTGCTGGGCGGCGACGGCGAGCAGCTCGCGAACATCTATCGGCAGCGCGTGATGGCGCGCGGCAAGGGCGCCGAGCTCTGGGGGTGGGGTACCGCGTACGGTCCCGGCGGTGCGCAGCGGCGAGGGAGCTGAACATGAACTTTCGAATCGCAGGCATGGCGGTGACGCTGTTCGCAGCGGCCGCGCTCGGCGGGTGCACGGAGAATCCGCAGCTCCTCGAGGGCCAGCCGATGGGCACCACGGTCACGCGCGACACGGCGAGCTGGCAGGGCGATCCGCTCACGTTCCAGACCGACTACCAGCGTGGCGACCAGGCCAGCTGGGAGACCAAGCTCGCTCAGCGCATCCAGGGACAGAACGAGTACATCCGCATCGGAGGCAAGTGATGAGGCGCGCGATGCGGATTCTGACCCTGCTGTTCGGGCTGTGGTGCGTGGCCGCTTTCGCGCAGCAGGACCCGGTCCCCGCGGACGATCCCGCCGCAGCGTCGGCGGCGAAGGCGCTGGCCGACACGCGCGACGACCCCGCCGCCCGGCAGAAGGTGCAGCCGCTGAACAACGCACCGATCTGGCGGCAGGTCAACTCGGCACAGG
>JAKFES010000221.1:0-16242 GCA_036675585.1 Burkholderiaceae bacterium
CGCGGGCCTGGGCTACGTGCCGCAGCAGCGCGAGATCTTCGCGTCGCTGTCGGTGCGCGAGAACCTCGAGATCGCCGCGCGGCCGGGCGAATGGACGATCGACCGGGTCTTCGCGCTGTTCCCGCGCCTCGCCGAGCGCGCGTCGAGCGGCGGGACGCAACTCTCGGGCGGCGAACAGCAGATGCTCGCGATCGCACGCGGACTCGTGCTCAACCCGGCGGTGCTGCTGATGGACGAACCGTCGGAGGGGCTCGCGCCGTCGATCGTCGCCGAGCTCGCGCGCGTGCTCGCGCGACTGCGTGCGCAAAGCGGGATGGCGATCGTCCTCGTCGAGCAGAAGACCGCGATCGCCTTCGACTTCGCGCCGCGCTGCATCGTGATGGACCGCGGTCGCGTCGCGTACGACGGCCCGAGCGCCACGCTGCGCGCCGATCCGCAGCGGCTTCAGCGGCTGGTGGGCGTGCAGCGGGAACGGTGAAGGGTCCTTCGCACCTTTCAGCGTTGCGCAGCAACCCGCCAAACCACGTTGCCGACGTCGTCGGCAACCAGCACGCCCCCTTTGCCGTCGATCGCCACCCCCACCGGTCGCCCCTGCGCTTCGCCGGCGTCGTTCAGGAAGCCGGTCAGCACGTCGATGGGCATGCCCGAAGGCTTGCCGTCGCGAAACGGCACGTAGACCACCTTGTAGCCGGCGGGCGGCTTGCGGTTCCACGAGCCGTGCTCGCCGATGAACGCGCCGCTGCGAAATCGTTCGGGCAGCGCGTCGCCGCGCGCGAAGGCGAGTCCGAGCGCGGCGACGTGCGTGCCGAGCGCGTAATCGGGAACGAGCGCGCGCGCGACCAGGTCGGGGCGCTGCGGCTCGACGCGCTCGTCGACGTGCGGGCCGTAATAGCTGTACGGCCAGCCGTAGAAGCCGCCGTCGCGTACCGAGGTCAGGTAGTCGGGAACGAGGTCGCTGCCGATCTCGTCGCGTTCGTTCACGACCGTCCACAACGTTCCGGTCGACGGCTCGCGATCCAGCCCGTTCGGGTTGCGCAGCCCGGTGGCGAACAGCCGCTTCGCACCCGAGGCGAGGTCGATCTCCCAGATCGCCGCGCGGCCTTCCTCGGCGGCGATTCCCTGCTCGCCGGCGTTGCTGTTCGAGCCGACGGTCGCGTACAGCCGGGTGCCGTCGCGGCTCGCGAGGAGGTTCTTCGTCCAGTGGTGATTGATCGGCCCGCCGGGCAGGTCGGCGACCTTCTCGGGCGGCGCGTCGATGCGCGTCGCACCCTCGACGTACGGGAAGCGCACGACCGCATCGGTGTTCGCGACGTACAGATGCTCGCCGATGCGCGCCATGCCGAACGGCGAGTTCAGCCCGCCGACGTACGTCTGGCGCACTTCGGCGATGCCGTCGCCGTCGGCGTCGCGCAGCAGCGTGATCCGGTTGGCGCTCGGCACGCCCGCTCCGGCGCGCTTCATGAAGAACTCGACGAACCAGCCCTTGATCCCGCGGTCGTTCTCCGGCTGCGGCGGCGCGTTGCTTTCGGCGACGAGAACGTCGCCGTTGGGCAGCACGTGCAGCCAGCGGGGATGATCGAGCCCGCTCGCGAACCGGGTGACCGCCAGGCCCTCGGCGGCGACCGGGGCCGCGTCGTCGGCCCAGCCGACCGCCTTCGCCACGCGCACCGTCGGAATCCACGACGGCTTCGGCTCCGGCAGCGTCGGGTTCGGCCCGACGCCCGCGGAGAACGGAAGCTTCGCGGTGTCGCCGCATGCGGCGAGCGACAACGTCGCCGCCGCGGCGATCCACGCAACCCGCGTGCGCCATCGCGCGTCCGGTGCACCCGCGGCGGGTGCCGTGTCCGGCAGCCCGCCCGGTGCGCAGCGCGTCTTACGAGCGCGAAGGAGCACGGTTGCGGTTCTTCTGCGTCCAGGACGGATCGTTGAAATCCGGCCAGCGATCCTTCGAGAACGCGAGCGACATGTCGATGCGCTCGCGCGGGACATCGATCACCAGCTTGTCGTTCTTCTCGCCCGACACGGCGATCGAGCTCAACGGGATTGCCACCAGCTGGTCTTCGGCCTGCTGCGTCCACGAATCGTCGAAGTCGACGACCGCGTATTGCACGCGTCCGGTCGAGGCGTCGACGATCAGGTCGTCGATCTCGCCGGCGTCCTTGCCCGCGCGATCGTCGAGGTTCTTGCCGATCAGGTCGCTGGCGAGGACCATCTTCGGATCACGCTGGCCGTCGACCCGGCCGGACGCTCCATAGTACTGGTCGATCCGGCTCGTGTACGCGTTGTCGCCCCAATCGGGCCACTTGTTCTTGTCGAAGCCGGGTGCCTGCTCGAGCTTCTCCTTGTTCACATCGAGCACGAACTCGTCGGCGTCGCCGCTGCGCGCCTGCAGCATCGAGACCGGATACGCGAAGAGCTTGTCGCCGATGCCCATCACGCCGCCGTGCGAGAGCACCGCGTAGCGCACCCGTTCGTTCTGCGCGTCGACGACGAGGTCCTTGATCTCGCCGAGATTCTCGCCTTTCGCATTCTCGACGTCGGCGCCGATCAGCTTGCTCGCCCGCATCGCGCGCGGCTGCGCCACCGCTTCGGTGCTGGCGGCACTGCGTGCGGTATCGGCGTTGCGGCGCGCGTCGGCCTGCGTCGAGCCGCCCGATTGCGCGAAGCTCGCGCCGGTGAAAGCCAGCGCCGAGAACAGCACGCCGGCGGCGATTCGATGCCTGTTTTTTGCATTCATGGTTGCACTCCTTCGTTGTCTGGAGGCGAGCCGAAGGCATTCGGCCGTGCCCCGCTGTGGTGCATCGAAGGCGCAATGGCCGTACCCGGGGGCCGCGCCGGCGAAGACGCAAGCCTTTCCCGGAAAGGGGAACCGCTTGCCGCACGTTTGGGAGGCAAAGCGCCCGCTGCGGGTTCCGCAATGCGAGGTTCAGGCGTGCGTCACGCAGATCTTGCCGAAGTGCCTGCCGCTCTTCAGGTATTCGTAAGCCGGCACGAGATCGTCGAAGCCGAAGGTGCGGTCGACGACGGGCTGCAGCGCGTGTTGCTCGATCGCGCGGCACATCGCCTCGAAGCCGTCGCGGTGCCCGACGGTCACGCCCTGCAGCCGCACCGCACGCGTGACGATGTGGCCGACCGACCCGGCGATCGCCGAGCCGGACAGCACGCCGATCATCGAGATCGTTCCGCCCGGGCGCACGCAGCGCAGCGACTGCGGCAGCGTCTGCTCGCCGCCGAGCTCGATGACCTGGTCGAAGCCGCGTCCGCCGGTCGTCTCGCGCGCGGCGCCGGCCCACTCCGGAGTGCGCCGGTAGTTCAGCGTCGCGTCGGCGCCCAGGGCGCGCAGCCGCTCGATCTTCTCGTCGCTCGACGACAGCACCGTGACGCGCGCGCCGAACAGCCGCGCGAACTGCAGTGCGAACAGCGCGACGCCGCCCGAGCCCTGCACGAGGACGTGGTCGCCCGGCCGGGTCGTGCCGAGCACCGCGAGCGCCGACCACGCGGTGAGCGCGGCGCACGGCAGGCAGGCCGCCTGTTCGTCGCTCAGCGAGCGCGGCACCCGCGCGACGGCGGACTGCGCCACGCACAGGTACTCGGACATCGTTCCGTCGAGCGGCCCGCCCAGCGAACGGAACAGCCGGTCGGCATCGGGGTCGCCGCCGGTCCAGGTTGGAAAGAACATCGGGCAGACGCGTTCGCCGATCGATACGCGATCGACGTCGTCGCCGATCGCAACGACTTCGCCGACTCCGTCGGACAGCGGCACCAGAGGCAGCGTTCCGGTCTGCCGACCGTAGCCTCGGTTCAGGACGACGAGGTCGCGATAGTTGAGCGACGACGCGCGCATCTTCAGCAGCACTTCGCCTCGGCGGGGCTGCGGGTCGGGGCGCGTGGCCGCCTTCACGTGTTCCAGCCCCCAGTCTCCTGCGATTTCCTGCACCCGCATCGGGTGGCTCCTTGAAAAGAAGGGATCGGTCCGATGATCGCAGGCGTTTGACAGTGGCGGGGTGCCGGTAATAAGATCCACCTCAAATAGATCTTATCGACGCGCGCATTTCAATAGGTCCCCCATGACCCACGTCGTCACCGAAGCCTGCATCGCGTGCAAGCACACCGACTGCGTCGACGTCTGCCCGACCGACGCGTTCCGGGCGGGCAAGAACATGCTCGTCATCGACCCCGACGAGTGCATCGACTGCGCAGTGTGCGTTCCCGAGTGCCCGGTCGAGGCGATCTACGCCGAGGAAGACGTTCCGCCCGACCAGCAGGAGTACGTGCAGCTCAATGCCGAGCTCGCCAAGCGATGGCCGGTGCTCTCGCGCAAGAAGCCTGCGCTGCCCGACGCCGAACGATGGGGCAGCGTCACCGGAAAGCGCCACCTGCTCGACGAGCGCCCCGAGAACGAGCCGAGCGAAGCGGCCGCCGACGCGCGTTGAGCGCGGCACGCGCGGCGCACCGCCCGCGTGCCCTGCGCCGTACCCAAAGAATCGATCGAGGAGCCCTTTCGGGATGGATAGCGCCATATTGAGCCTGCTCGGAGCGTTCCTGCTCTCCGTGCTCGGGCTGTTCGCCTTCATCTGGTCGCTGCGCAAAGGCCTGCTCGTCGAGAACCCGACCGCGGCGAGCGTCATCTTCGCGCGCGGCGAGATCGGCAAGGCCGACGATCCGGCTTTGTCGGACGCCGGCCAGGAAGCGCTGCAGGAGCAGATCTCCCGGCTCGATGCCCCGCCCGCCGGCGCCGATGCGGCGCAACTGCAGGCGCGCATCGAGGCCGACCGATCGACCGCGTTTCCGGTGTTCATGTTCATCGCGTTCGCGTGCCTGTGGCTGCTGATCGGATCGATCGCCGGCGTCGTCGCGTCGATCAAGCTGCACGAGCCCGACTGGCTGGTGAACGAGGCCTGGCTCACGTTCGGCCGGATGCGCACCGTGCACCTGAACGCGGTGATCTACGGCTGGTCGTCGAACGCCTGCCTCGGCGTCATCGTCTGGCTGTTGCCCAGGCTGCTGCGCACGCGGCTCGCGGGAGCCGGGTGGGCGATGATCGGCGGCACGCTGGTCAACGCCGGCGTGGCCGCGGGAATCGGCGCCGTCGCCTCCGGCTGGTCCGACGGCATGGAGTTCCTCGAGATTCCGTGGCAGATCGACATCTTCATCTTCTGCGGCTTCGCGCTCGTCATCCTGCCCGCGCTGTTCACGCTCGCCAACCGCAAGGTCGAGCACCTGTACGTCAGCGTCTGGTACTTCATCGCGTCGCTGTTCTGGATCGCAGTGCTGTTCCTCGTCGCCAACCTGCCGGGCGTGCATTACGGCGTGCAGCAGGCGACGACGAACTGGTGGTACGGGCACAACGCGCTCGGACTGTGGTTCACGCCGGTGAGCATCGGCGCCATCTACTACTTCCTGCCGAAGATCATCGGACGCCCCGTACGCTCGTACAACCTGTCGCTGCTCGGCTTCTGGACGCTCGCGTTCTTCTACGGGCAGGTGGGTGCGCACCACCTGATCGGCGGGCCCGTTCCCGGCTGGCTCACGACCTTGTCGATCGTGCAGAGCGTGATGATGGTGATCCCGGTGATCGCGTTCACGATCAACCAGGGCGGCACGCTGTGGGGCCGGATGCACCTCGCGCGCTGGTCGCCGACGCTGCGCTTCATGATGTTCGGCGGATTGATGTACCTCGCCTCGTCGCTCGAGGGCTCGCTCGAGGCGCTGCGCAGCGTCAACGCGGTCGCGCACTTCACGCACTTCACGGTGGCGCACGCGCACCTGGGCATGTACGCGTTCGTCTCGATGGTGATGTTCGGTGCGATCTACTTCCTGCTGCCGCGCGTGCTCGCCTGGGAGTGGCCGTATCCGTGGCTGATCGACCTGCATTTCTGGCTCGCCGCGGTCGGCATCCTCGTCTACGTGATCGGCCTGTCGATCGGCGGCTGGCTGCAGGGCCTCGCGATGCTCGACGCGACGCGTCCGTTCATCGAGTCGGTCACGCTGACGATGCCGTGGCTGCAGTTGCGCAGCGTCGCCGGCATCCTGATGACGATCGGGCACTTCGTGTTCGTCGGACACTTCCTCGCGATGGCGCTGCGCTTCGGCCCGCAGCGCGCGACCGCCGCGCTGTTCTGGAACCCCGGCCGGGAGCTGGTCCATGGAAAATGAAGCGAAGCTCGCCGCCGGCGCGGCGGTCTCGCTCGGCATCGCGACGGCTGCGCTCGTCGTGCTGCCGTACGTGCAGGTGCGCGACGTCGAGCCGCCCGCGCAGCTGAAGCCCTACACCGAGACGCAATCGCGCGGCCGCCAGGTCTATGTCGCCAACGGCTGCGTCTACTGCCACAGCCAGCAGCCGCGCGACCGCAATCTCGCGCCCGACGCCGATCGCGGATGGGGACGCCCGTCGGTTCCGGCCGATTACGTCTACGACCGTCCGCACCTGCTCGGCACGATGCGCACCGGCCCCGACCTGCTGAACATCGGCGCGCGCCAGCCGAGCGTCGACTGGCATCTCGGCCACCTGTACCAGCCGCGCGCCTACGTGAAGGAATCGAACATGCCGGCGTATCCGTATCTGTTCGTGCACAAGGACCGTGCCGAGCAGGGCGATCGCGTCGTGAACCTGCCGCCGGGCGCCGCACCCGCGGGCAAGGTCGCCGTCGCCACGCGCGAGGCGATCGATCTCGTCGAATACCTGCTGTCGCTCGACCGGACCTATCCGATCCTGCCGACCGCGGCGCGGCCGTGAAGGTGCCCGCATGCTGAACGATCCACAGGCGCCCACGCGCGCGCAGCAGCGCGAGCACGAAGAACCGTCCGAGTACATCCGCCCGATTCCCCTCATCGCCGCGGCGTTGACGCTGATGGCGGTGATCTTTGGCGCGGGATATATTCTCTTTTCCGAACCGTTCGGTCGTGCCGATCTCGGCGATCGGCGCACGCTCGCCGACCTGAGCGGCAAGTCGGCACCCGCCGCCGGCGCGGCGGTCGACGCAAAGGCGTTGTACGCGGCGCAGTGCGCCGCGTGCCACCAGCCGACCGGCAAGGGCCTGGCGGGGGTGTTTCCGCCGCTCGACGGTTCGGAATGGGTGAACGGCGACGAACGCGTCCTGGCGAACATCCTGCTGCACGGGATCAACGGGGAAATCGAGGTGCTCGGCACGACGTACCGGGGCGCAATGCCTTCGTTCCGGCAGCTGTCCGACGGAGAGCTCGCCGCGATCGCCACGTGGCTGCGCACGCAGTGGTCCAACGGCTCGGCCGCGATCGACGCGGCCTTGTTCGAGCGCGAGCGCGCGGCGAACGCGCGCACCGAGCCGTTCGAGGGTGGCGCACAACTGAAGGCGCTCGCAGCAGCGCCCGGCACTTAGAGGAGAAACAGCATGCGACTGACGATGATGACCGACTATGCGATGCGGCTGCTGATCTACGTGGCACAGCAGCCCGACCGGTTGTGCACCATCGCCGAGGTCGCGCGCGTCTACGAAATCTCCGAAGCGCACCTGATGAAGGTCACGCACCAGCTCGGCCTGGCCGGCTGGATCGAGACCGTGCGCGGCAAGGGCGGCGGCATGCGGCTCGCGCACCGCCCCGAGGACATCAACGTCGGTGCCGTCGTTCGGCGGATGGAATCCGATTTCCTGATCACCGAATGCTTCGGCGCGAGCAGCCGCTGCTCGCTCACCGGCAGTTGCCGTCTCACCGGCATTCTCGACGAGGCGCTCCAGGCGTTCCTGCAGCGCCTCGATGCGCATACGCTGGCCGACGTGCTGCCGCCGACGACCGAAGGCACCCCGCGGCACGACCTCGACGCGCGCCCGCTTCGGCGCCTGCCGCGCGAGCGCGCGGCCTAGCAGCCTGGCGTGCCGCTCGGGCGCACCGCCTTCGCCAGCGCGCTCGTCGTCGTGCTCGCCTGGGCGGCCGCTGCCTGGCTTACGCACGATTTCCAGGTCTACACCGCGGAAGGCGCGCGCCGGCTCGAAGTCGCGATCGACCCGGTTCGCGCGCCCGCCGTCGTCGTCGCCGGACCGGGCGTCGCGGCCACGCCGCTCCCCGCGCTGCTCGCCGAGCACGGCGGGCCGACGATCGTCGATTTCGTCTACACGCGATGCCTCGGCGTGTGCGCGGCGCTGGGCAGCGCATTCCAGCAACTGCAGTCGCGCCTCGCCGACGGCGCACCGGGTTCGTCTTCCGCGGTCCGGCTGCTGTCGATCAGCTTCGATCCCGCACGCGACGACGTCGATGCGCTGCGGCACTACGCCGCGACGCTGCGCGCCGATCCCGAGCGCTGGCGTTTCGTCACCGTGCCCGACCCGGGCGCGCTCGCCGCGCTGTTGCGCGCATTCCAGGTGGTCGTGATTCCCGACGGCCTGGGTGGCTACGAACACAACGCCGCGCTGCTCGTGGTCGACGAGAACGCGCGCCTGGTGCGCGTGTTCGACTACACCGAGCTCGACGAGGCGCTGCACTATGCGGCCTCGCTCGCGCCGCGGATCGCGCAGCGATGAGCCGGCTCCGCGCCCCCGATGCGCGCACGCAGTTTCGCGCCGGCCTCGCGCTCGCCGTCGTGCTCGCGCTGCCGCCGCTGCGCGGCGCGCTCGAAACCGGCATGTCGACGCACATGCTCGTCCAGTTTCCGGCGCTGCTCGTCGCCGGTGCGGCGATGCATGCGCCGTTCGCGCGCCCGGGCGTCTCGCGCTGGAACGCGCTCGGCATCGCCGGGCTGCTGTGGGTAGCGGCGGTGCTCGGCGTGTCGATGATCCCGCGCCTGCTCGATCTCGCGCTGGTCGACCTGCGCGTCGAGGCGGCGAAGTGGCTCGCGCTGCTGGTCGCCGGCGCCGCGCTGCGCGCATCGTGGTCGCGCGCCGGCATCGTCGTCCAGGGGTTCTTCCTCGGCAACGTGCTGCCGATGACCGCGGTCGTCGGCACGCTCTATCGGGACGCGCCGCTGAGGATCTGCAACAGCTATCGGCTCGACGAGCAGCAGTTCGTCGGCACGATGCTCGTCGCGCTGGCGATCGGTGCGGCGATCGTGTGGCTGGTGTCGGTCGGCGTGCGGATGCACCGGGCCGAGGCGCGCGCCGCCGCCGATTCGCCCTATTGCGGCTGAGTGCGCGCACGCCGCTTGCGGCAGGCACGCGCGCCGACGCCCGGGTCGCGGGCGCGCTACGCTTGGGCTGCGCCGGCGAGCCGCGCAAGCGCGCACGACCCATCCCACGAGGAGCGATCATGGCCAGAGGACGCATCTACGACGACATCACGCAGACAGTCGGCGAAACCCCGCTCGTGCGGCTGAATCGGCTCGGCGCGGGCTTTCCGGGAACGATCCTCGTCAAGCACGAGGGGTTCAATCCGTTCGCCTCGGTGAAGGACCGCATCGGCAACGCGATGGTCGAGGATGCGATCGCACGCGGCGAGCTCAAGGCCGGGATGGTCATCGTCGAGCCGACCAGCGGCAATACCGGCATCGGTCTCGCCTACACGGCCGTCGCGCGCGGCTTCGGGTGCGTGATCGTGATGCCCGACACGATGACGCTCGAGCGGCGCCGGATGCTCGAGGCGCTCGGCGCCGTGCTCGTGCTCACCGACGGTGCGAAGGGGATGAAAGGTGCGATCGCGCGCGCCGAGGAGCTCCTGCGCAAGCTCGGACCGCGCGGATGGATGGCGCGCCAGTTCGACAACCCGGCCAACGCCGAGATCCACTACCGGACCACCGGCCCCGAAATCTGGGACGACACGGCCGGCAAGGTCGACATCCTGGTCTCGGGAATCGGCACCGGCGGAACGATCACCGGCGCGGGCCGCTACCTGCGCGAGCGCAAGCCGTCGATGCGCATCGTCGCGGTCGAGCCGGCCGAGAGCGCGGTGCTCTCGGGCGGTGCGCCGGGCCCGCATCGGCAGCAGGGGCTCGGCGCGGGCTTCGTGCCGAGCGTGCTCGACACGAAGATCTACGACGAGGTCATTCGCGTGACCAACGACGATGCCATCGATACCGCACGCGTGCTCGCGCGCGAGGAGGCCATCTTCGGCGGCATCTCGGGCGGATCGATCACGTGGGCCGCGCTGCAGGTGGCCGGCCGCAGCGAGAGTCGCGGCAAGCTGATCGTGTCGATCGTTCCCGATTTCGGCGAGCGCTATCTGTCGAACCCGGTGTACGCCGAGATGCCCCGGCCCGGACTGCCCGGCTTCGAAGACCTGCTCGCGGAGAGTTGAGATGAAGCACACGCGCCTTTGCGTGCGCCACGGTTTTCGTGCGTTGCGCGTCGCGCAACGTATGGGGGAGTGACCAGGATGGATGTTCGCGCCGCCGTTGCATGGGAGGTCGGCAAGCCGCTGTCGATCGAGACGGTGCAGCTCGAAGGCCCGCGCGCCTTCGAGGTGCTCGTCGAGATCCGGGCCACCGGCGTGTGCCACACGGACGAGTTCACGCGCTCGGGCGCCGATCCCGAGGGGCTCTTTCCGGCGATCCTCGGCCACGAGGGGGCCGGGATCGTCGTCGACGTCGGGCCCGGCGTCACCTCGGTGAAGAAGGGCGATCACGTGATCCCGCTCTACACGCCCGAATGCCGGCAATGCAAATCGTGCCTGTCGCGCAAGACCAACCTGTGCACGGCGATCCGGGCGACGCAGGGCCGCGGCGTCATGCCCGACGGGACGAGCCGCTTCTCGATCGGCGGCAAGCCGATCCACCATTACATGGGCTGCTCGACGTTCGCGAACTATACGGTGCTGCCCGAGATCGCCGTGGCGCGCATCCGCGAAGACGCGCCGTTCGACAAGGTCTGCTACATCGGCTGCGGGGTGACCACCGGAATCGGCGCCGTGATCAACACCGCGAAAGTCGAGCCGGGTGCCAACGTCGTCGTCTTCGGGCTGGGCGGCATCGGGCTGAACGTCGTGCAGGGTGCGCGCATGGTCGGCGCCGGCCGCATCATCGGCGTCGACCGGAATCCCGCTCGCGAGGCGCTCGCGCGCCGCTTCGGGCTCACGCACTTCGTCGACCCGCGCCAGGTCGAGGGCGATCTGGTCGCGCATCTCGTCGAGCTCACCGACGGCGGCGCCGACTACAGCTTCGAATGCATCGGCAACGTGCAGTTGATGCGCCAGGCGCTCGAGTGCTGCCATCGCGGCTGGGGCGTGTCGGTGATCGTCGGCGTGGCCGGCGCCGGCCAGGAGATCTCGACGCGGCCGTTCCAGCTCGTCACCGGGCGCCAGTGGAAAGGCACCGCGTTCGGCGGCGCGCGCGGACGCACCGACGTGCCGAAGATCGTCGACTGGTACATGGAAGGCCGAATCGACATCGATCACCTGATCACGCACACGATGCCGCTCGACGAGATCAACCGGGCCTTCGACCTGATGCACAGCGGCGAATCGATCCGCAGCGTGGTGGTCTACTGATGGCGGCCGACGGCTTTCGCGTGATCGCCGAGCATCGCTGCTTCGACGGCGTGCAGGGCTTCTACGAGCACGCGTCCGATGCGTGCGGCGCGCCGATGCGCTTCTCGGTGTACCGGCCCCCGCTCGTCGCGCCGGCGGGCATCGCGTCGAACTCGGACGTGCGCCGTCCGGTCGTGTACTACCTCGCCGGGCTGACCTGCAACGAGGAAACCTTCGCGATCAAGGCCGGCGCGCAGCGCGTGGCCGCCGAACTCGGGCTCGTCGTGGTCGCGCCCGACACGAGTCCGCGCGTGCGCCTGCCCGGCGACGACGCGAACTGGGATTTCGGGCTCGGCGCCGGGTTCTACGTCGATGCGACGCGCGAGCCGTGGGCGCGGCATTACCGGATGTACACGTGGGTCACCGCGGAACTGCCGCGCATCGTCGGCGCGCATTTCCCGGTGCGCGACGACGCCGCCGGCATCTTCGGGCATTCGATGGGCGGGCACGGTGCGCTCGTCTGCGCGCTGCGCAATCCCGACCGGTATCGCTCGGCGTCGGCGCTCGCGCCGATCGCCGCCCCGTGCGAGAGCCCCTGGGGGCGCAAGGCGTTCAACGGGTATCTCGGCGAAGATCGCACGGCATGGGCCGACTACGACGCGAGCCTGCTCGTCGCGCAGCGTCGGTTCCCCACGCCGATCCGCATCGACCAGGGCAGTGCCGACGAGTTCCTCGCCGAGCAGTTGCAGCCCGAACGCTTCGTCGAGGCGGCGCAGCGCGCGGGTACCGAGGTCTCGCTGCACCTGCACGACGGCTACGGACACGGCTACTGGTTCGTGCAGAGCTTCGTCGAGGCGCAGTTGCGCCATCACGCGGGCCTGCTCGCCGGCTGACGCGTCAGCCCTGCGCCGGCTTCGCGCGGATCTTCGCCGCGATGAAATCGGGGTGCGGAACGTGCAGCAGGTCGGCGATGCGCCGGATCAGGTGCAGCTCATGGTCGTCGAGCCGCGCGTCGGCATACGCGACGCGCCACATCAGCTCGACGATGCGGATCTTCTGCTCCTGCGTGAAATGCCGGTTCAGCAGCGACGTGAACTGGAAGTAGTCGGTGGCGGTGCGCACCTGCTCGCGCGCCGCCTCGAGCAGTTCGCCGGCCTCGTCCGCGCGCAGACCGAGGCGCTCGACGATCGCCTCGCGCGCGACTTCGCGTTCGGCGGCGCCGATCGCCCCGTCGATTCGCATCGTTTCGGCGAGCAGCGCCGCGGTGGCGAGCTCGATCGTGCGCCCGGAAGCGTTTGCCGGATCCGGATTGCCGAGCCGGCGTTCCAGGAAAGTGCGGATGGTATCGATCATGCCCGCATTTTCCCATGCCCCGACGCGCGGCCCGGATACGCCGGCGCGCCGGTGCGGGCCCGCCCGTCGAGCGCGTCCCGCACACGCTCGCCGACGCGCGCTCCTCTACACTGGCGGCCATGCCGGTTGCATCGTTGTCCCGTCCCGAGCCGTCGATTCTCGATTCGCTGAACGACGAACAGCGCGCTGCCGCCGTCTTCGGCGCCTTCGACGAGCGCGGGCGCTTCGCCGCGGGACCGCTGCTCGTCGTCGCCGGCGCCGGCACCGGGAAGACGTCGACGCTGGCGCATCGCGTCGCGCACCTGGTCGCCAGCGGCGTCGATCCGATGCGCGTGCTGCTGCTGACGTTCAGCCGCCGCGCGGCAGCCGAGATGACGCGCCGCGCCGAACGGCTGCTCGCGCAGGCGTTCGCCGGCGCGAACCGAGGCTGCCCGCAGGCGCCCGCCGCGCTGCGCCTGCCGTGGGCGGGCACCTTTCATGCGATCGGCGCGCGGCTGCTGCGCGAGTACGCGAAGCGCATCGGGCTCGACGAATCGTTCGGTATCCTCGATCGCGGCGATGCCGCCGACCTGCTCGACGTGCTGCGCCACGAGCTCGGCTACTCGTCGCTGCCGCGTCGCTTCCCGCGCAAGGACGCCTGTCTCGCCATCTATTCGCACCGCGTGAACAGCGGCCGTCCGCTCGAGGTCGTGTTGCGCGATGCGTTCCCCTGGTGCGCCGAATGGCGCGACGAGCTCGTCGCGCTGTTTCGCCGCTACGTCGAACGCAAGCAGGCGCACGGGGTGCTCGATTACGACGACCTGCTGCTGTGGTGGCATGCGGCGCTGGGCGACGAGCGTCTCGCCGCCGAGATCGGCGCGCGCTTCGACCACGTGCTGGTCGACGAATACCAGGACACCAACGCCTTGCAGGCGCAGATCCTGCTCGCGATGAAGCCCGACGGAGCCGGACTCATGGTGGTCGGCGACGACGCGCAGTCGATCTACGCGTTTCGCGCGGCCGACATCGGCAACATCCTCGATTTCCCGTCGAAGTTCGATCCGCCCGCCGCGCGCGTCACGCTCGAGCGCAATTATCGATCGGTGCAGCCCGTGCTCGACGCGGCCAACGCGCTGATCGGGCAGGCGAGGCGCCGTCATCCGAAGACGCTGGTCGCGCAGCGCGGCGGCGGGGCGCGCCCGCAACTCGTCACCGTGCTCGACGATCGCGCGCAGGCCGACTGGGTGATCGACGAGATCCTTCGCCAGCGCGAAGCGGCCGTCGCGCTCAAGCGCCAGGCCGTGCTGTTCCGCAGCGCGCACCACAGTGCCGGGCTCGAAGTCGAGCTCGTTCGCCGCAACGTCCCGTTCGTCAAGCACGGCGGACTGAAGTTCCTCGAGGCGGCGCACGTCAAGGACCTGCTGTCGGTGCTGCGCTGGGCCGAGAACCCGCGCAACGGGATCGCGGCGTTCCGCACGCTGCAGTTGATGCGCGGCGTCGGTCCATCGAACGCGCAACGCTGCCTCGAGCACCTGGGCAAGGCGGCCGGCTCGTGGGTCGATGCGCTCGCGTCGTTCGAGCCGCCGGCGGCGGCTCTCGACGAATGGCGTTCGTTCGTCGCGCTGATGCGCGGGCTCGTCGATCCGGCGGCACGCTGGCCCGCGCAGATGGAGCCGCTGCGGCAGTGGTACCGGCCGCTGCTCGAGCGCCGGCACGACGACGCCGCGGTGCGTGCCGCCGACCTCGACATGCTGCAGTCGATCGCGGCGCAGTTCGGCACGCGCGAGCGTTTCCTCACCGAACTCGCGCTCGACCCGCCGCAGGCCACCGGCGACCTGGCCGGCGATCCGTTGCGCGACGAGGACTACCTGGTCCTGTCGACCGTGCATTCGGCCAAGGGCCAGGAATGGGATGCGGTCTACGTGCTCAATGTGGCCGACGGCAACTTCCCCAACGAGTACGCGACCGGACGCGCCGAATCGATCGACGAGGAGCGCCGGCTGCTGTACGTGGCGATGACGCGCGCGCGCGACGCGCTGTACCTGCTCGAGCCGCAGCGCTACTACACGACGCAGCAGCCGCGCCATGGCGATGCCTACGTGCACGGTGCGCGCAGTCGTTTCCTCGACGATGCGCTGCTCGCGTGCCTCGAGCGCGTCGCGCCGCAGGCCGAGGACGCCGCGTCGGCGACCGCGGGCGCTGCGGGCGGGCTGCCGGCGCTCGACGTCGCCGCGAAGATGCGCGCATTGTGGTGAGCCGTTCGTACCGGGCGAGCGCGCGCCTCGGGTGAGCGTGCGCACCCGCGCGGACCCGCGGAACCGTTGTTGCGCGCTCGCGGGCGGCGTACAGTAGGCCGCCTGCGGCGGGTACGCCGTCGAGGTTCCGACCATGAGAAAGCTGCTGCGCGGCGGGGTCGCCGCGGTGGTACTGCTCGTCGCGAGCGCCGCGGCCGTGCTCGGCTGGGCCTGGGTGGAAACCGGCACCGCGCTCGTGCGACATCACGAGAGGCCGGCGATCGACCTCGCCGACGCGGTGCGTTCCGCGCCGGTGGCGCTCGGCGAGCGTATCGTGCGCGTGCGCAACGGCTGCGTCGATTGCCACGGGCGCGATCTGTCGGGCGGCACCGTCGTCGACGATGCGCTCGTCGGCTCGGTGCACGCGCCGAATCTCACGCCGGCGGGCATCGGCGAATGGAGCGACGAGGACCTTGCCATCGCGATCCGCTTCGGCCTCGATCGCGACGGCCGCGCGCTGGTCGTGATGCCCTCGCACGAATACCAGCACCTGGGGCGCGAGGATCTCGCTTCGGTGATCGCCTACCTGCGCACGGTACCGGCCGTGCCGCGCGATGCGCCGCCGATCCGGGTCGGGCCGCTCGCGCGCGTGCTCTACGCGACCGGGCAACTGCCCACCCTGCTGCCGGCCGAGACGATCGACCGCACGCGCGATTTCGCGTCGAAGCCGCCCGAGGCGGCGACGGCCGAGTTCGGGCGCTACCTGGTCACCAGCGGCTGCTCGGGGTGCCACGGCGCCGAGCTGCGTGGCGGGCGGATTCCGGGCGCTCCGCCCGACTGGGCGCCGGCCTCGCCGATCCGCCTGGGTGCCGATCCGCGCTGGACCGAGGACGGCTTCGTGCGCACGTTGCGCAGCGGCCGCTCGGCGCTCGACGAGCGCGCGCTGCGCGCGCCGATGCCCGTCGAGCTCGTCTCGAAGCTGAGCGACACCGAGATGAGCGCGATGTGGAAGTACCTGTCGACGCTGCGCTGACGCATCGCCGCGCGCGCTTTTTGCGGGCTCACCCTCCGGGCCGGGGCCTGCCGAGCCGCCACACTTCGTTGCCGGCTCCTTGCGTGGAACCACCACGCGCGTCGCCGGCGCCTCGTTTGGCGGCTCGGCAGGCCCCGGCGCAGGGACGACCGTAGTGTGAACAGGCCCTAAACTGTCCGGCTTCGTCGGCGCCCCCGCCGCCGTCGAGCCGCCCGCGCACGCATGCCCTCCACGCACGACGTCGATTCCCCCTACGCCTGGTTCCGCCTGCTCGTC
>JAKFES010000038.1:0-16111 GCA_036675585.1 Burkholderiaceae bacterium
TGCCGAGCCGCCACACTTCGTTGCCGGCTCCTTGCGTGGAACCACCACGCGCGTCGCCGGCGCCTCGTTTGGCGGCTCGGCAGGCCCCGGCGCGGGGACGATCGTAGTGTGAACAGACCCTAGTCGGGCGCCTGCTTCGCTTCGGCGTCGAGCGCTCCGGTCGGCGCGGGCGCCGGCTCCGCACGCTGCGCGCGCCGCAAACGGAACAGCGCCGCGCGCGCGAGGAACACCGTTGCGACCGGCGCGCCGATCGCCAGCAGGACGACGATCGCCCACGGCTGCACCGAGAAGCGTTCCTGTGACGCCGAGAAGTACACGATCGACGCGAGCGCGATGCTCCACGTACCCATCGTGTACGGAAGCGTCGCCGGATGCATCCGCATGTAGACGTCTCGAAAGCGCACCAGCCCGATCGCACCGACCACGCAGAACGCGCCGCCGGTGACGAGCAGCAGCGAAACGAGGGCGTCGATCCATAGCGGCGTTCCGGCGCTCATTCGATGATCTCCCCGCGCAACAGGAACTTTGCCAGCGCCGCCGTGCTGACGTAGCCGAACAGCGCGATGATCAGCGCCGCCTCGAAATACATGGTGCCGCCCGAGCGCAGGCCGAGCACGAGCATCGCGAGCATCGCGTTGACGTAGAGAAAATCGAGCGCGACGATCCGGTCCTGCGCGCTGGGCCCGCGCACGAGGCGCGCGAGCGCGATCATCATCGCGACCGTATGGCAGATCAAGGTCAGGAAAATCGCCGCCGAGAGCAGTGCGCTCATTCGAAGATCTCCTTCAACGGTCGTTCGTAGCGCAGCTTGTAGCGTGCCGCGAAGGCCTCGTCGTCGTCGACCTCGAACACGTGCAGCAGGAACCAGCTGCGATCGGCGGCGAGCTCCATCCAGACGGTGCCCGGGATCACCGTGGTGATCATCGCCAGCGCGGCGATCGCGTGCGGGTCGCGCAACTCGAGCGCGATGCGCACCGGCCGCCCCCGCGGCAGGCGCTCGCGCGGGCGCAGCGTCCCGCCCGCGACCGCGAGGTTCGACATCACGACGTCGAAACCGACGCGCAGGATCAGGCGCACGATGACGCCCGGACGGCGAACGCGCACGCGCAACGGGCGCAGCGACCCGGTGAGCAGCGGCATCGCGACCGCCACGAGGGCGGCGATGATCAACTGGCCGACGCTCGCCGAGCGCGCGAGCACGAGCCACAGCACGAACAGCGCGACGCTGAGCAGCGGTGCCGGAAGGAGGCGTCTCATCGGCGCTGCGCCGGACGCGCCGACATCACCGCGTCGATGTATTGCGCGGGCCGGTGCAGCGCGTCGGCGGCGGCCGACACGTAGCGCATCACGGGCTCGGCGCGCACGGTGAGGACCACGCACGCGAGCAGCAGCGCGGCGATCGGCGCCGTCTCGATCACGCGCAGGCGCGGTACCGCGCGCGCCTGCGGCGCCCAGAAATAGCGGATGCCGGCGCGCGACAGCGCGACGAGCGACAGCAGGCCCGAGACGACGAGCACCGCGACCAGCGTGCCGGCGGCGAGCGGAAGCGCGAACGCGCCGCCGCCGGTGTGCGTCTCGAGCGCCGACGAGAGCATCGCGAACTTGCCGAGGAAACCCGACAACGGCGGCAGCCCGGCGATCATCAGCGCGCACGCCATGAACGCGAGCCCGAGGAACGCGAGCGCGCCGGGAATCACTTCGCCGATCAGCACCGACTCGTCCTCGTCGAGATTCGAATCGGGGCGCTCGATGTACTCGATCGAGAACGGCATCGGATCGACGTCGTCGTCGGGCACTTTCGGCTCGACTTCGCGGGCGCGATCGATCAGTTCGACCAGCAGGAACAGTGCGGCGAGCGCGAAGGTCGACCCGATCAGGTAGAACAGCGCGCCGGCCGTGAGCGTCGGGCGCCCGAAGCCGATCGCCGCGACGACCGTGCTCGACGAGACGATGACGCTCCACGCGGCGAGCCGCCCCGGATGGTGCGCGGCGAGCATGCCGATCGATGCGACCGCCAGGCTCGTCATCCCGATCCAGGTGAGCGCGTCGCCGCCGAAATGCGCCGACGCGCCGGCGCCGTCGCCGAACAGCAGCGTCCAGACGCGCAGGATCGCGTAGACGCCGACCTTGGTCAGGATCGCGAACAGCGCGGCCACCGGCGCGCCGGCGGCCGAATACGCGGGAACGAGCCAGAAATTCAGCGGCCACATCGCCGCCTTCGCGAAGAACGCGATCGCGAGGATCGCCGCGCCGGCATGCAGCAGGCCGCGGTCGGCGTCGGGCACCTGCGGGATGCGCTGCGCGAAGTCGGCGAGGTTCAGCGTTCCGGCCGCGCCGTAGAGCACGGCGACGCCGACCAGGAACAGCGACGACGCGAACAGGTTCACGGCAATGTAGTGCAGCCCGGCGCGCACGCGCGAGGCGCCCGATCCGTGCAGCAGCAACCCGTACGACGCGGCGAGCAGCACCTCGAAGAACACGAACAGGTTGAATACGTCGACCGTGAGGAACGCCCCGTTCAGTCCCATCAGCTGCAACTGGAACAGCGGATGGAAATGAACGCCGGCGCGGTCCCAGCGCGCCACTGCGTAGACGAGCGACGCGAGCGCAATGAACGCGGTGACGACGAGCATCATCGCCGACAGGCGATCGGCGGCGAGCACGATCCCGAACGGCGCCGGCCAGTTCGCCGGCAGATACACGCCGACCGCCGAAGCGCCGCCCTCGTGCACGATGCGCAGCAGCGCGACGCAGACCACCAGCCCGGTGCCGCACGACAGGACGTTCAGCGTCGCGCGCAGCCTGCGCGCGCGCTCGGAGACGAACAGCATCAGCGCCGCCGTCGCCAGCGGCAGGACGATCGGGACGACGACCAGGTGCGGCATCGCCGCGCGCAGCCAGTCGATCACTTCTCCTCGCTCCCGTCGACGTGGTCGGTTCCGCTCACGCCGCGCAGCGCCAGCAGGACGACGAGGAACAGCGCGGTCATGGCGAAATTGATCACGATCGCGGTCAGCACGAGTGCCTGCGGCAGCGGGTCGGTGTAGTGACGCAGGTCGTGCGCAACGCCGGGAACGACGATCGGCGGCTGGTCGATCGACAGGCTGCCCATGCTGAAGATGAACAGGTTCACCGCGTACGACAGCAGTGACAGCCCCATCAGCACCTGGAACGTGCGCGGGCGCAGCAGCAGCCAGACGCCCGAGGCGCCGAGCACGCCGATCGCCAGTGCGAGAACGACTTCCATCAGCCGGGCCTGCGGTGCGCGCGCAGCGACTGGTGCGCCAGCGCGATCAGCATCAGCAACGTCGAGCCGACGACGACCGCGAACACGCCCGCGTCGAACAGCAGCGCACTCGCCAGCGCCGCTTCGCCGCCCCACGGCAGCGCGACGTGCGCCGTGTGCGTGGTAAGGAACGGGAAGCCGAAGCCGATCGCGCCCGCGCCGGTGGCGACGACCAGCAACAGCCCGGCGGCGATCCACCACGGCGTGCGCAGCCGCACGCGCGATTCGACCCATTGCGCACCGAGCACCAGGTACTGCGTGATGAACGCAATGGCCACGACCAGGCCGGCGACGAAGCCTCCGCCCGGCGCATCGTGCCCGCGCAGGAACAGGTGCAGCGCGACGACGAAGGCGACCGGCAGCAGCAGCCGCACGAGCACGGCCGGCACCGTCAGGTAGCCGAGGGCCGGGTCGGCGCCCGGCGCCGGCTCGATCACGTCGTGCAGCGCATCGCCGGGCACCGTACGCAACTGCTGCTCGAGCACGATGCTCTCGCGCGGCGGGCGAAAGCGGCGCAGCAGCGCATAGACGACGAGCGCGACGATGCCGAGCACCGCGATCTCGCCCATCGTGTCGAAGCTGCGGAAGTCGACGAGCGTGACGTTGACGACGTTCGCGCCCCCGCCGTCGGGCAACGCGTGTGCGAGCAGGAAATGCGAGATGCTCTGCGGCGCCTCGCGCGTGAGCATCGCATACGAGAGTGCGGCGAGCCCGGCGCCGACGGCGAGCGCGAGCACGAAATCGCGCGCGCGCCGCGCCCGCGCGCGCAACGCGATGCGCGGATCGTCGTCGAGGATGCGCTTGGGCAGCCAGCGCAGCCCGAGCAGGAAGAGCACGGTGGTGACGACCTCGACGGCGAGCTGCGTGAGTGCGAGGTCGGGTGCCGAGAACCAGAGAAACGTCACGCAGGTGACGACGCCGGCGACGGCGATCAGCATGATCGCCGCGAGCCGGTGGAATTTCGCCTGTGCCGCCGCGGCGACCGCGGCGACGACGCCGATCGCCCACATGCCGACGAAAACCGGAGACGGCGCGACGCGCGGCCGGTCGCCCCAGCCGATCCCGCCCGAACCGAGCGCCGCCCAGGCGGCGAGCACGCTCAGCGTGACCATCCAGAACAATTGCACCTGCAGGCGCCGCGACCCGAGCCTGCGCGTGATCCGGCGCGCGGCGCTGCTCGAATGGATCAACGCGCCTTCGAACAGCCGCTTGCCGTCGAGCAGCGAGATCAACGGCGCGCGCTCGAGCCGTCCCTGCGCGAACCGGCGTCGCAACAGCAGGTAGCCGAGCCAGCCACCGAGCATCGCGACCGTGCTCATCGCCAGCGGCGCGCTGAAGCCGTGCCAGACGACGAGGCTGTACGACGGAAGCGTCCCGCCGACGACCGGACGGGCGGCGGCGGCGAGCGCCGGGCCGACCGACCACCCGGGCGCGATGCCGACGACCAGGCAGGCGAGTACGAGCAACTCCATCGGCACGCGCATCCAGCGCGGAGGCTCGTGCGGCCGGCGCGGCAGGTCGGCAGAGAGCGGGCCGGCCGAGGCGCCCCAGGCGAAACGCAGCGAGTAGACGACGGCGAAGATGCCGGCGAGCGTCGCCGCGGCCGGCAGCACGATCTCGACCCACGGGGCCGACTGCACGAAAACCGTCTCGGCGAAGAACATCTCCTTCGAGAGAAAACCGTTGAGCAGCGGCACGCCGGCCATCGCCGCGCTCGCCACCATCGCCAGCGTCGCGGTGATCGGCATCGCGTGGACCAGCCCGCGCAGCCGGCGCAGGTCGCGCGTGCCCGTTTCGTGGTCGGCGATCCCGGCGGCCATGAACAGCGACGCCTTGAACGTCGCGTGATTCATGATGTGAAACACTGCCGCCACCGCCGCCGTCGCGCTGTTCAGTCCGAGCAGCAGCGCGATCAGCCCCAGGTGGCTCACCGTCGAGTACGCGAGCAGCCCCTTGAGGTCGTTCTGGAACATCGCCGCGTAGGCGCCGAGCAGCAGCGACGCGAGCCCGGCGCCGCCGACGATCCAGAACCACAGGTCGGTCCCGGCGAGCACCGGCCACAGCCGCGCGAGCAGGAACACGCCGGCCTTGACCATCGTCGCCGAGTGCAGGTAGGCCGAGACCGGAGTCGGCGCCGCCATCGCGTGCGGCAGCCAGAAGTGGAACGGGAACTGCGCGCTCTTGGTGAGCGCGCCGATCAGCACCAGCACGAGCATCGGCGCGTACAGCGGGTGCGTCGCGATCGTCGCGCCCGCGCCGAGGACGACGTCGAGGTCGTAGCTGCCGACGATGCGCCCGAGCAGCAGCACGCCGGCGAGCAGGCACAGCCCGCCCCCGCCGGTCACGACGAGCGCCATCCGGGCGCCGCGCCGCGCGTCGGACCGGTGATGCCAGTAGCCGATGAGCAGGAACGAGAAGAGCCCCGTGAGCTCCCAGAAATACACGAGCTGGATCAGGTTGCCCGCGGTGACGACGCCGAGCATCGAGCCCATGAACGCGAGCAGGAACGAGAAGAACCGCGGAACCGGGTCCGAAGGCGACATGTAGTAGCGCGCGTACAGCACGACCAGCGCGCCGATGCCGGTGACGAGCATCGCGAACATCCACGCGAAGCCGTCGATCCGGATGACGAGATCGAGCCCGAACATGGGCAGCCAGTCGATCTGCTCGCGGATCACGCCGCCGTCG
Organism: Burkholderiaceae bacterium; assembly: GCA_036675585.1. Lineage (GTDB taxonomy): Bacteria > Pseudomonadota > Gammaproteobacteria > Burkholderiales > Burkholderiaceae_E > Zeimonas. Next base: position 5,975 of record JAKFES010000038.1, read on the forward strand.
CGCACCAGCGGAAACAGCGAAGCGACCCAGGCGGTGCAGGCCACCGACAGCGCGCCGGCGAGCGTGGACTCGGCGTTGCGGGCGTTGGCTGGCAACAGCCCGGCGACGACGCTGCCGAGAAAAGGAAGGGCGATCAGGAGGGCGAGCGTCATTCGCAACGACAGGATGTGGCTGTCGAGCGTACCAGAGCCCCGGGCTTTCGTGCCGGCGTCGAGGACGCCGGATCGCGCAGCCGACGCGATCAGCCGCCGGCCGTCCGGTGCAGCGTCTCCGACGGCAATTCGCCGAACATCCGCCGGTAGTCGCTGGCGAAATGGCTCAGGTGCCAGAAGCCCCAGCGCGCCGCGATGTCCTGCACGGTCGCGCCGTCGCCGGCTGCCCGCAGCGCGCGGCGCGCACCGTTCAGGCGCAGTGCGCGCAGGTAGCCGACCGGGTTGAGCCGAAGCACTTCGTGGAATCCATACTGCAGCGTCCGACGGCTGACGTGCAACTCGCGGCACAGGTCCTCGATCGTCAGCGCTTCCTCGACGTGCTCGCGCATGTATTCCTGCGCGCGGCTCACCAGGGCGTGGCTGCGCGTGGGTGCGGGCGCACAGACGCGCTCGTCGCCGGAGCACCCGAGCGTGTCGACGACGCCGCGGTACAGCGCCTGCTCGAGCGCCTTGCGCGTGGCGGGATGGCGCAGCTTCTCGGGGTTGCCGCAGATCGACTCGAGCGCCAAGAGGAGGAAGGCGCGCAGGCGCTTCACGTTCGCGGCCGGCGGCGACGCGACCGAGACGCCCGCCAGGTCGTCGCAGACGTCGCGCTGGTCGATCTCGAGCGCATACCGGCGCAACGCCTCGACCGGCATCGAAACCCCGACGATATCCAGTGGCGCGGGCGCCCGGAAGTCGAGCGCGTTCCCGGCGCGAAGCACCAGGACGGAGTCGATGCCCACCGGCCGGCCGTCGAAACAGCCCTCGCCCTGCAGCGCCACCGGGATGCCGAACATGTAGGCGCCCTCGCGGCCCTTGCCCAGTTGATGCACCGCCTGGTTCGTGCTCTCGCGAAACAGCTGGATGCCGCCGAACAGCGCCTCGCACAGCAGGCCGTCGAAGGGACCGGGGGTGAGCTGCTCGTAGGTCTGCTCCCACTCGCTCAACCGCGCCGCGTGCTCGTCGGCATCGCGCGAGTGCGCGCGGGCGAACGCGTACTCGTCTCGCGCTGGCGAGACGGTCGGGGGCCGCTCGCCGATGCGCGTCATCGTGGCTCTCCGCTGCCGTCGCAGACCGCGGTGCGCGACGGCCGGCGAGGGCCGCGGACCACGACTGCGGGACGTCGATTGAATCGCAGTTCAACCCGCTTGGCAAGATCCATCTCGCCCAATCGTTGCAGGAGAAACCATTCAGGGGCCGATACGAAAATCTGTATCGGCGGCGGGCGAATTGCCGATTTCGGCTAACGGCCCGGTGCGGACCGCTCCTAGAATCCCTCTACAGGTCGACGAAGATCGGCCGTCACGAGGAGTTTCTCGAATGCATCGATCCGCCGTGCGCGCGCTGTCGGCGTCGCTTCTGGGCCTCGCCCAGGCGATTGCCTCGGCACAATCGTTCCCCGAGAAACAAACGGTGACGGTGCCGCCCGTGGCCGGACCCACGCGCGCGTACGTCTCGGACATCTCGATCCAGCACATCGTCGACGGGCGCCTGCACGTCGTCGACGTCGACACGGCGCGCTACATCGGCCAGATCCCGCTCGCCTACGCCGGTCAGGCCGTGCTGTCGCCCGATCGGAAGCAGATCTACGTCTCGACCACGTATTACCCGCGCTTGTCGCGCGGAACGCGCAGCGACGTCGTCGACGTGTGGGACGCACACACGCTGGCGCACGTCGGCGAGATCGTGATCCCCGATCGTCGCGCGCAGGCGCTGAATTACAAGGGGCTGCTCACGGTATCGTCCGATTCGCGCTGGCTGTTCGTGCAGAACGCCACACCGGCCAGCTCGGTGAGCGTGGTCGACCTGCGGGAGCGCAGGCTCGCCAGCGAGGTCGCGACCTCCGGCTGCTGGCTGGCCTTGCCGGTGCCGAGCGCGCCGAACCGGATCGCGACCTTGTGCGGTGACGGAACGATCGAGACGATCACGCTCGACGACCGCGGCGCGCTCGCATCGCGCGCGCGCAGCGAACCGTTCTTCGATGCCGACACCGACCCCGTGTTCGTGCATTCGGAGGCGATCGGCGACCGGTTCTTCTTCGTCTCGTACCACGGCAAGGTGCACGAGATCGACCTGTCGAGCGAGAAACCGAAAGCGCTGGCGAACTGGTCGATGCTCGCAGCCGCCGATGCGAAGCGGTCGTGGCGACCCGGCGGCTATCAGCTGTTCGCGGTGCACGCGCGAAGCGGTCGCCTGTACGCACTGATGCACCCGAACGGCGAGGAAGGCTCGCACAAGAACCCCGCCGCGGAGATCTGGGCTTTCGATCTCGCCACGCATCGCCGCATTGCGCGCATTCCGGGCCAGAACGCCATCTCGGTTACCGCGATCCAGGCGGGCGCGCCACGCCTGGTGGCGCTCGACGCGACGACGATGGGTCTCGTGCTGATCGACGCCGGCGACAAGGCGAAAGTCGCACGACGCATCGACGGCGTCGCCGAGTCCGCCACGCTGCTGGAGATGCACTGATGGGCGCACTCGCCTTCGATCCGGTGATCGGCAACGCCTGCGCCGGCGCGCTCGCGCTGGTGCTGCTCGTCGGCGCCTGGCACAAGTGGGCCGACATCGACGCGTTTGCGTTCGCCGTCGAACGGTACCGGCTCGTTCCGCAACGAGTCGCTCGCGTGCTCGCCGTCGCTTTCCCGCTGACCGAATCGCTCGCCGGCGCGATGCTGCTCGTGCCGGGCGCACGCGGCGCCGCAGCGGGCCTGGCCGCGGCGCTCGTCGCGCTGGCGAGCTTCGCGATCGTCGCGAACCTGCTGCGCGGCCGGACCGACATCGATTGCGGGTGCGGGGGCTCCGGCCACCCGCATCGCCTTTCGTGGACGCTCGTCGGGCGCAACGCCGCACTGCTCGTCGGCTGCGTGGTGGCCGCCGCGCCCGCCGCGCCGCGCGATCTCGTCTGGCTCGACGCGTTCACCGCGGCCTTCGCCGCGCTCGCGCTGTGGATTGCCTACGCCGCCGTCGACGAGCTGCTCTCGGACAGCGGGCGTTTCGCGTCCGCTTCGGCCGGCGCGGCTTCGAGCGCAAGGCGCTCGCCTTTGCCCGGGAACCAGGCATGACCGAAGCATTGATCGTCTCGAATCTGATTCTGTGGGCGGCCGTGCTCGTGCTGCTCGCGACCGTGTTCGCGCTGGCGCGCCAGATCGGCGTGCTCCACGAGCGCATTGCACCGATGGGCGCGCTGATGCTCGACGCCGGACCGAAGGTCGGCGAACTCGCGCCGGCACTGGAGCTGCCCGCACTCGATGGCAGCGCTTTCGCCACCGGCGGCGTGCGCGCGCGCAGCCTGCTGCTCTTCTTCCTGTCGCCCACCTGCCCGGTATGCAAGAAGCTGCTGCCGATCCTGCAGCGCATCGCCGCCGACGAGCGCGCGTGGCTCGAGCTCGCGTTCGCGAGCGACGGCGACGTCGCCGAGCACCAGGCGTTTCGCGCGCGCGCCGGAATCGCCGACTGGCCGTACGTCCTGTCGGCCGAACTCGGCATGGCGTACCGGATCGGCAAATTGCCGTATGCCGTGCTCGTCGACGAAAGCGGTCGCGTGCGCGCGAAAGGGCTCGTCAACTCGCGCGAACAGCTCGAGAGCCTGTTCACCGCCCGCGAGCTCGGCGTGGCGTCGGTGCAGGAGTTCCTCGGCGGGCAGCCCGACGAATCGATCACGGCGATGGAGGCGCGCAGGGCATGAACTGGCTCGATGCCGCATTCGAACACTCGGCGCGCGCGGCCGCGCAACGAACCTCGCGGCGCTCGGCGCTCGCGCGCATCGGTCGGCTGCTCGTCGGTGCCTCGGTCGCGCTGCCCGTGCTGCCCTTCGACCGCAGCGGCCACGCCGCGACGGCGCAAGGCGGCGCGAAGAGCGACGCGAAGGACGACCGGCAGTGCGACTACTGGAAATACTGCGCGGTCGACGGGTTCCTGTGCTCGTGTTGCGGCGGAAGCGTGAACTCGTGTCCGCCCGGCACCGAACCGTCGAAAGTCTCGTGGATCGGCACCTGTCGCAATCCGGCCGACGGCAAGGACTACCTGATCAGCTACTTCGACTGCTGCGGCAAGAGCGCGTGCGGCCGATGCCTGTGCAACACGAACCTCGGCGAACGCCCCGCGTACCGGATCACGCTGCACAACGACATCAACTGGTGCATGGGGAGCACCAGCACGATGTTCCATTGCACGGCCTCGCTGCTCGTCGGCGTGGCCGAGAAATCCTGAAGGGAAAGGAGACGAAATGCACGCACCGCGAAACATCACGGCGGGCCTCGCGCTCGCGCTCGCGCTCGCGTCGGGCCCGGGCGCCGCGGCGGTCGGCGAACAGGAGGCTGCGCGGCTCGGCCAGGACCTGACGCCGGTCGGCGCCGAGAAGGCGGGCAACGCCGACGGAAGCATTCCTGCCTGGAGCGGCGGCATCACGACCGCGCCGGCCGGATGGAAGCCCGGCGAGCCCCGCATCGATCCGTACCGGGACGACAAGGTCCTGTTCTCGATCGATGCGTCGAACCTCGACCGCTACAAGGACAAGCTCTCGGAGGGCCAGCAGACGCTGATCCGCACGCTGCCCGGCTACCGGATGGACGTCTACCCGACGCGCCGCTCGTGCGGCTACGCCGACGGCGTATACGAGCGCACCGCGCAGAATGCGCGCGTCGCACGCCTGGCCGACGGCGGATGGCAGCTCGAGAACGCGGTCGGCGGGGGCGTGCTGTTCCCGATCCCGAAGAACGGTGCCGAGGCGGTCTGGAACCACAAGCTGCGCTACCAGGGCGAGGGCCGCATCGAGCACTACTCGACGCTGTTCTCGCGCAAGAGCGGAGACTTCTCGCAGCTCGCGCAGAACCAGTGGGTCGTCTTCCCGCTGCACGACGCGGCGACGAAGCAATTCGAGGACGTCAGGAAGGTCGAGGCGAAGATCCTCAACGAGGTCGTTTCACCGGCCGCGCGCGCCGGCGAGATGATCCTCGTGCACTGGTTCATGGATCGCGGATCCGACGCCTGGCTGTACTTCCCCGGCCAGCGACGCGTGCGCCGGGCCCCTTCGTTCGCCTACGACAACCCGGTACCGGGCTACGAGAACCTGGAGACGGTCGACCAGTACCCGATGTACGCCGGCGCGATGGACCGCTACGACTGGAAGCTCGTCGGCAAGAAGGAGCTCTACGTCCCGTACAACAGCTGGAAGCTGATCGACAAGAGCCGCAAATACAGCGAGATCTACCAGCCCGAATACGTGAACCGCGACCTGATGCGATACGAACTGCATCGCGTCTGGGTCGTCGAGGCCACGCTGAAGGAAGGCATGCGTCACATCTTCCCGCGCCGCGTGATGTTCATCGACGAGGACAGCTGGGCGCTGCTGCTCACCGACCTGTACGACGCACAGGGCAAGGTATGGCGCGTCCAGGAAGCGAGCCTGTGGGTCGCGCCCGAGATTCCCGCGTGCGTGAGCCAGGAGTTCGTCGGCTACGACCTGAACGTCGGGCGGTACATCGCCGAGACGGCCACGCAGGAGCATCCGCCCACCGACTGGCTCGCCGGGCGGGAAGGCCGGATCAACCCGAACATGTTCAGCTCCGACGAACTGCGCCGCCGCGGCGAACGCTGATCGCCCGGTCTTGCATCCGGGCAGAAGAACGACGATCCAGGAGGAGCGGGTCCCATGCACAGCACGACAAGCACGAAGAACACGCGTAGCGCCATCTCGAAAGCCGTGGCCGGCGCGCTCGCGACGATCGCCGTCGGCGGCGTTCCGCTGCAGGCGCACGCATTGAAGTTCGGCAACGAGTCGATCACCGGCAGCTTCGACTCGACGCTCTCGTTCGGATTCATCCGGCGCATGCAGGACACCGACCGCGGCATCGTCGGCAACGACAACGGCGGCAACGCGCCGACGACGAGCCAGCTGGAATCGCGCGCGCAGTCGTTCTACGGCGCGGGAAACGCGTTCGCCAACCCGGACTTCAATTATCTGCAGGCCGACGACGGGAACCTGAACTACGACAAGGGCGACATCGTGTCGGCCGCGCTCAAGGGCACGCACGAGCTGGTCGTGCATTTCCCGAACCGCTGGAGCGGGATGCTCCGCGCGACCTGGTTCAAGGACTGGAAGGTCGACGACACGGATCGCACGCCGCTCGATCCGGCGGCGCGCTCGGTTGCGGTCGACAAGTTCACCTGGCTCGACGCCTGGGTCGCCAAGGAGTTCGAGATCGCCGGCCGCCCGGCGAAAGTGAAGGTCGGCAACCAGGTGATCAGCTGGGGCGAGGACATCTTCATCTACGGCGGGGTCAACGTGACCAACGCCATCAACCTGCAGAATTTCCACGTCCCGGGCACCCAGCTGAAGGAGATCTTCAAGCCGGCGCCGATGATCTCGCTGAACGCGAACCTCGCCGAGGGGCTGAGCGTCGAGGGGTATTACCAGTTCCGCTGGAACGCGTTCACCTTCGATCCGGTCGGCAGCTATTTCTCGGTGACCGACGTGATCGGCAAGGGCGGGCGCAACGCGTTCATCAACTCCACCACGCTCGGCCTGCCCCCGGGAACCGTCGGCGACATCGGCACGATCAATCCGACGACCGGGCGGCGATTCACGCTCGACGAACTCTCCGCGGGAACGGCGACGGTGCCGGTCGCGGGCGTTCCGCTGCCCACGCTGGTTCACCCGCTCGAGACCAACGAGCCGAAAAACTCGGGCCAGTTCGGGCTCGCGACGCGATGGCTGCCGGAGGGCTCGGAGACCGAGTTCGGACTGTACTGGATCCGCTACCACGACAAGCTTCCCTTCGTCGGCTTCCACTTCGATCCGGCCCGGCACGCGTCGAACGTGGCCGGCCTCGCCTACTTCGTCGACTACGGGGAAAGCCGCAACGTGTTCGGCATCTCGGCGAACACGCGGGTCGGCACGTGGGCGGTCGGCGCCGAATTGTCGTATCGCCCGAAAGACAGCGTGGGCATCGATGCGACGGTCCCGCTGATCGGCCGGTATTCGGTGTTCGAGTTTCCCGGCAAGACCGTGCGCGGGTTCATCACCGAGCGCAAGTGGCAGGCGCACCTGACGGGCTTCAAGCTGATCACGCCGAACGACCTCGGCGGCCTGGTCGGACGAATGGGCGCCGAGGAAGGCTATTTCCTGGGCGAGGTGGCGCTCGCGCATTACCCCAGCCTCGACCGGTCGGGTCGCGTTCCCTACCTGCTCACCGATTACTCGCTGCCCGACAAGACATCGGCCGGCCTCGTCTTCTCCACGGGGCTGACCTACGCGAACGTCGGCGACACCGGCTGGAACGTGCTCCCGCAACTCGACGTCGCCTGGGACTTCAAGGGAACGACGCCGAACGCGGTGCCCTTCATCGAAGGCCGCAAGGCGATGACGGTGTCGCTGAACTTCAACCGCTCCGATCGCTGGAAGGCCGGAGTCGGCTACACCCGTTACTGGGGCGGAGGCGGCAACAACCTGTTGAAGGATCGCGACTTCCTCTCCTTCGTCACGTCGCTTTCGTTCTGATCGCCCTGCGCACGGTGGTGCCCGATGATCGCCCGCTTCGTCGAACGCCTGCAGCATCTGCTGTTCGGCCACCGGGCGCTCGTGCTCGCTTCGCTCGCCGCGCTGACGGTCGTCATGGGCGTGTTCGCAAGCCGGCTCCACATGGATGCCGGCTTCGACAAGCAGCTCCCGCAGAACCACGAGTACATCCAGACCTTCTTCGAGTTCCGTGACCAGGTCTTCGGCGCGAACCGGATCATCGTCGTGGTCCGCGCGCGCAACGGGGAGATCTGGAGCGCGCCGGGGCTGCGCAAGCTGCACGACGTCACCCAGTCGGTGATGTTCCTGCCGGGGATCGACCGGCGCACGGTCACGTCGCTGTGGACGCCGAACACGCGGGTGCTCGGCGTCACCGAGGAGGGATTCAAGGCCGAGGACGTGATCGGCGGCGACATCACGCCCGAGCGGCTCGACGACGGGCGGATCGAACGGATCCGCCAGAACGCGCTGGCGGGCGGCTACATCGGCACGCTCGTCTCGACCGACAACGCGGGCGCGATGGTCGTCGCCGATCTGCTCGAAACCGACCGGACCACCGGCCGGCGACTCGACTACCTCGACTTCGCCTCCCGGATCGAAAGCGAAGTGCGCGCCCGGCACGAGGACGCCGGCTTCGAGGTGCAGATCATCGGATTCGCCAAGCAGGTCGGCGACATCGCCGACGGGGCGACCAGCGTGATCCGCTTCTTCGCGCTCGCCTTCGCGCTCACGGCGCTCTCGGTCTGGGTGTACTGCCGCTCGACACGACTCGCCGCGCTGACCCTGTTGTGTTCGCTCGTATCGGTCGTGTGGCAGTTCGGCACGCTGCGGCTGCTCGGCTACGGGCTCGACCCGCTGGCGGTGCTCGTGCCGTTCCTCGTGTTCGCCATCGGCGTCTCGCACGGCGTCCAGCAGATCAACTACATCGTCAAGGAGACGTGTGCCGGCGCCGACAGCGAAACGGCCGCCCGGCGCGCGTTCACCGGCCTGCTGATCCCCGGATCGATGGCGCTCGTGACGGCGTTCGTCGGCTTCGCGACGCTCACGCTGATCCCGATCCCGATGATCCGCGAGCTGGGCATCACCGCCTCGATCGGCGTCGCCTACAAGATCGTCACCAACCTCGTGATGTTGCCGATCGCCGCTTCGTATCTGCACTTCGACGACGCGTACGTCGCGCGGATGACGCGCCTGCGCATCGCGCGTGAACGGGTGATGGCCTGGCTGGGGCGCATCGCGCGCACGCGCAACGCGCTGCTCGGCACGCTCGTGGGCGTCGCGCTGTTCGCCATCGCGGTCCAGCAAAGCCAGCATCGGCACGTCGGCCATCTCGCGTCCGGAGCGCCCGAACTGCGCGCCGATTCGCGCTTCAACCGCGACGCCGCATCGATCGTCGAGAGCTTCGACCTCGGACTCGACGTGCTCACCGTGGTGTTCGAAGCGCCGCAGGACGGTTGCTACCGGCAACCGGTGATGGCGCACATCGACCAGTTCGCCTGGCACATGCAGAACGCGCCCGGCGTGATCTCGGTGGCTTCGGTCGCCCAGCTCGCCAAGCAGGCGTACGCGGGAACCAACGAAGGCCATCCGAAATGGACCGCGCTCGCTGCCGACGAGCGCTCGCTCGCGAACTCGGTCGGGTTGATTCCCGAAGGCACGGGCTTGTTCAACTCCGGCTGCACCGTGCTTCCGGTCAACGTCTTCCTCACCGACCACAAGGCGACGACCGTCAAGGACGTGATTGCCGAGGTGCGCGCGTTTCGCGACGCCGAGAAGCGGCCCGACGTTCGCGCCCGGCTCGCCAGCGGCAACGTCGGGGTGCAGGCGGCGACCAACGAGGTGCTCGAGACGACCGAGCTGCCGATGATGCTGTGGGTGTACGCGACGATCGTCGCGCTCGTCCTGTTCACGTATCGCGACTGGCGCGCGATGCTCGCGTGCTGCGCGCCGCTCACGCTCGCGACCTTCCTCGGCTACTGGTTCATGAAGGCGCTCGACATCGGCCTGACCGTCGCGACGCTTCCGGTGATGGTGCTGGCGGTCGGCATCGGCGTCGACTACGCGTTCTACATCTACAACCGTCTGCAGCTGCACCTCGCGCACGGTGCGAACATCGCGGTCGCCTTCCGCCAGGCGCTGATGGAAACCGGCAACGCCACCGTCTTCACCGCGATCACGTTGTCGGTGGGCGTCGCGACGTGGTCGTTCTCGGCGCTGAAGTTCCAGGCCGACATGGGGCTGCTGCTCACCTTCATGTTCATGGTGAACATGATCATGGCGATCACGCTGCTGCCTGCGCTCGCCGTGACGATCGACGTTCTCGTGCCGCGCCGGCGCCCCGTGCGCGCGCCGTTCCTGGTGCACTAGGATGGAACGCGTCCTCCTTCCGGCCTCGGCGCGTTCGCGGCAGGCGGCAGCGGGCCGGTT
>JAKFES010000229.1:0-2374 GCA_036675585.1 Burkholderiaceae bacterium
AGTTGCTGCCGCAGATGACCGCGCTGGAGAAGGTGATGCTGCCGCTGGAGCTCGCCGGCGAACGGCGCGCCGCCGCGCGCGCACGCAGCCTGCTGGAGCGGGTGGGGCTCGGCGAGCGCCTCGCCCATTATCCGAAAACGCTGTCGGGCGGCGAGCAGCAGCGCGTGGCGATCGCGCGCGCGTTCGCCCCGGCGCCCAAGCTGCTGTTCGCCGACGAGCCGACCGGAAGTCTCGACGCGACGACCGGCGCGCGCATCATCGAGCTGCTGTTCGAGCTGAACCGCGAGGCCGCGGCGACGCTGCTGCTCGTCACGCACGATGCCGATCTCGCGGCGCGCTGCGGCCAGCGGCTCACGCTCCACGCGGGGCGCCTGGTCGCGCATCCCGATCGTCCAGCCGTTTCCGTATCCACCTGATCAGCGGCTCGACCGTCGGCGGCGAGCGGGAGGCCGGCACGTCGCCCGACGGCGCGAGCAGCGGCTCGATCTCGGCAGCGAGCACCTTGCCGAGCTCGACGCCCCACTGGTCGAACGAATCGATGTCCCACAGCCAGCCGAGTGTCGCGGTCTTGTGCTCGTACAGCGCGATCAGTGCGCCGAAGCGGCGCGCGTCGAGCCGATCGAGCAGCAGGACCGTCGACGGTCGGTTGCCCGGCGTGCCGCGGTGCGCGGCGAGCGCGTCGTCGCCGGCGCGGCGCCCGCGCGCGAGCGCCTCGACCTGCGCCAGCGCGTTGGCCAGCAGCGCGATGCCGCGCCGTTCCTCGTCGTCGCGCTCGGGCACGACGACGATGAAATCGACCGGATGCACGTTCGTGCCCTGGTGCAGCGCCTGGAAGAACGAATGCTGCGCATCGGTGCCGGTGGACCCCCAGACCGGCGGGGCCGTTTCCCACGCCACCGGGCGACCGTCGCGGCCGATTCGCTTGCCGTTGCTCTCCATCTGCAATTGCTGCAGGTAGGCGACGAGGCTGCGCAGCGCATCGCTGTACGGAACGACGACTTCGCTGCCGCCGTCGAGGGCGAGCCGGTTCCACAGCGAAACCAGCGCCATCAGCAGCGGCATGTTGCGCGCCGGCGGCGCTTCGCGGAAATGCCGGTCCATCGCGTGCGCCCCGTCGAGCATCTCGCGGAATGCGCGCGAACCGATCTTCAGCAGGATCGGCAGGCCGATCGCAGACCACATCGAGTAGCGGCCGCCGACCCAGTCGCGCATCGGGAAGATCGATTCGCCCGCCAGGCCGAAGGCGAGCGCTGCGTCGACGTTCGACGTGACGGCAACGAAGTGCCGCCGCAGCGCGTCGCCGGCAATGCCGCCGTGCGCATACCAGCGCCGCATCGCCGCGGCGTTTCGTGCGGTTTCGGTCGTGTGCCACGATTTCGAGGCGACGATCGCCAGCGTCGTCGCCGGGTCGAGTCCTTCGGTCGCGCGCCGCAACGCGTCCGGGTCGACGTTGGACAGGAACCGGCACTCGAGCCGGGCGTCGGCGTCGTGCGCGAGCGCCTCGCACGCCAGTTGCGGCCCGAGATGCGAGCCGCCGATGCCGACGTGCACGACGGCGTCGATCCGGCGGCCGGTGGCACCGGTCCATCGGCCGTCGCGCACCGCGTCGCCGAACGCCGACATCCGCGCAAGCGTCTGCGCGACGTCGGCGGCGATCGGGTCGGCGTCGCCGGCGGCAGGCGCAGGGCGGCGCAATGCCACGTGCAGCGCGGGGCGCCGTTCGGTGAAATTCACCGGCTCGCCGGCGAACATCGCGTCGCGGCGCTGCTCGACCTCGAGCGTGCGCGCCAGCGCGAGCAGCGCGTCGAGCGCGGGCAGCGGCAGCCGGTGCCGGGTGAAATCGGCATGCAGGCCGGCCGCCTCGACGACGAGTCGTTCGCCGCGCGCGGGCTCGTCGTGCAGCAGCCGCTCGATCGACGCGTCGCGCATCGAGTCGGCGAGCCGGCGCAGCGCCTCGTGCGCCGCGTGCGCCGCACGCGAGCGGGCCTGCGTCGAATCGCTCGCCTGCGGGTCGTCGTTCATCGGTTCGCCTCCGTCGTGTGAAGCTGCGCCATCGTGCCGCGCACCCAATGCGCGAGTTCCGCGGCGCTCAATCCGTCGGCGCCGCCGTTCGCCTGCTCCCAGCGTTCGCCGGCGCGCCCGTGCAGCCATGCGCCCAGGCAGGCTGCGCGCCCGGGGTCGGCTGCGCGCGCGAGCAGCGCCGCGCAGATGCCGGCCAGCACGTCGCCGGTGCCGGCGCTGGCGAGCGCGGCACTTCCACTGTCGATCAGCGTCCAGCCACCGTCGGGCGTCGCAACCACCGTCCCGGCCCCCTTGAGCAGCGCGACCGCGTTCAGCCGCCGCGCGATCTCGCCCGCGGCGGCGATCCGGTCGG
>JAKFES010000103.1:0-2373 GCA_036675585.1 Burkholderiaceae bacterium
GTCCGCCACCTGATGCAGGAGGGCGCCCGTGCCTGAAGTCGCCGAACTCGATAACGCACCAGTGATGCCCGCGATCGAAGGATCGGCCGCCGCCGCGATCCTGCTGATGCTGCTCGACGAAAGCGAAGCCGCGACGATCCTGAAACAGCTCGGTCCCGAAGAAGTCCGCCAGCTGGCGAAGGCGATGTTCGACACCGCCAACGCCAGCGAGCAGCAGATCGGCCAGGCGCTCGACCGCTTCGTGACGCGCAGCCGCGACGTCAGCGCGCTCGCGATCGGCGCCGACACGCGCATCCGCACCGTGATCAACGAAGCCGTCGGTAACGTCCGCGCCGACAATATCCTCGCCGCCGTCGCGCCGCAGCGGAGCGCCGCGTCGCTCGAAATGCTGCGCTGGATGGACGTCGATGCGATCAGCGGACTGCTCGCCAGCGAGCATCCGCAGGTCGGCGCGCTGATCCTCTCGGTGCTCGTCCCCGATGTCGCCGCGCGCGCGATCGAAACGCTCGACGAAGTGCTGCAGGCCGATCTCGTGCTGCGCGCCGCGATGCTGAACTCGGTTCCCGCAGCGGCGATCGAGGATCTCGAAGCGGTGCTCGCGAGCGCCAATGTCGATGGCCAGCGCGTCGCCAAGCAGGCGATCGGGGGCCCGAGCGACGTCGCCAAGATCATGAAGAAGATGCCGAAACAGCTGTCGGAGCGCACGCTTCGTTCGCTGAAGAAGCACGACCGCGTGCTCGCCCAGACGATCGAGGAAGAGATGTTCATCTTCGAAAATCTGCGCGACCTCGACAAGAAGAGCCTCAGCGCCGTGTTGCGCTCGGTCGATGCCGCCCAGCTCGCGATCGCGCTCAAGGGCGCCGACGAAGAGATGGTCGACATGTGCCTTGCCACCATGTCGCAGCGCGCCGCCGAAACGATCCGCGACGAGATGACCGAAATGACGATGGTCAAGCGCGCCGACGTCGACGATGCGCAAAAGAGCGTGATGCAGATCGTCCGCCAGATGGCCGCATCGGGCGAAATCATGATCGCGGGCGGAGGCGACGATTATGTCTGATCGCACCGCCCAGGCCGGTTTCGCAGCCGTCTCGCTCACCGAAGCGATGGCGCGCGGCAGCGGCTTCCGCCCGATGTCCTTCGCGCCGGCCGTCTACACGGCGCAGGCGACCGAACAGGAAAGCATCGACGAACTCGACCTCGAAGATCCCTTCGCGCTCGGCCTCGCCGAAGGCCAGCGCCTCGCCGAAGCGGCCTTTGTTGCCGAGCGTCACCAGCTGCTCGCATTGCTTGCCGGCGCCGAAGCGCTGCAGGACGAGCCGAGCGAAGAACTCGCGCAGCTGATCGCAGAAACGGTCGAACGGCTGGTGCGCCAGATCGTCGCCGCCGCGCCGATCGACGCCGAATGGCTGCAGGCGCAGGCCGAGACCGCCGCCTCGATGGTCGCCGACGCCGACAAGGCACGCACGCTTTGGGTTCATCCCGAAGACGCCGTGCTACTCGCCGACGCTCCGTTGACGCTGGCGATCGAAAGCGATCCCGCGATGGTGCGCGGCACCGTCCGCCTCGAAACCTCGACCGGCTGGATCGAACATGGCCGCGCGGTCTATCTCGACGAACTGCGCACTGCGCTGGGCACCGGAGACGCCGCATGACGCGCCGCCTCGCCATGAGCGCGCAGCAGCTGCTCGACCCCGTCGACCTGACGAACGCCAGCCCGCGCCGTATCGGCACCTTGGTGTCGCACGAGGGCATCATGCTCGAAGTGTCGGGTTTCCCCCAGCCGCTCGGCAGCAATGTCCGCATCCGCTCGGCGAACAATGATTATGTCTATGGCGAGGTCGTCGGCTTTCGCGGCCACCGCAGCCTCGTGCTGCCCTTCGACACCAATATGCCGCTCGTTACCGGCGCGCCGGTCGAACCGCATGGTGCCAGCTCGATGGTTGCCGTCGGCAAGACGTTACTCGGCCGCATCATGGATGCACAGGGCAACCCGCTCGACGGACGTCCCGCGATCCAGTCGCAGTTCCAGTGGCCGCTCGCCGGCCGCAAGGTCAACCCGCTACGCCGCGGACGCGTCACCCGCCCGCTCAACATGGGCGTGCGCGCGATCAACGGTCTGCTCACCGTCGGCGAAGGCCAGCGCGTCGCGATCATCGCGGGCTCGGGCGTCGGCAAGTCGGTGCTGATGGGCCAGATGATCGCAGGCACCGAATGCGACGTCATCGTCGTCGGGCTGATCGGCGAGCGCAGCCGCGAGGTCAGCGACTTCGTCGAAACCAAGCTGCCCCCCGAGGTGCGCAAGAAATCGGTCGTCGTCGCGGTTCCCGCCGACCATCCGCCGCTGCTCCGCCTGCGCGCCGCGATGCGCGC
>JAKFES010000078.1:0-16048 GCA_036675585.1 Burkholderiaceae bacterium
CCGCCTCGTGCTCGAGCGCACCGCGCATCCGGTCGACGAAGAAGCCGACGCTGGCGATCGCGGCAACCGCCACCAGCAGCGCAACGACGAGCAGGCGCAGCTCACCGGCGCGCCAGTCGCGCAACGCGAACTTCATCGACAACACGACAGCGCGCATCGGGGACTCTCTGGTCAGAACCGGAACGGCGTGAAATCGGTGTCCCGGTCGTAAAAGTCTTCGTTCTCGGTGCGCTTGAGGAAGCCGACCACCCGATACGTGAGCGGGGTGAAGGCGACTTCCACCAGCGTCTTGCCGATCCATTGCGAGAGCATCAGCGCCGGGAGCAGTTCGTTCGGAACGATGCCGGTGCCCCAGAACGCCAGAGGATAGAACAACATCGAGTCGACGCCCTCGCCGAGCACGGTCGAGCCGATCGTGCGCGCCCACAGGTGCCGCCCGGCGGTCATCAGCTTGATTTTGGCGAGCGAGAACGAATTGACGAACTCGCCGCACGAATACGCGACCAGCGACGCGAGGACGATGCGCCAGGTGTTGCCGAACGCGATCTCGTAGGCGTCCTGGTGCGGCCAACCGGGCGCCGGCGGCATGCGCACGACCGCCCACGACATCGCGGCGGCGAACAGCATCGCGGCGAACCCGGTCCAGATCACGCGGCGCGCCTTCGCATAGCCGTAGACCTCGGTGAGCACGTCGCCGAAGATGTACGAGATCGGGAAGAAGAGCAGCCCGGCGCCGAAGGTCACGTCGCCGAACCCCGGAAGCGGCACCTGGACCGCTTTCGCCGGCCCGAGCAGGTTCGAGCACAGGTAGATCGTGACGAAGCCTGCCATCAGCAGCTCGTAGTACCGGTAGCTGCGCCCGGGCTCGCGACGCGCAACGGCGTCGGCGGGGCGAGGTTTTTTATCCATGGTGCGCCTCGAACATGAAGCGCGGAGCATAGCGGGAATGCATGTGCGTCGCAGGCGCGCGGCACGTGCCGGCCCCGCATGCGCGCGCGATACACTGGTCCGACCGCCACCGCAGCGAGTGCCGAGATGCATTTCCGCCTCGAAATCGCCGATCGCGTCGCGCGACTCACGCTCGACCGGCCCGACACGTTCAACACGATGAGCCCGTCGTTCTGGCGCGAGCTCGACGAGCACCTGGCGCGGCTGCAGCGCGATGCGCCGGCGCGCGCGCTCGTCATCGATTCCACCGGCCGGCACTTCAGCGCCGGCATGTCGCTCGATACCTTCGGCTCGTCGATCGCGCTCGACGACTCAAGCGCCGCGTCGCGCGCGAACATCGCCGCGCTGCTCGCCGACATGCAGCGCACCTTCGACCGGCTCGCCGAATTGCGCATGCCGGTCCTCGCCGCCGTGCAAGGCGGATGCATCGGCGGCGGCGTCGACCTCGTGTGCGCCTGCGATCTTCGGTATTGCACGAGCGACGCGTTCTTCTGCGTGCAGGAAATCAACATCGGCATGGCGGCCGACCTCGGCACGCTGCAGCGGCTTCCGAAGCTGATCCCCGAAGGCGTCGCGCGCGAGCTCGCGTTCACCGGACGCCGCCTGCCGGCGGCGCGCGCGCTCGCGCTCGGCTTCGTCAACGACCTGTTCGAGACCCCCGAAGCGATGCTCGAGGAAGTCCTCGAGATCGCCGCCGAGATCGCGACCAAGCCGCCCGTCGCGGTGTGGGCGAGCAAGCAGGCGATCGACTACGCCCGCGACCATTCGGTGGCCGACGGACTGCGCCAGATGGGATGGCTGCAGTCGGGACTGTGGGACACCAGCGCCGTCGCCGAGGCGATTCGCGCGCGCGCCGAGAAACGCGCGCCCCGCTTCGACGATCTCGAACCACTTCGCTACTTCGGCCAATCCGACGGAGAACCCGACGCATCATGAACGACTCGCCCGCGCTCGACTGGTATTTCGATTTCGTCTCGCCTTTCGCGTATCTGCAGAGCACGCAGCTCGAGCGCTTCGCCGCCCGCGCGCAACTGCGCTGCCGGCCCGTGCTGTTCGCCGGCCTGCTCAAGCACTGGGGCAACGTCGGACCCGCCGAGATCGCGCCCAAGCGGCAGTGGACCTTCGAGCACGTCGCGTGGCTCGCGCATTCGCACGGCATCGCGCTGAAGCTGCCGCCGATGCACCCGTTCGTTCCGTTGCCGCTGCTGCGCCTGTCGATCGTGCTCGGCAACCGTGTCGACGTCGTCCGGCGCCTGTTCGAATTCGTCTGGCGCGAAGGGCACGTTCCCGCGGACGCCGGCGCATTCGCTGCGCTGCTCGACGAGCTGGGCGTCGAACCCGAAGCGCTCGATGCGCCCGCGGTGAAGCAGGCGCTGCGCGAGAACACCGAAGCGGCGATCGCCGCGGGCGTCTTCGGCGTGCCGACCGCGCTGATCGACGGCGAACGCTACTGGGGCTTCGACGCGGCACCGATGATCGTCGCGCGCCTCGAAGGCGATCGCTTCTTCGCCTCCGATGCGCTGCGCGCGGCGCGCGCGCTGCCCGAAGGCGTGCAGCGCCCGGGCGTGGTCAAGCCCGCGGCAGGATGACGACCTTCCCCTTGACGCGACGCTCCATCACGTCGCGCAACGCCTGCCCGGCCTGCTCGAGCCGATAGCGATGCGTCACCGGCGGGTGCACCTTGCCCGACTCGTACAGCGCGAACAGCTCCTTCATGTGCTCGCGCGTGCGCCGCGCGTCGCGCTGGATGAACGCGCCCCAGAAGGCGCCGACGAGCGAGGCCGTCTTCAGCAGCGGCAGGTTCAGCGGCATCTTCGGAATCTCCCCGGTGGCAAAACCGATGACCAGATGCCGGCCCTCCCAGGCGATCGAACGAAACGCCTGCTCGGTGAGCGCGCCGCCGACGGGGTCGTAGACGACGTCGGGACCGCGTCCGTCGGTGAGCGCCGCGAGGCGCTCGCGCAGGTTCTCCTTCGCGTAGTCGATCGTCGCGTCGGCGCCGTGCTCGCGGCATAGCGCGAGCTTGTCCTCGCTCGACGCACCGGCGATCACGAAAGCGCCCATCGACTTGCCGATCTCGACCGCGGCAATGCCGACGCCGCCCGCGGCACCGAGCACGAGCAGCGTTTCGCCGGGCGCGAGCTTCGCGCGGTCCTTCAACGCGAACAGGCTCGTGCCGTAGGCGAGCACGTAGGCCGAAGCGGTCGCGAAATCCATCGCGTCGGGCATCGGGACGACGCGTTCGGCGGCAACGGCGAGCTGCTCGGCATAACCGCCCCACGGCGTGTTCGCGATCACGCGATCGCCCGGCTTCCAGTGCGCCACGCCTTCGCCCACGGCACGCACGACACCCGCCACTTCGGCACCGGGCGTGAACGGCAGCGGCGGCTGCACCTGGTACTTCTTCTGGATGATCAGCGAGTCGGGGAAATTGACCCCGGCCGCGTGCACGTCGATGACGACCTCTCCGGCGGCGGGCACCGGTGCGGCGACCTCCTCCACGGTCAGCGACTCGGGCGGCCCCCATTGCCTGCACAGAACGGCTTTCATTCGGTCTCCTCGCTCGGTGGCGCGCGACGATGCGGATCGCGGCGCTCCGGTCGATTCTACCGACGGGTGCGCCGCGCGCGTCGGCTCGCGTGCCGGCCGACGAGGCCGCTCGCGCCAAGGGGCTTCCTCCGACGATAATGGGCGGACCGCCGCACCCGCTTCACCGATGAACCCCGAACCACCGCCCTTCGCGCTGGAATGGCTCGCCCGCTACCTGCGAACCACGTCGGAGAGCGCGGTCCTCCTGATCGACCCCGAGGGCGCGGTGCTGGCCTGGCTCGGCGCCGCCGAACGGCTGTTCGGCTATCCGGCGGCGCAAGCGCAGGGAATGAATTTCGAGCGCCTGTTCATCGACCGCGACCGACGACTGGGGCTGCATCGGCAGGAAATCGACGCGGCGCTGGCCTCGGGGCGTTCGGAAGACGACCGATGGCACCAGCGCCAGGACGGCAGCCGCTTCTGGGCAACCGGGGTGCTCGAGGCCATCCGCAACGACGACGGTTCGGTCGCGGCGTTGTGCAAGACCGTGCGCGACCGCACCGACCTGCGCACGCGCATCGACGCGCTGCGCAACAGCCTGTTCGCGCGCGAGCAGGAACACGACGAGCGAACGAATTTCATCGTCTCGGTCGGGCACGAGTTGCGCAACCTGGTCGGTCCGGCGCAGAACGCCGCGTCGCTGATCGCGCTCTCCGACGACCCCGCGATGCGGAATCGATCGCTCGAGATCCTGCAGCGCCAGCTCACCGCGATGTCGATGCTGCTCGATGACCTCGGACGGGCTTCCGAGACCGCCGGCGAGCGACTGCGGCTCGAGCGGCAGCCGGTGATCGTGCAGGACGCCGTCCGCCAAGCCGTCGACGCCATGCGGGCGACGATCGAGCGCAACGGCCAGCAACTGCGCGCAACGCTTCCGCCGGTGCCGTTTTCGATCGAGGCCGACGCGCTGCGCGTGCAGCAGATGCTGCTGAACCTGCTCGGCAACGCCAGCAAGTACACGCCGGCGGGCGGTCACATCGACGTGACCGCGTCGGTCGAAGCCGACATGGCCGTAATCCGCGTGGCCGACGACGGCATCGGAATCGACCCGCAGGTGCTGCCGCACATCTTCGAACTCTTCACGCGCGATGCTTCGCGCACCACGCAGCCCGGGCTCGGGGTCGGACTGGCGGTGGTGAAGGAGCTGGCGACGCTGCACGGCGGCGGCATCGAGGCACGCAGCCTCGGGCCGGGCAAGGGGAGCCTCTTCGCGCTGCGTCTTCCGCTCGACGTCGCGAGGCGACCGGAGCCGCCGCCCGGCTGAACCGGGCGGGCGGCACCGGACGGCGCCACGCCGCGCCGTTCAGAACGCGAAGTCGAGCGTCTGGTTCGTCGTCGACACGTCGGCGTCGCCGGTCTGCGTCGCGCCCTCGACCGTCGCGGCGACTTCGTACACGCCGGCGTTCGCACCGTCGGCGAAGCTCGGCGAGCTCGACGCATACGCGGCGACCCGCGCGGCCGCGACCGGCACCTCGAGCCGATACAGCCCCGTCGACGCATCCGAGTTCGCATAGGCGGCCTCGATCACGACGTCGTCGGCGTCCCCGGGCTCGTCGACGACTTTCTGCAGCGCGCGCAGCGCGGCCGACGGATCGGCCGGCGTCACCTCGCCGTCGATTTCGCCCATCGTCGACACGGCGAGCGTCACCGGCGGAACCGCGGTGGCAACGCCCGTCTGCAACGGGATGTCGGTGTAGACGATGTTCGCGTATCCCGGCGAGGAGAGGACGAGCTGGTAGCGCACGTCGGCCGACGCTTCGGGCACCGGCGAAAGCAGCCAGCTGCCGTCGTCGCGCACCGGCGTCGAGCGAACGACCGTGACTTCGCCGGTGGCCGGATCGTATTGCTGCAGCGAGACCGTCGCATCGGCGCGCGCCGCTTCGGGTTCGACCTGCCCCTCGGCGCCAACGATCGATCCGCTCGTGTCCGCGTCGATCACCGAGATCACCGGTTTGAGCAGGTACTGCCCGCTCGTGCCCGCCTTGACAATGGAGCGGCAGGCATCGAAATCGAGCACGAGCCGCGTCGTTTCGTTCGCGCCGACCTCGAACGTGTGCTTGAGCTTGAGCCCGCTCTGCTGCGCGCTCGGCGTCTTCAGCGCGACGGTGGCCTTGGTGTCGGAGCGCACCAGTTCGTTGGCGCCGGCCGTGTCGTCGAGCACGAGCCGCATTTGATTGTAGGTACCCGCCGGCAGCGTCGTCTGGCCGAGGTCCTCGAGCTCGCCGTTCTGCAGCGCGAGCAGGTCCAGTCGCTGCGGCGGATCGACGACGATCTCGGACCAGCCGCCGTCGCCGTCGGCTGCATCGTCGCTGCGATGCGCGCGCACTTTCGCCACCGTGATCCAGACCGCGTCGTATCCGCAGGCCGGTGCATCGGTGAGCGACACGCCGAGCGTTCCCGTACCGCCCGAGCCGCCCCCTCCGCCGCAGGCTGCGACGAGTGCGGTGACCGCGAACAGGGGGAACAACCGTACGCAACGATTCATGAGGATCTCCGTTTCGGGGCGGACGCGCCTCCGGGCACCCGATTCTGCCGCCGGCGCGAATGGCGCCGCGGCGCGAAGGGGTTCGCGCGCCGCCCGGCGGTCGCCAGCCGGGTACGAGCGGCGGCGCGAGGGATCTGCGCGAAACGCGTGCACGGGGCGGCACGTCCGCCGCGGCTGGCCCCGTGCGGAGGGAGGTCGATCGCTATACTCCGGGATCGCGGGGAAGAGTGGCCGAGCGGCTTAAGGCACTGGTCTTGAAAACCAGCGATGGGCAACCATCCGTGGGTTCGAATCCCACCTCTTCCGCCACACGGGCAACGCGCGCCTCGCTACACCGACTCGCGCCTCGGCGGATGCAGCAACGCGAGGCTCAGCAGCGTGGCAACGCAGAATCCCGCGCCGGCGAGGAACGTGCCCGACGCGCCGAACGCATCCCACAACGCGCCGGCGACGATGCTCGAGACGAGCATGGCGACGCCGCTGACCAGATTGAAGAACCCGAACGCGGTACCGCGCAGCGCCGCGGGTGCCGCGTCGGCCACCATCGTGGCGAACAGGCCCTGCGTCATGCCCATGTGCGCGCCCCACAACAACACACCGACGAGCGCGGTCGACGCCTGCGTCGCCAGGCCGAGGGCCACATCGGCGGCGACGAGCACGAGCAGGCCCAGCGCCAGCAGGCGGCGATGGTCCATCCGGTCCGACAGCCTGCCGAACGGGTAGGCGGTCGCCGCGTAGACGGCATTCATCGCGACCATGACCAGCGGCGCGAACGCAAGCGACACGCCGAGGTCCTGCGCACGCAGCACGAGAAACGCTTCGCTGAAACGCGCCAGCGTGAACACGGCGCCGACCGCCACGACGGCCCAGTACGCACCACCGAGCCGGGCCAGTGCCGCGCGCCGGATCGGGTTGCTGCGCTTCGCCTCGATCGGCCGGTCGGGCTCGCGTACGCCGAACACGAGCAGCGCCACGCACGCGAGCGCCGGCACGCAAGCCGCCCAGAAGACGGCACGGAAATCGTCGTCCCACGACAGCATCAGCGCGGTGGCCAGCAGCGGTCCGGCGAACGCGCCGACCGTGTCGAGCGCCTGGCGCAGCCCGAAGGCCGCGCCTCGCACCGAAGGCGGCGCGAGGTCGGCGACCAGCGCGTCGCGCGGCGCGCCGCGGATGCCCTTGCCGATCCGGTCGACGAAGCGCGCGGTGACCACCAGACCCACTCCGGTGGCCAGCGCGAACAGCGGCTTGGTCGCCGCCCCGAGCGAATAGCCGAGCACGGCCAATGCCTTGCGCTTGCCGAGGTAGTCGCTGAGCGCGCCGGAAAACACCTTCACGACCAGCGCGGTCGATTCGGCGATGCCTTCGATGACGCCGACGACCAGCACGCTCGTGCCGAGCACCGACACCATGAACAGGGGCAGCAGCGCATGGATCATCTCCGAGGAGACGTCCATGAACAGGCTGACGAAACCCAGCGTCCAGATGCCGCGGGGAATCGCCGACAGCGTCGGCGTTCGCGCCTTCATCGCCCGTTCGGGTCGCCGGGATGCGGGCGCCGGAACCCGGCGCGGCGCCCCCGCGCGGCGTTCATCGCTCGCGCTCGAACTCCGGCCATGGCCACGCGCCGGAGAACATCCGGTCGAGCCAGAAGGTGACGATCTGCGTCTTCGCGTCGGTGAGCCGGCCGGCGCGCAACTCGTCGACGAGCCACCCGAGCGAAACGATCTCGATCTCGAGGAACTCGTCTTCGTCGGGCGCGTGTTCGGTGCGCACCAGGTCGCGGCACAGGAACACGTCCATCACCTCGGTCGCGAAGCCGATCGCGGGATGCAGTTTCGTGAGGAACGCCCACTCGCGCGCGAGATAGCCCGTTTCCTCGACCAGCTCACGGCGTGCGGTCTGCAGCGCCGTCTCGCCCGGGTCGATCTTGCCGGCGGGCACCTCGATCATCGTGCGGCCGACCGGATACCGGTACTGGCGCTCGATGAGGATCCGCTCGTCGGGAAAGATCGGCACCATCGTCGCCGCACCGGGATGCACGACGAACTCGCGCGCGCTCTCGTGGCCGTTGGGCAGGCGCACGCGGTCGCGCCGCATCTGCAGGAACGTGCCGTCGTAGACGAGCTGCGAGTCGACCGTCGTTTCGCGCAGATCCTTCATGGCCGGTGCTCCGTCGTCGGTTGGGCGTCGCGATCGGGCGGGCGCGCGACGCCGGCACGCCCGCGCTGCCTCAGGTGGCGAGCGCCTGCTGGATCGCGACGAGGCAGGCCGCCATCAGCGGGCCCGGCAGGATGCCGAGCACCAGCACCGCGGCGCCGTTGAGCGCCATCGTCGCGCCCTGCCCGGCCTGCGTCTCGATGGCCACGGTTTCGGTCGGTTCGTCGAAATACATCGCCTTGACCACGCGCACGTAGTAGAACGCGCCGATCACCGAGAACACGACCGCGACCACGGCGAGCCAGACCTGCCCGGCGTCGATGACGGCCTTGAGCACGACGAGCTTGGCGTAGAAGCCGACCAGCGGCGGGATGCCGGCGAACGAGAACATCATCAGCAGCAGCATCAGCGCGAGCCACGGGCTGCGCCGGTTCAGTCCCTTGAGGTCGTCGATCTGGTCGGCTTCGAAGCCGTTTCGCGAGAGCAGCAGGACGAGCCCGAAGGTGCCCAGCGTGGTCAGCACGTAGGTGACCATGTAGAACAGCGCCGACCCGTACGCGGTGGTCGCCGAGGACATGTTGCCGTCGACGACGCCGGCGAGCAGGCCGAGCAGCACGAAGCCGATGTGCGAGATCGTCGAGTACGCGAGCATGCGCTTGAAGTTCGTCTGCGCCACGGCGACGATGTTGCCGATCGCCAGCGACGCGACCGAGAGCACGGTGAGCATCTGCTGCCAGTCGTCGGCCACGCCGACGAGCCCTTCGACGAGCAGGCGGAACGCGATCGCGAAGGCCGCCAGCTTCGACCCGGTCGCGATCACCAGCGTCGCCGCCGTGTGCGCGCCGTGGTAGACGTCGGGCAGCCACATGTGGAACGGGACCGCGCCGAGCTTGAACGCCAGCCCGGCGACGATGAACACGACACCGAACGTGAACACCGTCGAGTCGGCCTGTCCGGCGGCGAAGGTGCCCGCGATCTGCGCGAGGTCGAGGCTGCCGGTGCCGCCGTAGATCATCGACATGCCGTACAGCAGGAAGCCCGACGACAGCGCGCCCAGCACGAAATACTTGATCGCCGCTTCGCTGGGCAGTCGCGCGTCGCGCTGCAGCGCGATCATCGCGTACAGCGACAGCGACATCAGCTCGAGGCCGAGGTAGATGAGCAGCAGGTTGCTTGCCGACATCATCACCATCTGCCCGAGCATCGAGAACAGCACGAGCGTGTGGAACTCGCCGGTCGGAATCGGACGCTCGCGCACGTACGGCAGCGCGTAGATCACGACGACCGCCGTCGCGATGTACGACGAGAGCTTGAGCAGGTGTCCGAAGGTGTCGGCGACGTACATCCCGCCGAACGCGTATTGCGTCGGCAGGCCGAGCTGCCACAGCGTGACGACGGTGGGCACCGCGATCGCGATCAGCGACAGCACCGGCGTGCTCGGCCGGCGCTCGACGGGCACCGCGGCGTCGAGCAGCAGGACCGCGCAGATCGCCACCAGCAACGCGATCTCCGGTGCGGCCGCCCACAGGTTCAACAGTTCGGGTTTCATTGCAGGGGGATCACTTGATCTTCGAGGCGGCCACGTGCTGCAGCAGCGCGTCGACCGAGGCTTGCGTCATGTCGGTGACGGGTTTCGGATACACGCCCAGGCCCAGCACGAGCAGCGCCATCGCGAACAGCATCCAGAATTCGCGCGAGCCGACGTCGGACATCGACGCGACGCGTTCGTTGCCGATCGCGCCGAACATCACGCGCTTGTACATCCACAGCGAATACGCGGCACCGGTGATCAGCGCCGTGGCCGCCGCGAGGCCGATCCACAAATTCAGGCCGACCGACGACAGCACGACGAAGAATTCGCCGATGAAGCCCGAGGTGCCGGGCAGGCCCGCGTTGGCCATCGAGAACAGCAGGAACAGCGCGGCGAACTTCGGCATCACGTTGACGACACCGCCGTAGTCGGCGATCTCGCGCGTGTGCAGCCGGTCGTAGAGCACGCCGATGCACATGAACATCGCGCCGGATACGAAGCCGTGCGAGAGCATCTGCACGAGCGCTCCCTGCATCCCGAGCGGATCGAAGAGGAAGAATCCGAGCGTGACGAAGCCCATGTGCGCGACCGACGAATACGCGACGAGCTTCTTCATGTCGGCCTGCACCAGCGCGACGAGCCCGATGTAGAGGATCGCGATCAACGACAGCCCGATCATCAGCCCGGCGAGCTCGTGGCTCGCGTCGGGGGTGATCGGCAGCGAGAACCGCACGAAGCCGTAGGCACCGAGCTTGAGCATCACCGCGGCCAGCACGACCGAGCCGCCGGTGGGCGCCTCGACGTGCGCGGCCGGCAACCACGTGTGCACCGGCCACATCGGCACCTTCACGGCGAACGCGACGAGGAACGCGAGGAACACGAGGATCTGCTCGCTCATCGACAGCGGCAGCGCGTGCCAGTCGAGGATCGAGAACGACCCCGACTTCATGTACAGCCAGATCAGCGCGACCAGCGTGAGCAGCGAGCCAGCCAGCGTGTACAGGAAGAACTTGAACGCCGCGTAGATGCGGTTGGGCCCGCCCCAGATCCCGATGATGATGTACATCGGGATCAGCGTCGCCTCGAAGAACACGTAGAACAGCAGCCCGTCGAGCGCGCTGAACGCACCGACCAGCAGCCCCGAGAGGATCAGCACCGCGGCCATGTACTGCGCGATCTTCTGCTGGATCGATTCCCAGCTCGCGACGACGGTGAACAGCGTGATGATCGCCGTGAGCAGCACGAACCACACCGACAGGCCGTCGACGCCCAGGTGGTAGCGCGCATCGAGCGCCGGGATCCACGACGCCTGCTCGACGAACTGCATCGCCGCGCTGCCGCGCTCGAAATCGGTGAACAGCGGCAGCGTCACCGCCAGGCCGAGCAGCGCGCCGACGAGCGCGACGCTGCGCAACAGCGCCGGGCTGCGGCGGCTGCCGAGCAGCAGCAGGACGAGGCCGAAGACGATGGGAATCCAGATGGCGGCGCTGAGGGTCGGAAAGGAGCTCATGTAGGGCAGTCGTTTTCTTCGCGTTCTTCAGCGCCGCACGAGCGGCATCACGACGAACAGCAGCAGGAGCGCCACACCGACGATCATCGTGATGGCATAGCTGTTCAATCGACCGGTCTGGAACAGCCGCAGCACGCCGGAGAACCAGCCGACCAGGCGTGCGCTGCCGTCGACGGCGACGCCGTCGATCAGGGCCTGGTCGCCGCCGTGCCACAGGCCGCGGCCGAGCCGGCGGGCGCCGCCGGCGAACACGACTTCGTTGATGCGGTCCAGGTAGTACTTGTTGTCGAGCAGCCGGTACAGCGGCGCGAAGCCGCGGCGGGCCGCCTCGGGCAGCCGCGGATTCACCATGTAGGCGTAGTAGGCGACCGCGACGCCGGCCAGCGCCAGCCAGAACGTCGGCGTCGCGAGCGAATGCAGCCCGAGCGCGAGCCAGCCGTGGAAATGCGCGGCGAGTTCGGCCATCGCCGGATGCCGGTCGGCGACGGCGATCGCGCCGTCGAAGAAGCCCCCGAACAGCATCGGCTCGACGGTGAGCAGCCCGATCACCGCCGACGGAATCGCCAGCAGCACGAGCGGCACGGTGACGACCCACGGCGACTCGTGCGGCCGCTCGCCGGGCGCCAGCCCGTGGTGCTCGTCGTGCGCGGCGGCCTTCGCCCCGTGCCCCGCCGCTGCGTGATGCTGCGAGCGGTCCCAGCGCGGCTTGCCGTGGAAGACGAGGAAGTACATGCGGAACGTGTACAGCGCAGTGACGAACACGCCGGCGAGCACCGCGAAATACGCGAAACCGCCGCCCGGAACGTTCGCGAACTTCGCCGCCTCGATGATCAGGTCCTTCGAGTAGAAGCCCGAGAAGAACGGCGTGCCGATCAGCGCGAGCGCGCCGACGAGGAAGGTGATCCACGTGATCGGCATGTGCTTGCGCAGCCCGCCCATGTTGCGCATGTCCTGCTCGTGGTGCAGCGCGATGATCACCGAGCCCGCGCCGAGGAACAGCAGCGCCTTGAAGAACGCGTGCGTCATCAGGTGGAAGATGCCGACGCCGTAGGCCGAGGCGCCGAGCGCAACGGTCATGTAGCCGAGCTGCGAGATCGTCGAGTAGGCGATGACGCGCTTGATGTCGTTCTGCACGATGCCCAGGAAACCCATGAACAGCGCGGTGATCGCGCCGATCGTGATGACGACGCCGAGCGCGGTGTCCGAGAGCTCGAACAGCGGCGACATCCGCGCGACCATGAAGATGCCGGCGGTGACCATCGTCGCCGCGTGGATCAGCGCCGAGATCGGCGTCGGGCCCTCCATCGAGTCGGGCAGCCAGACGTGCAGCGGGAACTGCGCCGACTTGCCCATCGCACCGACGAACAGGAACAGGCAGGTGACGGTGAGCAGCGACCAGGGCGTGCCCGGGATGAACTCGACGGTGCGGTCGGCGAGCGCGGGCGCCGCGGCGAAGGCCTCGACGTAGTCGAGCGATCCCGACCAGGCGAGCACGAGGCCGATGCCGATCAGGAAGCCGAAGTCGCCCACGCGGTTGACGAGGAACGCCTTCAGGTTGGCGTAGACGGCGCTCTCGCGCGTGTACCAGAAGCCGATCAGCAGGTACGAGACCAGGCCGACCGCCTCCCAGCCGAAGAACAACTGCATGAAGTTGTTCGCCATCACCAGCATCATCATCGAGAAGGTGAACAGCGAGATGTACGAGAAGAAGCGCTGGTAGCCCGGGTCGTCGGCCATGTAGCCGATCGTGTAGACGTGCACCATCAGCGAGACGAAGGTGACGACGCACATCATCGCCGCGGTGAGCGGGTCGATCAGGAACCCGACCTCGATGTTCAGCCCGCCGATCGCCGCCCACGTGTAGACGGTGCCGTTGAAGGTGTTGCCCTCGAGCACGTCGAGGAGCGTCCACGCCGAGGCGGCAAACGAGATCGCGACGCCGAGGATCGTCACCCGGTGCGAGTTGGCGCGGCCGATGCTGCGGCCGAACAGGCCCGCGACGAGGGCGCCGACCAGCGGGGCGAAGGCGGCGAGCAGATAGGCTGTTTTCATGAGGCGGGAGATTCGCTTCTTGTGTTCGCGCGGGCCTCAGCCCTTCAGCGCATCGAGGTCCTTCACGTCGATCGAGTCGATCGTGCGGAACAGCACGACGAGAATCGCCAGCCCGATCGCGGCTTCGGCGGCCGCCACGGTCATGATGAAGAACACGAAGACCTGCCCGGCCGCGTCGCCCAGGAAATGCGAGAACGCGATGAAGTTCAGGTTCACCGCGAGCAGCATCAGCTCGATCGCCATCAGCACGATGATGACGTTGCGCCGGTTCAGGAAGATTCCGATGATGCTGATCGCGAACAGGATCGCGCCGAGCACGAGGTAATGCGCCAGCGTCAGGGTCATGGCTGCTCCGCGTCGCGCGGCCGCGCGGGAATGCGCACGATGCGCAACCGGTCGGCGGCGCGCGTGCGCACCGCGACGCTCGCGTCGCTGTAGCGCACGTCCTTGCGCCGGCGCAGCGTCAGCCCGATCGCCGCGACCATCGCCACCAGCAGCACGACGGCGGCGGTCTCGAACGCGAACACGTAATCGGTGTACAGCAGCCGGCCGAGCGCCTTCGTGTTGCTGTAGCCGGCCGGCAGCGCCGGCACGTCGCTCTGCCGGTCGGTGAAGGCGCTCATCAGCACGAGCGCGAGCTCGATGACCATCACCACCCCGACGAACAGCGCCACCGGCAGGTTGCGCCAGAATCCGTGCCGCACGCGGTCGAGGTTGATGTCGAGCATCATCACGACGAACAGGAACAGCACCATCACCGCGCCGACGTAGACGAGCACCAGCGTGACGGCGAGGAACTCGGCGCCCAGCAGCAGCCAGATGCACGCGACGGTCGCGAAGGTGAGCACGAGAAACAGCACCGAGTGCACCGGGTTGCGCGCGGTGATGACGCGCAGCGCCGAGAAGATCGTCACCGCGGCGAACAGGTAGAACAGCAGCGTCTGGGTCATGTTCGCGTCTTCAGCGGTAGCGCGCGTCGGCGGCGCGATCGGCCGCGATCTGCTGCTCGTAGCGGTCGCCCACCGCCAGCAGCATTTCCTTCGTGAAATACAGGTCGCCGCGCTTCTCGCCGTGGTACTCGAGGATCGACGTCTCGACGATCGAATCGACCGGGCAGCTCTCCTCGCAAAAGCCGCAGAAGATGCACTTGGTCAGGTCGATGTCGTAGCGCGTCGTGCGCCGCGTGCCGTCTTCGCGCTCGGCCGACTCGATCGTGATCGCCAGCGCCGGGCACACCGCCTCGCACAGCTTGCACGCGATGCAGCGCTCCTCGCCGTTCGGGTAGCGGCGCAGCGCGTGCAGGCCGCGGAATCGGGGCGACTGCGGCGTCTTCTCTTCGGGGTACTGGATGGTGATCTTGCGCGCGAAGAAATACCTGCCCGTGAGCCGAAGCCCGTCGAGCATCTCCTTGAGCATGAAACTGGAGAGGAAATCCTTGACCGCGGACATACGTGACTCCTGCGCCGGTCAGTCCCAGATGTTCCAGGGGGTCTGCATCCAGACGGCGATGACGACCAGCCAGAACAACGTGACCGGAATGAACACTTTCCAACCGAGCCGCATGATCTGGTCGTAGCGATAGCGCGGGAAGGTCGCGCGGAACCAGATGTACAGCGAGACGACGAAGAAGGTCTTCACGCCGAGCCAGAGCCAGCCCGGGATCCAGTTGAAGACCGCCGAATCGATGGGGGGCAGCCAGCCGCCGAGGAACAGCACCGAGGCGACGGCCGACAGCAGGATCATGTTCGCGTATTCGGCGAGGAAGAAGATCGCGAACCCCATCCCCGAGTACTCGACCATGTGCCCGGCGACGATCTCCGACTCGCCCTCGACGACGTCGAACGGGTGCCGGTTGGTTTCGGCGACCGACGAGATCACGTAGACGACGAAGATCGGCAGCAGCGGCAGCCAGTTCCACGACAGGAAGTTCACGCCGCGCTCGGCGAAGTAGCCGCGGTCCTGCCCGAGCACGATCTCCGACAGGTTCAGGCTGCCCGAGACCATCAGCACGACGACCAGCGCGAAACCGATGCCCAGTTCGTACGAGAGCATCTGCGCCGATGCGCGCATCGCGCCGAGGAACGCGTATTTCGAGTTCGACGCCCAGCCGGCGATGATGACTCCGTAGACCTCGACCGAGGTGATCGCCAGCAGCAGCAGCAGTCCGGCATCGACGTTGGCGAGCACGATCTCGGGCCCGAACGGAATGACCGCCCAGGCGGCCATCGCCGGCATGATCGTCATCACCGGGCCGAGCACGTACAGGCCGCGGCTCGCCTGCGTGGGGACGATCAGCTCCTTGAAGATCAGCTTGAACGCGTCGGCGATCGGCTGCAGCAACCCGGCCGGCCCGACCCGGTTCGGGCCGATGCGCAAGTGCATGTAGCCGATCATCTTGCGTTCCCACAGCGTCAGGTACGCGACGCAGCCGAGCAGCGGGAGCACGAGCGCGACGATCTTGGTGAGCGTCCACACGACGGGCCAGGCGCCGCCGAGCGTATCGGCGCCCCAGGTGGTCAGGCCGTTGAGCAGGTTGTCCATCGAATCAGTTTCCGGAGGAACCGGGCGCGAAACGCGTCACGCCGATCGCGCCGAACCCGTCGAGCAGTGCGGCGGTCTCGGCGAGCGCGGCCGGCACGCGCACCACGCCGTCGGCGAGCCCGTCGTCGACGGCGAGTTCGAGCACGGCCTCGCCGGCGCGCTCGCCGTGCGCCTGGCGCAGCAGCACGCGCTCGCCCGCCTGCAGCCCGAGGCGCGCGGCGGTCGCGGCGTTCAG
>JAKFES010000172.1:0-15924 GCA_036675585.1 Burkholderiaceae bacterium
TCGCGCAGTACCAGCAGCGCAAGAGCGAGGAGCTCGCCGCGGAGGCCGTCGCCGATGCCCGGTTCGACAAACTGCTCGCGCAGGAAGAAGCGTGGATCCGCAAGGGCGTCGAAGCGCGGCGCACGCGCGACGAAGGCCGGGTGCGACGCCTGGAGGCCTTGCGGCGCGAGCGCGCCGAGCGTCGCGAACGGCTGGGCCGCGCGGCGCTCGCGATCGACACCGGAGAGCGCTCGGGCAAGCGCGTCGTCGAGCTGGTCGGCGTGTCGAAGGCCTGGGGCGAACGCACCGTGGTGCGCGAAGCCGACGCGATCGTGCAGCGCGGCGACCGCGTCGGCCTGGTCGGGCCGAACGGCGCGGGCAAGACGACGCTGCTGCGGCTGATGCTCGGCGAGATCGTCCCCGACGCCGGCATCGTCCGGCTCGGCACGAACCTGCAGATCGCGTATTTCGACCAGCTGCGCGCGCAGCTCGACGAAACGGCAACGCTCGTCGACACGATCAGCCCGGGCTCGGACTGGATCGAGATCGGTGGCCGGCGCATCCACGTGATGAGCTACCTCGAGCGTTTCCTGTTCGCGCCCGAGCGCTCGCGCTCGCCGGTCGCATCGCTGTCCGGCGGCGAGCGCAACCGGCTTCTGCTCGCGCGCCTGTTCGCCCGCCCGGCGAACCTGCTCGTGCTCGACGAGCCGACCAACGACCTCGACATCGAGACGCTCGAGCTGCTCGAGGAACTGCTGGCCGAATACCCGGGCACCGCGCTCGTCGTCAGCCACGACCGCGCGTTCCTCGACAACGTCGTCACGCAGACGATCGTCTCGCTGGGCGACGGACGCTGGCGCGAATACGCGGGCGGCTACAGCGATTTCGAGGCCGCGCGCGCGCGCGAGCAAGCGGCTTCGGCGTTGCCCGACGCCGCGAGCGCGAAATCGGTGCCGGCCCCCTCCCCGCCGCAACCGGCGCCGGGCGCCGAGCCGGCCGCGCCGCGCGCGGCCAAGTTGAGTTACGGCGAGAAGCGCGAGCTCGACGCGCTTCCGGCGCGCATCGCCGCGCTCGAAGCCGAGCAGAAGGCGCTCGGCGCGCGGCTCGCCGACCCGCAAAGCTGGCAGGACGATCCGGCCTCGGCGCGCGCGATGAACGAGCGCTTCGCCGCGATCGAGAGCGAACTGCTCGCCGCGCTCGAGCGCTGGGAAGCGCTCGAAGCGCGGCCGCGCTGACCGGGCTGCCGCGCCGCGTCAGCCGGGCGCCACCCCCGACTCGCGCGACCCGGGCGTTTCGGCGACCACCGTCGAAGGCGCTTCGCGCACGTTGCGCCGGGCCGCGTCGACCATCTCGGCGAGCCATTGCGTGAGCAACGCCGTGTATTCGTCCTGGCTCGCGTTGTCGCTCATTGCGTGGTCGGCGCCTCGGATGCACCGGTAGGTCAGCGAGCGTGCCTGCGCGCTCGCCGCCCGGTAGCTCGCGATCACCGGCGGCGGGACGACGTCGTCGTGTTCGCACTCGACCAGCAGCACGTCGCCGCGAAACTGCGCGCACGCGCGCAAGGCCCGGTTCTCGTCGGCCGGAACGAAGCTGCGCCGGTAGGCAACGAGGTCCTGCTCGCGGTGCAATTGCAGCTTCGGCAACTCCCAGCCCGCATCCCGGTACAGCGCGGGAGCGCGCAGGCCGAGCCAGCGCGCGGGGCGCATCGCGACGAGGATCGCGGCCAGGTAGCCGCCGTAGCTGGTGCCGACGACGCCGATCGTGTCGGGATCGACCTGCGGATGCGCGACGAGCACCTCGTAGCCGGCGAGCACGTCGCGCAGGTTGCGCTCGCGCGAGACCGTCTCGCGCTGCGGTTCGGTGCGCGCGTGCCCGCTCAGGTCGAGCGTCAGGCAGACGCAGCCGAGCGCGGCGACCTTGCGCGCGCGCGCGAGGTGCTGCTGCTGCGAGGCGCCCCATCCGTGCACGAACAGCACGCCGGGCAGCAATGCCCCCGGGGCGACGAGCGTGCCGTCGATGCGATCGGAGCCGACGACGAGGTCGATCTTTCGTTCACGGATGTGCATCGGGCCGGAGCATCGCGTATTTGGTGATCGGCCCGAGACGCTCGTCGTCGCCGCGGAAATACACCGTCGCGCCGTCGGGGACGACGACGTCGGGGCCGTATTCCTCGATTGTCGCCGCGCACGCACTGCGGCGATCGGGATCGTCGCACAGCGCGTGCAGCGCGGCGATCTCGGCGCCGCTCGCGCCGCCGATGCGCCACGATTGCTCGAGCACGCCGCAGCGCCGGTTGCGTCGGGCATCGATGCCCTCGAGGACGTCGTAGTTGCAGCGCGACGCGAACATGCCCTCGAACGATTCGAAGGCCGCGACGTGGTACGTGCGGGCGAAGGCGACCGCACGCGCGATCGACGGATCGCCGGCGGCCAGCGGCGCGAGCGCGTCGAAGCCGCCGCGCACGACGGTGATCGTCGAGCCGCCGTACACCGCACGCCCGCGACGATCGAGCGTGTTGCGCTGCGTACCGAAATAACTCGCGCACAAGGTGCCGATCCGCACCTGCCCCACGCTCCAGGTTCGCGCGGGGTGCAGATCGCATTCGAGCACGGCGCCTGCGCGCTCGAGTTCGTCCGGGTCGATCGCGTCGAGCCAGCGGTCGAACTCGCGCGCGTCGCCGATCACCGACTGGCCCGCACCGCCGATTCCGCTGGCAAGCTTCACGCGCAGCGGGCCCTCGCGCAGCAGGTCGCGGGCGGCCCGGCGCGCGTCGCCGGACGCGAACACCGAGTACCCGGGCAGCACGACGTCGCGCACGCGCTCGGCGAAGCGTCCGTTCCATCGTGCCGGCGCGGCGGCGCCGGGATCGACGAGACGATGCGTGATGACTTTCGTCGCGACGAAGGCGTGCGGAACGACGCCGCCGAACAGGTCGTCCACGCCGACGATGCCCCAGCGCCGCGCGGCGTCGAGACCGACGAGCGTGTCGTCGGGCACCAGGTAGCCGGCCGGCGCAGCGGGCGAAGACGCATCGAGGCAGCGCTCGAAGCGGCACCCCGTCAACCGCGCCAGCTCGCGCGCCACGCCGACGCACGAGGCGCGCTCGTGCTCGCGGGCGCCGGCGCGGCAGGCCAGCACCGAAACGGTCGAATGCCGGTGGAGCCGCGGGGCGGCGCGGGCCGCGAGCGGACCGGTCAGGGCATCTTCCGGGTCGGGTCCGTGCATCCCTCCGGCCGTGCAGCCGACATGCCTGCCGGCTGCGTCCGTGGCGCAAGCGCTGCACGTAGAATGCCGGGGCCGATCATCCGCAGACGAGAGAGGGGTGCCCCATGCCATCGTTCGACGTGGTTTCCGAAGCCGAAGCGGTCGAGGTTCGCAACGCCGTCGAGCAGGCGAACAAGGAGATCTCGACGCGCTTCGACTTCAAGGGTTCCGACGCGCGCATCGAGCAGAACGAGCGCGAGCTCACCGCCTATGCCGACGACGACTTCAAGCTCGGGCAGGTGCGCGACGTGCTGCTCGGCAAGCTGGCGAAGCGAAATGTCGACGTGCGCTTTCTCGACTACGGCGCGGTGCAGAAGATCGGCGGCGACAAGGTCAAGCAGCCGATCACCGTGCGACACGGGGTCTCCAGCGAGCACGCGAAGAAGATCGTGCGCCTGGTCAAGGACAGCAAGCTCAAGCTGCAGGCGAGCATCCAGGGCGACTCGGTGCGCGTGACCGGCGCCAAGCGCGACGATCTGCAGTCGGCCATCGCGCTGCTCAAGAAGGAGATCGTCGACGTGCCGCTGTCGTTCACGAATTTTCGCGAGTGACGCGACGCGCCGTTCATCCGCCGGGCGCGCGTCGCGCCGGCTGAACCACGAGGAAGAATCCAGATGCCCGCTCCCGGCAAACCCGCGCTGTTCGGCCCCGCCCCGCACGATGCGCCCGAAGGCGCGCAGCGCCGTCTCGCCGTGCTGATCGACGCCGACAACGCGCCGGCGGCGATCATCGAAGGCCTGCTGGCGGAAATCGCGCAGTACGGCGTGGCGAGCGTCAAGCGCATCTACGGCGACTGGACGCAGCCGCAATTGGGCAGCTGGAAGAAAGTGCTGCTCGAGCACTCGATCACCCCGATCCAGCAGTTCGGCTACACGAAAGGCAAGAACGCGACCGACAGCTCGCTGATCATCGATGCGATGGATTTGCTGTACACCGGTCGCTTCGACGGCTTCTGCCTCGTCTCGAGCGACAGCGACTTCACGCGGCTCGCGTCGCGGCTGCGCGAGGAAGGCCTGACCGTGTACGGTTTCGGCGAGCGCAAGACGCCCGAGCCCTTCGTCGCCGCGTGCGACAAGTTCGTCTACACGGAAGTGCTGCGCGCGCCCGGCGAAAAGCAGGCGCACGCCGAAGCGCCCGCGCAGGCGCGCGGCACGGACGAACGCACGAAGCTCGTCGCGCTGGTCTCCGAGGTCGTCGACGCCGTATCCGACGAGAGCGGATGGGCCCAGCTCGGTACGGTCGGCAGCAACCTGTCGAAGCTGAGACCGGATTTCGATTCGCGGCTCTACGGATTCCGCAAGTTCAGCGACCTGGTGCGATCGCTGCGGGAATCCTTCGAGATCGACGAACAGGCGGTCCCCGGCAGCCGCGGCAAGGCGATCTACGTGCGCAACCGGATCCGCTGAGCCGGAGCCGTTGAGCCGAAGGCGCTGAGCCGGCGCCGCTGAGCCGGCGCCAGCGCGACCGGCCGACGACCCTGGGGGACGAACGACTCGATCCTCACCGGTCGCGATCGAAATACTCGATCGAAATGATGATTTTTATCCGTTGGATAAATCATCGGTTCGCCGCGAGAATCACTCTCATTCGGACGGCGCCGGGGCCGAGCGGCTCCGGGCCCATCCGGGCGAATCGACTTTCATCCCACAGGAGAACCGATGAAAACCGTAGGCGACAGGATCGAGGCTTTCAGCGTCATCGGCGTCAAGCCGAAATTCAACCAGCCCGAGGAAAAAGGCGCCAGCGCCTTCGAGACGATCACCGAGCGATCGTTCCCGGGCAAATGGAAGATCCTCTACTTCTATCCGAAAGACTTCACGTTCGTCTGCCCGACCGAGATCGTCGGCTACGACCGGCTCGTCGGCAATTTCGAGGAGCGCGACGCGGTCGTGCTCGCCGGCTCGACCGACAACGAGTTCGTCAAGCTCGCGTGGCGGCGCGAGCATCCGGACCTCAAGAGCCTGAACCACTGGCAGTTCGCCGACCAGACCGGCTCGCTCGTCGACCAGCTGGGCATCCGCGACAAGGTCGAGGGCGTGGCGCTGCGCGCGACCTTCATCGTCGATCCGGACAACACGATCCAGCACGTCACGGTGAACAACCTGAACGTCGGACGCAATCCGGAAGAGACGCTGCGCATCCTCGACGGACTGCAGACCGACGAGCTGTGTCCGTGCAACCGGTCGGTCGGCGGCGACACGCTGTAACGGGAGCCCGACATGACGAGTCTCGAAGCGGTCCGCTCGCGGATCCCCGATTTCGCCAAGGACATCCGGCTGAACCTCGACGCGGTCGTACAGCGCTCGAGCCTCGCGCCGGCCGACGCGCTCGGCTGCGCGCTGGCTGCCGCCTACGCGGCGGCCAGCGCCGAGCTGGTCGAGGCGTTTCGCGCGCAGCTCGACGAGACCGATGCGAACGCCGCGCTGTCGGCGGCGGCGTTGATGGGCATGAACAACGCCTGGTATCCGTACGTCGAAATGGCCGGCGACCCCGAGCTGCGCACGCAGCGCCCGGAGCTGCGCATGCAGGCGTACGCGACGCACGGCGGCGTCGCGCGCGAGCGCTTCGAGTCGTTCGCGCTCGCCGCGTCGGTCGTCGGGAAGTGCCATTTCTGCGTGCGCTCGCACTACGAGCTGCTGCAGAAAGCGGGCTACACGACGGTGCAGTTGCGCGACGTCGGGCGCATCGCGGCCGTGGTCGCAGCCGCGGCGCTGGCGGTGAGAGTGGGGCCTGACGGCCGGTGAAGAGGAGGTGAAGGGGGAAGGGTGAAGGGTGAAGGGGGCCGGGCCGGCTGCATCGTGTACCGCGTTTACTGGCGCCCGAGGTCAGCAACGCTCACCCAATGCGGTACACGACGCAGTCGGCCCGGCCCCCTTCACCCTTCACCCTTCACCCTTCCCCCTTCACCTCCTGTTCGATCCTCGCCAGCGCCGAATGGTTGTGGATCGACTCGAAGTTCTCGGCCTCGACGACGAAGCGGCGAATGCGCGGCTCGGCGCGCAGCGCCGTCGCGACGTCGCGCACGAGATCCTCGACGAACTTCGGATTCTCGTAGGCGCGTTCGGTCACGTGCTTCTCGTCGACGCGCTTGAGCAGCCCGTACAGCTCGCTCGATGCCTGCGCCTCGGCGATCTCGATGATCGCCTCGGGCTCGATCGGCTCGTCGGTTTCGATCGAGATCGTGATGTGCGAGCGCTGGTTGTGTGCGCCGTATTCGGAGATCGACTTCGAGCACGGGCACAGGCTCGTGACCGGTACGAGCACGGTCAGCGTCGTGGCGGCGTCGCGCGCGCCGCCGTCGACGACGATCGACAGCTCGTAATCCATCAGGCTGTGCACGCCCGAGACCGGCGCCGTCTTGCGCACGAACAGCGGCAGGCTCAGCTCGATGCGCCCCGCGTCGGCCTCGAGGCGCTCGAGCATCTCGTCGAACATCGCGCGCATGCCCGCCGGGTCGAGCGCGGGCGCATCGGCGGCGAGCCGGCGCTCGAGCAGCGCGACGAAGCGCGACATGTGCGTGCCTTTCTGCTCGGCGGGCAAGGCCACGTACAGGCCGAACTGGCCGACGCTCGGCTGCTCGCCGCCGGCGCTGCGCCAGCGCAGCGGATAGCGCAGTCCCTTGACCCCCACGCGCTGGATCGGAAGGTCGCGCCGGTCGACGCTGCCCTGCACGTCGACCAGCGGGGCGCCGAGCAGCGCATCGGTGTCTCGGATGTTCATCGGGATCTCTCCGGCACGTGTCTCACCCGGCGCGGCTCGCGACGAGTCGCGGTCCGCTGTCCAGGCCGATCGATTCAGGGAAGCGTTCACGCACCGCGCGTTCGATGCCGTCGGCGTCGAGCCCGACCGCGCGCAGCAACTGCGCCTGGTCGCCGTGCTCGACGTTTCGATCGGGCAGGCCGAGCTGGAGCAGCGGGCGCACGAGCGCCGCCGCGGCGAGCGCCTCGCCCACCGCGCTGCCCGCGCCGCCCATGACGACATGCTCCTCGATCGTGACGAAAGCGTCGTGCGACGCGGCCAGTGCGCGCAGCAGTTCGGTGTCGAGCGGCTTGACGAAACGCATGTTGACGACGGTCGCGTCGAGCGCCTCCCCGGCGGCGAGCGACGGCGCGAGCATCGTGCCGAACGCGAGCAGCGCGATGCGCCGTCCCTGTCGCCGCACCTCGGCGCGCCCGATCGGCATCGCGGTGAGGTCCTTCGACACCTCGATACCGGTTCCCGCGCCGCGCGGATAGCGCACCGCGCTCGGCCCCTCGTGCCGGAACGCGGTGTAGAGCATCTGCCGGCACTCGTTCTCGTCGGACGGCGCCATGACGACGAGATTCGGCACGCAGCGCAGGTAGGCGTAGTCGTACGCCCCGGCGTGCGTCGCGCCGTCGGCGCCGACGATGCCGGCGCGATCGAGTGCGAAGACGACCGGAAGGTTCTGCAGCGCGACGTCGTGAATCAGCTGGTCGTAGCCGCGCTGCAGGAACGTGCTGTAGATGGCGACGACCGGCTTCAATCCTTCGCACGCCAGGCCGGCGGCGAAGGTGACCGCGTGCTGCTCGGCGATGCCGACGTCGAAATAGCGGTTCGGGAAGCGCTTCTCGAACTCGACCAGCCCCGAGCCCTCGCGCATCGCCGGCGTGATCGCGATCAGCCGCTCGTCGAGCGCGGCCATGTCGCAGACCCAGTCGGAGAAGACCTGCGTATACGTCTTGCGCGGCGGCGTCGACGGCTTGCGGATGCCGACGTCCGGATCGAAGCGCCCCGGGCCGTGGTACAGCACGGGATCGGCTTCGGCGAGCTTGTAGCCCTGCCCCTTGCGCGTGACGATGTGCAGGAACTGCGCGCCGCGCAACTCGCGCAGGTTCTGCAGCGTCGGAACGAGGCTACCCAGGTCGTGCCCGTCGATCGGGCCGACGTAGTTGAAGCCGAACTCCTCGAACATCGTCGCCGGCCCGACGAAGCCCTTCGCGTGCTCCTCGAGCCGCTTGGCGAGCTCGAACAGCGGCGGGACGTTCTGCAGCACCGCGCGGCCGACGTCGCGCGCCTTCGTGTAGAAACGCCCGGAGAGCAGGCGCGCCAGATAGCGGTTCAACGCGCCGACCGGCGGCGAGATCGACATGTCGTTGTCGTTGAGCACGACCAGCAGGTCGATGTCGTTCGTGACGCCGGCATTGTTCAGTGCCTCGAAGGCCATGCCGGCGGTCATCGCGCCGTCGCCGATCACGGCGACGTGCCGGCGGCGCGAAGGACCGAGGTTCTCGCCCTTGTTGCGTGACGCGACCGCCATGCCGAGCGCGGCCGAGATCGACGTCGACGAATGCGCGGTG
Organism: Burkholderiaceae bacterium; assembly: GCA_036675585.1. Taxonomy (GTDB): domain Bacteria; phylum Pseudomonadota; class Gammaproteobacteria; order Burkholderiales; family Burkholderiaceae_E; genus Zeimonas. The sequence continues at coordinate 8,562 of JAKFES010000172.1, forward strand.
CCGAACGCGTCGTATTCGCTCTCGCAGCGACGCGGGAAACCGGAGATTCCGCCCTGCTGGCGCAACGTCGACATCCGCTCGCGCCGGCCGGTGAGGATCTTGTGCGGATAGCTCTGGTGGCCGACGTCCCAGATCAGACGGTCGCGCGGCGTGTCGAACACGTAATGCAGCGCGATCGCGAGTTCGACCGTACCGAGGTTCGACGACAGGTGCCCGCCGGTGCGCGAAACCGATTCGAGCACGTAGGCACGCAACTCGAGGGCGAGCTGCCCGAGCAGCGACCGGTCGAGCTTGCGCAGCGCCGCGGGATCGTCGATCGTCGACAGCAACGGCCAGTCCGACGCGCGTTCGAGCATCCATTCGCTCCGTTCAGGCATTGCGCAACACGATCCGGTCGGCGAGCGCCACCAGCCAGCGCGCGCGCGCGCCGAGCGGCGCGACCGCTTCGTGCGCCCGCACGCGCAGCTCGCCGGCGAGCGCGCGCGCCGCATCGAGCCCCAGCGCGGAGACGTACGTCGGCTTGTCGTCGTCGGCGTCCTTGCCCGCGGTCTTGCCGAGCGTGGCCGAATCGCCTTCGACGTCGAGGATGTCGTCGACGATCTGGAACGCGAGCCCCATCGCGTCGGCATACCGCGCGAGCACCGACATCGCCTCGGCTGCCGCCGGCGCGCACGATCCGCCCAGCCGCACGCTCGCGGCGAGCAGCGCGCCGGTCTTGCGCCGGTGCATGTCCTCGATCGCGGCCGGGTCGAGCGCGACGCCGACCGATGCCAGGTCGATCGCCTGGCCGCCGGCCATTCCCGCCGAACCGGCAGCGCGCGCGAGCTCGCCGACCATCGAGACGACCGCGCGCGGATCGACCCCCGCATCGGCCGCACCGGCGAGCGCTTCGAACGCGAGCGCCTGCAAAGCATCGCCGACCAGCATCGCGAGCGCCTCGCCGTACACCACGTGCACGGTCGGGCGGCCCCGACGCAGCACGTCGTCGTCCATGCACGGCAGGTCGTCGTGCACCAGCGAGTACGCGTGAACCAGTTCGACCGCGTTCGCCGCACAATCGAGCGCCGCGGCCGGCGCATCGAGCGCCTCGCCGGCGGCGTGCACCAGCAGCGCGCGAATCCGCTTGCCCCCGCCCAGCGCCGCGTAACGCATCGCTTCGTGCAGGCGCGCGGGATGCGCATCGGAGGGCGCGAGCACCCGCTCGAGGGACTGCTCGATGCGGGCACGACGCGACGAAAGCCACGCCTCGAACGACGGTGCGTCGCGGTGCAGCGGACGCTCGACGCGCGCGTCGACCGCGAACGAAGCGCTCATCGGGCGGCGGGCGGCGAATCGGCTTCGCCCGGATCGGAATTCGCGTCGAAAGGCTCGAGCAGATCGGCCTCCAGGATTCGCACCTGCTGCTGGACGTCGGCGAGCGACTTCCGGCAATACGCGACGAGCGACGCGCCGCGACGATAGGCGCCCAGCGATTCCTCGAGCGACAGCGTGCCGCTTTCCATGCGCTGCACGATCTGCTCGAGTTCGCCGAGCGCGCGTTCGAACGATTCGGGCGTGGAGGAGTCCATGGGCTCGCAAGGGGACCGCGAAGACCGGGGGTGTCCGGCCGGTCGCCGGTAGCCAGGAAGGCCGATCCGCGAAGCGAATCCGGTCGTCGTCGGGCCGGCAGAATCAAGACGTTGATTTTACTTCGCTTTCCGCTGCGCCGCGACGGCGCGCCCGCGGCGCCGCCTTGCCACGCCCCGATGGGGGCGATCACGAGCGGCCGCGCCGCCGGTCGGGGTATCCTTCTGCGCTCGCCACGGACGAGGCGCCCTCATTCTTTCGGGAGAAATTCGATGTCCGACGTGGGCCGCTCCGATCGGCTCGCGCGCTCGCGCACGCAACTGCCGGTTTCCGCGTACTTCGACGAGGCGCTGTTCGCGCGCGAGATCGACACGCTGTTTCGCGATGGTCCGGGATACGTCGGCCACGAGCGGATGGTGCCGGAACCGGGCGACTACTGCGTGCTCCCCGCAGAGAACGGCGGGCGCGTGCTCGTGCGCAACGAAAACGGGGTCGAGCTGCTGTCGAACGTCTGCCGGCATCGGCAGGCGGTGATGCTCGACGGCCGCGGCAACGCGCAGAACATCGTCTGCCCGCTGCACCGCTGGACCTACGACCTGTCGGGGCGCCTGCTCGGCGCACCGCATTTCGACGAACAGCCGTGCCTCGACCTGGGCCGCGTGCCGCTGCAGAGCTGGAACGGGTTGCTGTTCCGCGGCCCGCGCGACGTCGGCGCCGACCTCGCGGGGCTGGGCGAGCATCCGGAGTTCGATTTCTCCGGATATCGGCTCGACCACGTCGAAATCCACGAGTGCGACTACAACTGGAAGACCTTCATCGAGGTCTACCTCGAGGACTACCACGTCGTTCCGTTCCACCCGGGGCTCGGCCAGTTCGTGTCGTGCGACGACCTGCGCTGGCAGTTCGGCGAGCGCTACTCGCTGCAGACGGTGGGCACCTGGCGCGATCTGCGCAAGCCGGGAACGCCGGTCTACCGCCGATGGCACGAGCAGGTGCTGCGCTGGTACGGCGGGAAGGCGCCCGAGCGCGGGGCGATGTGGCTCACGTATTTCCCGAACGTGATGCTCGAGTGGTATCCGCACGTGCTCGTGGTCTCGACGCTGCTGCCGCGCAGCCCGCGCCGGACGACGAACATCATCGAGTTCTACTATCCGGAAGAGATCGCGCTGTTCGAACGCGAATTCGTCGAGGCCGAACGCGCGGCATACCTGGAAACCGCGCGCGAGGACGACGAGATCGGCCAGCGGATGGATGCGGGGCGTCTCGTGCTGCTCGAGCGCGGCGAGGACGACGCCGGGCCGTACCAGAGTCCGATGGAAGACGGGATGCAGCATTTCCACGAGTTCCTGCGGGCCCGGCTCGCGATCGATTGAACGCCGCGAACGGAACGCCCCCGATGCCGATGTACTGGAGAACGCTGATCCGCGTCGACGAGCTCGCCCGCCGGCTCGACGACTGTGTCGTCGTCGATTGCCGGCACGAGCTCACCGATCCCGCCTACGGGCCGGCGGCGTGGGGCGAGGCGCACCTGCCCGGCGCGTTCTTCCTGCACCAGGACCGCGATCTCGCCGGAGAACGAACGGGCGCCAACGGGCGTCACCCGCTGCCCGATCGCGAGTCGCTGCGCCGTACGCTCGAGTCGATCGGCCTCGCCGACGGGCGCCAGCTGGTGGCGTACGACGAGAACGGGGGCATGTACGCCTCGCGGCTGTGGTGGCTGTCGCGCTGGCTCGGCCACGCGGAAGTCGCCGTGCTCGACGGCGGGCTGCCGGCGTGGCGCGCCGCCGGACACGCGCTCACGCGCGAGCCACCGGTCGCGCGCCGGACGGGAACGCTCTCGATGCGAGCGCCGCGCACGGCACAGGTCGGCGCCGACGAGTTGCTCGCGCAGCTGGGCGGCGATCGCTTCCGCGTCGTCGACGCGCGCACGCCCGAGCGCTACCGCGGCGAAATCGAGCCGCTCGATCCGGTCGCCGGGCGCATTCCGGGCGCATGGAACCGCCCGTATACCGAGAACCTGCTGCCCGACGGCCGCTTCAAGCCCGCGCAGGTGCTGCGCGACGAGTTCCGCGTGCTGCTCGACGGGCGCGGCGCCGAACGCCTGGTCCATCACTGCGGCTCGGGCGTGACCGCCTGTCACAACCTGCTCGCGATGGAGTACGCGGGCTTGCCCGGCGCCGCGCTGTACCCGGGTTCGTGGAGCGAATGGTGCGCCGACCCGTCGCGTCCGGTCGCCGTCGGCGCGCCGCAGTGAAACGATGACGCGTCTGGTGTTCTTCGCCGGCCACGCCGGCACCGGCAAGACGACGCTGGCCAAGCGCGCGGTTCCGCTGCTGCACGCGCGCACCGGCGAGAGCTTCTGCCTGCTCGACAAGGACACCGTCTACGGCGCGTACAGCGCCAGGGTGATGGGGCTGCTCACCGGAGACCCGGACGATCGCGACAGCCCGACGTATCTCGAGCACCTGCGCGACCAGGAGTATCACGGGCTGCTCGAGATCGCGCGCGAGAACCTTGGGCTCGGCGTGAACACGGTGCTCGTCGGCCCGTTCTCGCGCGAAGTCCGTTCGCACCGCGTCTTCGACCCGGTCGACCTCGGCATGCCGGCGGACACGCTGGTCTCGGTCGTCTGGGTCGAGCTCGACGAAGCGACCGCGCGCGAGCGCATCATCGCCCGCGCGCATCCGAACGACCGCTACAAGCTCGCGCACTGGGACGAATATCGCAAGCGTCGCTTCGATCCCGATCCGGCCGAGTTCCCCGCGCTGATCCGCCACGACAACACGACGTTCGACGAGCACGCGTTCGACCGCCTGATCGAGCGGCTGTGCGCGCTGCCGTCGCCCGCGCCGGCGCCGCTCTGAGCGCTTCGCCCCGGCGCGTGATCAGCGCAGCTTCGCGAGCGAGTCGGTCGCCTCGGCGAGCAGGTAATAGAACGTGACGCGACGCTTCGTGCGGTCGCCCTTCATCCGCTCGAGCACCTTGGCGATTCCCGCGTCCGCCGCCTCCTTGTCGAGACCGAGCTTGCGGGCCGCGAAACCATCGCGCACCGTGGCCAGCTCCTTCGGGTCGCTCGCCGAGACGAGCAGCGAATCGCGATTGCGCAACGCGATCCCGCAGTACCGGACGATCGCCTCCACGGCGCTCGCATCGGGGGTTTCAACGTATTTCGCCACGTCGTCCAGGTGCTCGCTCATCGCGTCCCCTTTCGAAGTTGTCGGACCTTTCGACCGGCACAGCGTACCCCGTCGACGGCGGGCGCGGTGTTGATCCCCGGCAAGAAACGCAGCGTTCGGCGCCCGGGTGCACAATCGTCTTCGCCGGCGACCCGCTGCGGGGTGCCGTGCGTCCAAAACCGAACCAGGAGGACTGCCATGCACGCTTCGCCGATCCTGCGCCGCTGCACCTTCGGGGCTGCCGCAACGATGGCCGTGTTCGCTTTCGCCGCTGCCGGCGCGCAGGAAATGAAGTTGCAGCTGACCGGCGATGCCGAGGTGCCGCCGGTCACGACGAGCGCCAAGGGCGAGGGAACGTTCAACGTCGCCCCCGACAACAGCATTACCGGCTCGGTCCGCACCACGGGCATGGAAGGCACGATGGCGCACCTCCACGAAGGCGCGGCCGGCAGCAACGGTCCGGTGCGCATCCCGCTGACGAAACAGGGCGACCAATGGGTCGTTCCCCCGGGCACGAAGCTCGACGACGCGCAGCGACAGGCGCTGAAGGCCGGCAAGCTGTACGTGAACGTGCACAGCGCCAAGCACCCGGGCGGCGAACTGCGCGCGCAACTCGCCCCGTAGCCCGCCTGCGCCGTGCGGCGCCGCGCGCCCGGCGCACCCGCGACGCGCGTTCAGAGCCCGTGCCGCGCGTGCCACTCGGCGAGCGATTCGTCCGGGTAGCCGTCGAAGCAGCGATCGCCCGCCCGGACGTCCGGCTCGACCCAGTTCGCCTTCGAGTCGAGCAGGATATGCACGCGCTCGGGCGGCAGCGGAAGCGGCGTGTCGATGGCCGAAGCGTGCGGGTGCACGAGTTCGGGCCATTGCGGGTCGTACAGCCACAGAGCGCTGCCGCAGCGGCTGCAGAAGTTGCGCTCGCCGCTGCTCGTGGTGCCGTCCTCGAGTGCGGCCCGGTACACGGAGACGTTCTCGCGCCCGCGCACGCGCAGCGTGCGCCGATCGGCGCCGAGATTGATCGCGTAGCCGCCGGCGCCGGCCGTCTTGCGGCATATTGAGCAATAGCACCGCAGGAAGGGCACCGGCGAAGGCGCTTCGACTCGAAAGCGTACCGCCTTGCAGTGACACGAACCCTCGAGCCTCATGCGGATCCCCCGACCGGCGGGGCGCTTCAGTGTCCGTGCGCGGCGCCGGAAACCAGCGCGATGAGCGCCACCCCCGAAAGCATCAGCGTGAACTGCCAGAACCACTCGCCGTCGCGGCGTGTCTCGCGCTGCAGCCCCGGAATGAGATCGGCCAGCGCCACGTAGACGAAGCTCGCCGCCGCGGCGACCAGCACGTACGGCAACAACGCCTGCCCGTGCGACAGCGCGAAATAACCGGTGACCCCGCCGAGCACGGACGCAGCGCCGCTCACCAGGTTATACGCCAGCGCGCGCCGGCGCGTGTAGCCGGCATTAAGCAGCACGATGAAGTCACCGATCTCCTGCGGAATCTCGTGCGCGGCGATGGCCAGCGTCGTGATCCAGCCGAGTGCGTGAGCGGCCAGGAAGGCGGCCGCGATCATCACGCCGTCGGCGGCGTTGTGGATCGTGTCGCCGACGAGCACGACCAGCCCGCCCGGCCCCGCTTCGTCGCGATCGTGCCCGTGCAGGTGGCCGTGTCCGTCGTGCTCGTGATGGTGGCTGTGGCGCAGAACGGCGAACTTCTCGAGCGCGAAGAACACGATGATCCCGCCGAGCAGCGTCCACGACAGCGCATGCACGTCGGTGCCCGAATCGAACGCTTCCGGGATCAGGTTCAGCATCGCCGAGCCGAGCAGCAGCCCCGCCGACAGGCTGACCAGGCGACTCACGACGCCGGCGAGCAGCGACAGCGAAAGCCATGCGGCCGCCAGCACGCTCGCCGCGCCGGCCAGGAGGGTAGCGGCGACGATCGCCGCCAGCGTCGAAGACACGATCAGTGCGCTCGTTTCCGGTTCCCGGGCCGGACCGGCCCCATTGGCGCGAGCCGGCGCGCGCACCCGGCGCCGACGGCGAAAGCGGGAACGCCCGGCATCGCCGCGCGCGGCACCAGACAGTCGACGTACTGCTCGGGAACGGGCTTCACGTACCGGGATCCTCGCAACGCCTCGTTGCGGCACAGCTGCACCGGCACGGGCGAGCGGCAGTATAACGATCGCTGCCCGCGGCCCCGGCGCAGCGGCGCAGCCCGCGCCGGGGCGGCGCTACTTGTACGACAGGATCTCATTGGCGTTGACGATCGCGCCGGCGATTTCCTCGATCGTGACCCGCTTGGCCATCGCCTGCTCCCGGATCACCTTGTACGCGTCGATCTCGCTCAGCCCGCGCGTCTGCATCAGGATGCTCTTCGCCTCCGAGGTCTTGCGGATCCCCTCGAGCTTCTGCTCCAGGCGCCGCGTCTGGCGCACGAGCGTGCGCACGCGCTGGTCGAGCTGGCGCGCCAGCACGAGCGCCGAGAGCAGCCCGAACGAGCGGACCGGCGACGCGATCAGGCCTTCGGCGCCGATCTTCAGCACCGCGTCGATCACCGTCGGGTTCTCGTAGGTGACGATCGCGATCACGATCGGCGACTCGCTTCCGCGCGTCCACGCCCAGGCGGGC
>JAKFES010000254.1:0-15876 GCA_036675585.1 Burkholderiaceae bacterium
CGACCAGCGCCGGGGCGTCGATGCGCTCGCCGCGGCGCACGCGCGCCACCGTCGACGCGGCATTCGGCGCGTCGGGGCGAAGCCGCGCCGACAGGTAGCCGAGCAGCTCGACGACGAGCGGCGACGGGTTCAGCGCGCTGTCGTCGCGCGCATCGCGGGCGTGGCACAGCACGACGAGGCGTTCGCGCGCGGCGAGCACCGCGTCGAGAAAGGCGCCGCGGTCGTCGTTGCGGACCAGCCGATCGCCGAAGCGGGGCTTGCGCCGCATCAGGTCGATCTCGTCGGCGCCGCCGCGGCGCGGAAACGCGCGCTCGTCGAGCCCGAACAGGCAGACGACGCGAAACGGCACGCCGCGCAGGCTGCCGATCGGCAGCACGGTGACCGCGCCGGTCGGCACCGCCGCCGGCGTGCTCTCTTCGATGGCATCGGAGAAGGCGCGTGCGAACGCGGCCGCATCGAGCGCGATCCCCGTCACGCCGGCGCTCGTCGACGCCACATGCGCGAGCGCATCGCGCACGCGCTGCACGCTGCCCGCATGCAGGCGCGACGACGCGAAGACGGTTTCGACGACTTCGCCGAGCGCCTCGCACCATTGCGCGGGTGCCCGTGCACGGCGCGCGAGCCGGCGCAGGCGGGCGGCCGCGTCGGCGATCGTGAGCCACGCTTCGAGCGGGCGCGCGCGGCTGCCCTGCGCACCGGGGACGGCGAGCAGATCGGCGCACGGCTGCTCGGCGCCGATCGCCGCGCCGACCAGGAGCCGATCGGCGGCGAGCTGGAGATTGTGCTTCGGCGCCCCATCGTCGGCGTCCAGTCCGCGCCGTGCGCCCGCCCGCTCGAACCATTCGAGCAGCCGCGCGACGTCGGCTTCGTCGAGCGACAGCGCATCGGCGAGCGCCGGATTGCGCAGCAGCGTGCCGAGGCTCGGCGCATCGATGCCGTGGACGGCGATCGAGACCAGCGCCTCGACCGCCTGCACGAGCACGTCGGCGCGCCTCGGTCGTCCGCTGACCGCAAGCGGAATCCGGCGCGACGCCGGCGCGCTCTCGAACACGCCTTCGATCGCACGCGCCGCCGCGTCGAGGTCGGCGCAGAAGACCGCGACGTCGCCGGGTTCGAGCCCCGGCATCGTCTCGAAGCATTCGAGCAGCGTCTCGTGCAGGATCTCGGCTTCGCGGATCGTTCCGTGCGCGCCGACCACGCGAATCGAATCGTCGATGTTGCGCACCGCGCGCCACGGCGCGTCGCTGCGCAGGAAGACCGCGCGGTGCAGCGCATCGAGCGCGGTCGGCTGCGCTGGGTCCCGGGCGGCGAACGGCGAAGGCTCGTCGCGGCCCGGCGCTTCGGCCTGCGCATCGAAGCGCTCCTCGAGATCGAGCACCTGCGCGACGAAATCGCGGTGCACGCGCCCCCAGCTACCGAGCAGCGAAGGCTCGCCGTCGTAGAGCCAGGCCGAGTCGGGGCTCTGCTCGCGCACGCGCGCGAGCGAGAGCGGATCGAGCAGGTCGGTCCACAACTCGCGACACGGATCGGGGGCGAACACCGAGACGTCGATCCACCGCGACAGGCGGCCGAACAGCGCGAACTGCTCGGGCGAGAGGTCGACGCGCCCGAAGATCGCGACGCGGGCAAGCCCGGGCACGCCGCGCAGGTGCGCGCCCTCGTCGCCGGCCAGCACGCGCACGAACTGGTCGTACGGGTGCTCGTCGCGCACGTCGGGCAGGCGTTCGAGCAGCCGCTGCCACAGCCAGCGCTGCCAGGGTTCGTGCGGCCCGAGCGCGGCGTCGCCGTCGGCCCACCGCCCCTGCTGCCAGCGCGCGAGCCAGTCGCGGCGGTAGGCGAGATACCGGTCGAAGGCGCGCGCGACCGAGCCGGCGAGCTCGAAGCGCGCCGCCGAACCCGGCTCGCCGAGTCGCGCGCGCAGCAGCGAGAAGGCTTCGTCGTCGGGCAGCGCGTCGAACAGCGCGAGCACGTTCCAGCGCACGCGTTCGGGATCGAAGGGCGAATGCGCGGGCAGGCGCTCGAGCACCGCGCGCATCGCCTGCCACAGCCAGCGGCCGGCGAACTCGGGACGCAACCGGGCGCTGATGCCGTGCCGCAGGGCGTCGCGCCGCTGCAGCCAGCGGCCGATCCCCGCACTCGGCACGATCACGACGCGCTCGACGAACGGCCCGTCGCCGCACGCGTCGAGCGAATCGAGCAACGCGTCGGCCAGACGCTCGAGCCGGTGATCGAAACGGATGCGCAGCATTCAGAACCGCGAGCCCGGCTCGCGCAGGAACGCGATCTCCTGCGGCGTCGATGCGCGGCCGAGGATCGCGTTGCGGTGCGGAAAGCGCCCGAAGCGCGCAATGACGTCGTGATGACGCTGCGCCCAGATCCAGGCGCCGCCGGCGAGCGGATCGTCGCGCAGCGCGCCAAACAGGCGCAGCGATTCGCGCTGGTCGTCGAGCGACTCCGAGTGCTCGAAGGGCATGTAGCAGAACCAGCGCTGCAGCGCATCGAGCTCCAGGTCGCGGCGCTCGGCGACGATCCGGCGCGCGACGGACAGCGCGCGCGCGTCGCCGGCGTACATCCGCTCGGTGTCGCGATACACGTTGCGCGTGAACTGGTCGAGCACGACGACGAGCGCGCACGCCGTTTCGGCCTCGCGCCCCCATTCGTCGCAACCCCCGCGCAGCGCCTCCTCGATCAGCGTGCCGAAACGCGCGGCGATCTGCGCGTCGAAGGCGGCATCCTGGCCGAACCATTGCGGGCGCACGGTGCCGGCGTCGCGGCCGTGCGGACCGGCGAACCAGAAGCGCAGCACCTCGTCGGCTCGTTTCCGATCGGGCAGCGCATCGGCGCGCGTCATGCGGCCCCGGGCCGTCGGCTGCGCCCCCCTGCCTCGTCGAACTGCGGCCCGTGCCCGCGATGCATTCGTCCCCCTGTTTTGTGTTTATGATACTTGCGCAGTTCCGGCAGGAGGAACCATGGTCGAACCGAGCGCACCGAACGGCGATCCGACGGCACGTTTCCAGCAGGCGGTCGCCGACTCGAAGACGCTGTCGGAGCGGCCCGACAACGCCACGCTGCTGCGCCTGTACGCGCTGTACAAGCAGGCGACCGCGGGCGACGCCGAGGGCGAGCGCCCCGGCTTCACCGACCTCGTCGGCCGCGCCAAGTGGGACGCGTGGAACGAGCTCGCCGGCACCGCGCCCGAGACCGCGATGCAGCGCTACATCGACCTCGTCGAGCGCCTGAAGGACTGACGCCCGCGTTTCAGAGCAAGCGGAACGACGTGATCGCCACCAGCGTCGGGATCGTCGCGGCGGCGAGCAGCCCGAGCGCGCTGATCTCCTGGTGCTCGAAGCGGTTCTTCAGGATCGAATAGCCCGCCGGGTTCGGCGCGTTGGCGATGACCGTCAGCCCGCCTCCGGTGACGGCGCCGGCGACGAGCGCGTACTTGAATTCCTCGGTGAGGCCCTCGACCAGCGAGCCGAGGTACGTGAGCGCGGCATTGTCGGTGATCGCCGTCAGCGCGGTCGCGCCGTAGTAGACCGCCGTCGGGCTCATGCCCTCGAGCAGCGTCTGCAGCCACCACTGCTGCTGGCCGCCGAGCACGACGAGTCCGGCGAGGAAGAACGCGACCATCAGCGCCTCGCGCAGCATCAGCCGGTCCTGGAAACGCGCATACGCGCTCGACACGCCGAGGAAGAACAGGAACAGCCCCATGAAGACGACCGCGTGGTGCGCGAACAGCACGACGCCGAGCAGGAACAGCAGATGAACCAGCGTGAGCGGCAACGGCACCGGATTCTCGTTCGGCGTCGACGCGGCCGACAGGCGTCGCAGCTCGGCGCTGAACAGCAGCGTCGCGCCCAGCGCGTTGACGAAGCACGCGAGCGCCGCGCGCCAGCCGAAGTGCTCGAGCATGTACGGCATCGTCCAGCCCCATTTCGACGCGACCATCAGCACCGGCGGCGCGGCGAACGGCGTCAGCGTCCCGCCGATCGACACGTTCACGAAGAGCACGCCGATGGTCGCGTATTTCAGCCGGTTCGAGATCGGCACCGAATAGAAGCGGTCGCGCAGCAGCAGCGCGGCGATCGTCATCGCCGCCGGTTCGGTGATGAACGAACCGAACAGCGGAACGAGGAACAGCGCGAGAAAATAGATCGACATCGCCCGCGGCATCGGCACCAGTCGCGAGCCCTGCTCGACCGCCGCGCGCGCCAGGTTGAGGATCGGACGGCTCGCCGCGACCACCATGATCACGAACACGAACATCGGTTCGGTGAAGTTGCGCGACTCCAGATACGCGAGCGCATCGGCTCCGCCGGCGGCGACGGCGATGTAGGCGATCAGCACCATCGCCCAGAAACCGAAGACCGCTTCGACCTCGCCGAGCAGATGCCAGATCCCGGCGTGCGCGGGATAGCGGTGGGCGACGCGCTGGAAGATGCCGGCGGTGAAGGTGTGGACGACCGCGATGGCGAACAGCACCGCGCCGCCCACCTCGATCGGGGTGGGGTTCAGGACGTTCTCCGGTCAGCCGGCTTCGGTCGCGAGCGCGCGCCCGCGCTCGAGCGGAATTCCCGCCACGAACGCGGCGGGCGCGTCGATCACGCCGCGACGGGCGTCGGCAGCGGCCGGCCCGATGCCCATGCGACGAGGTTGTCGGCGGCGAGCATCGCCATGCCGAGGCGCGAGCTGCGCGTCGCGCTGCCGATGTGCGGTGTGAGCACGACGTTGGGGACTTCGAGCAGCCCCGGATGCAGCGCGGGCTCGTTCTCGTAGACGTCGAGCCCGGCCGCGCCGATCGGCCCGTTGCGCAGCGCCTCGACGAGCGCAGCGTCGTCGACGATGCCCCCGCGCGCGATGTTCACGAGCGTGGCGCCCGTTTTCATCGACGCCAGCTCGCGCGCGCCGATCACGTGGTGCGTCGCCGCGTTGTACGGCAGGACGAGGACGATGTGGTCGGCCTCGCGCAGCAGCGCGTCGAGCTCGACGCGCTGCGCACCGAGCTCGGCTTCGTTGGCCGCACGCGAGCGGTTGTGATAGAGCACGCGCATCGAGAAGCCGCGCGCGCGCCGCGCGATCGCCGAGCCGATGCGCCCCATGCCGACGATGCCCAGCGTCGTGCCGTGCACGTCGGCGCCGAGGAACTGGTCGAAGGCCCAGCGGTTCCACCGACCCTCGCGCAGCCAGCGCTCCGATTCGCACACGCGGCGCGCCGCCGCCATCAGCAGCGTCCACGCCATGTCGGCGGTCGCCTCGGTGAGCACGTCGGGCGTGTTCGACACGACGATTCCGCGCTCGGCGCAGGCGGCGAGATCGATGTGGTTGTAGCCGACCGAACCGGTCGCGATCGCCTTGACCTGCGGACAGGCGTCGAGCAGCGCACGGTCGACCTGGTCGGAGGCGACGACGTACAGCGCATCGCGGTCGGCCGCGCGGCGCAGCAACTCGGCGCGCGTCCATTCGTCGTCTTCGGGGTTCGTGTCGAGCTCGAAGTGCGGGTGCAGGCGCTCGATGACTTCCGGGAAAACCTTTCGCGTGACGAGCAGTTTCGGTCGTCGGTTCATCCGCAGTGCTCCGGGCGCCAGGGGGGATGGGCGTGAATTATAGCGATCACTCGTCGATCTGGAACACGTGGCGCAGGTACTTCACGTAGGCCTCGTCGTCGCACATGTTCTTCGCCGGCGTGTCGGAGATCTTCGCCACCGGCTGCCCGTTGCAGCGGACCATCTTGATGACGATCTGCAGCGCAGGGTAGCCCAGGTCGTTGGTGAGGTTGGTGCCGATGCCGAAGGCGATGCGCGTGCGGTCGCGAAAACGCCGGTACAGCTCGGCCATCAGCGGGAACGTGAGCGCGTCGGAGAAGACGAGCGTCTTCGTCTTCGGGTCGACCCGGTTGGCTTCGTAATGCTGGATCAGCCGTTCGGCCCACTGGAACGGGTCGCCCGAATCGTGGCGCGCGCCGTCGAACAGCTTGCAGAAATACATGTCGAAGTCGCGCAGGAACGCCGACATGCCGTAGACGTCCGACAGCGCGATGCCGAGGTCGCCGCGATACTCGCGCGCCCACGTCTCGAAGCCGAACACCTGCGTGTCGCGCAGCCGGGGCCCGAGCGCCTGGCATGCCTGCAGGTATTCGTGCGCCATCGTCCCCAGCGGCGTCATCGCGTGCTCTTTTGCGAAATGCACGTTCGACGTACCGGCGAAGGCCGGCCCGAGCCGCTCGCGGCACGCCAGCAGGACCTCCTCGTGCCACACGCGCGAGAACCGGCGCCGCGTTCCGTAGTCGGCGATGCGCACGCCGACGAGGTCGGGCTCGCCGGCGATCGAACGCACCTTCTGCTCGAGCCGGCGCCGGCCTTCGGCGTAGTCGGGATTGCGCACCGTCTCGCGGTAGTAGATCTCGTTGACGATCGCGAGCACCGGAACCTCGAACAGGATCGTGTGCAGCCACGGCCCGCGGATCGTGATGTCGATCTCGCCGTTGTCCTTCGGCGAGCGGGCGACCGAGATGTACTTCTCGTTCATGTGGAACAGCCCGAGGAAATCGACGAAATCGCTCTTGATGAAGCGCAGCCCGCGCAGGTAGTCGAGCTCCTCCTCGCGAAAGCGCAGCGAGCACAGGTGGCGCACTTCCTCGCGGATCGTCTCGACGTACGGCCTGAGGTCGATTCCCGGATTGCGGCACTTGAAGCGATACTCGACCTGTGCACCCGGGAAGTGATGCAGCACCACCTGCATCATCGTGAACTTGTACAGATCGGTGTCGAGCAGCGAAGTGATGATCATCGGTGTGACCAATGGCAGCCGCGCATCCGGCGAGGCCCGGGCAGCGCCGCCCGCAGCGGCGCAGCACCGATCATAAGCGATCGACTTCGAGGGCGAATGCGGTGCCGTCGGCCGGCTCGGGCGGTGCGCCGTCGCGGCGCACGTAGCCGTTGATCATGCGCAGCGCGCCGCTCCAGTAGCGTTCGAGCACGTCCGGCCCGGCGACGTCGCGCCCGAGCACCGCCGAGAGCGTGTGCCGGTTCGACAGGCAGAAATAGCCCAGGCTCGCGATCGCGACGTACAGCTCGATCTCGTCGATGTCGTCGCGGAACACCCCCTTGCGCGCGCCGTCGGCGAGCATCGCCGAGAGCAGCTTGGCGACCGGCGAGACGAGCTCGCCGAGCCGCGCCGAGCGGCGCAGGTGCCGCGCGCGGTACAGGTTCTCGGTGTTGAGCAGGCTGATGAACTCGGGATGCTCGAGGTAATAGCGCCAGACGAAGCGGCAGAACTGCTCGAGCGCCTTCCACGGGTCGTCGGGGTCGAGCCGGATGCCGCGCTCGGCGTCGCGCAGTTGCGCGTAGGCGTTCTCGAGCACCGCACGGAACAACTCGTCCTTGCTGCCGAAGTAGTAATACACCATGCGCTCGCTCGAACGCGCGCGCTGTGCGACGCGCTCGCCGCGCGCGCCGGCGAAGCCGTGGCGCGCGAACTCGGTGCTCGCCGCCTTCAGGATGCGCGCGCGCGTCGCCTCGGCATCGCGCCGGCGCGGGGGAGCGGTTTCGGGCAGGCCCATCTGCGCCGTCAGCCCGCGAGCACCGGCACTTCGACCGCCGGCGGCGTGTTGCGGCTGCGCTGGCAACGCACGATGCCGTCGATCATCACCATGCCCACGCCCGGGATGTCGCCCAGGCGCACGCTCTCGAGCAGGTCGCGCCCCGCCGAGTGCTGCGCGCGGTCGAGGAAGACGAAGTCGGCGGGGCGGCCCGTCTCGACCAGGCCCTGCTCGAGACCGCGCCGGCGCGCGGTGTTGCCGGTCGCGAAGCCGAAGCAGATCTCGGCCGGAATGTCGGCGAGACTCGAGAGCAGTGCGATCAGCCGCAGGATGCCCAGCGGCTGCACGCCCGACCCCGCCGGCGCATCGGTGCCGAGGATGACGCGATGCGGGCAGTCGAGCTCCATCGCGTGGCGCGCGGTAAGGATCGCGATCCGCTCGTTGCCGTTGTGCACGATCTCCATCGCGCGCGGGCTGCGCTCGCACAGCGTGCACACCGCCTTGTACGACAGCGCCGTGTGCCCGCCGTTGATGTGCCCGATGACGTCGGCGTCGGCCTCGAGCACGACGTTCTCGTCGATCAACCCGGAGCCGGGAATCGACGGCCCGCCGGTATGGATCGTGCTCTGCATGCCGTGCTTGCGGGCCCACGACACCATCTGCGCGGCCTCGTCGCCCGCCTTGACCGAACCGAGCCCGATCTCGCCGAGCAGGCGCACGCCGGCGGCGGCCATCTCGGCGAAATCGGCTTCGACCATTCCCTTCTCGAGCACCGGTGCGCCGGCGAGCACCTTGACGCCGCCGCCGACGCCGGCGGCGCGCATTCCGTCGAACGCACGCTGCGCGGTGATCGCGAGCGCCTTGACGCCGACGATGTCCTTCGGCCGCCCCGGCAGGTGCACTTCGCCGGCGGAGATCATCGTCGTCACGCCGCCGTGCAGGCACGACTCGATCCAGCCGAGCTGGTTCTGGCGCGGAGTCCAGTCGCCGAACACCGGGTGCACGTGCGAATCGATCAGCCCGGGCGCGAGCGCGGTCCCGCGCGCATCGATCGTGCTGGCCGCACCGCCCGTGTCGCAGTCCTTCTCGCGACCGATCGCCGCGATGCGTCCGTCGTCGACGACGACCGTGTCGGCGTCGAGGATCGGCGCGTCGATGTCGCCCGACAGCAGCAGGCCGATGTTGCGGATGACGACCTTTCCCGATTTCTGCGCTTGCGTGGCCAGGGCCATTTCCATTCCTCCTGCGATGCACGCGCCGACCGGGCCCGCGTGCGGATCAGACCGCCAGGTACTGCCTTCGCACGTCCTCGTCGGCGTCGAGCGCGGCCATGCTTCCGGCGAAACGCACCTGCCCCTTCTCGAGCACGTAGGCGCGATCGGAGACCGCCGACGCGAACGCGACGTTCTGTTCGGACAGCAGCACCGACAGCCCCTGCTTCTTCAGCTCGACGATCATGTCGGCCATCTGCTCGACGATCACCGGCGCGACGCCCTCGGACGGCTCGTCGAGCAGCACCAGCCGCGGGTTGCCCATCAGCGTGCGCGCGACGCTGAGCATCTGCTGCTCGCCGCCGCTCATGCGCCCGCCCGGGCGCTCGGGCATCCGGCCGAGATTCGGGAACAGCTCGAAGAGCCGCTCGACGCTCCACGTCGGCGCGCCGGTGCGCGGCGGCCGGCGGCCGACGTCGAGGTTCTCGAGCACGGTCAGGTCGGTGAAGATGCGCCGGTCCTCGGGAACGTAGCCGATTCCGGCACGATTGATGCGAAACGCCTCGAGGCCGTCGATGCGCGCACCGTCGAACTCGACCGTTCCGGTGCGGGCGGGCATCAGCCCCATGATCGATTTCATCGTCGTGCTCTTGCCCGCGCCGTTGCGCCCCATCAGCGCGACGACCTCGCCGTCGCCGATCTCGAGATCGACGTCGAACAGCACGTGCGCGCGGCCGTACCACGCGTTGAGCCGGCGCACGCGGAGCAGCGGCGCGCTCATCGCACCTCCGCCGGGCGCACCGGCGCGGGGGCCGTGCCGGCCGCGCGCACGCCCTGCACCAGCCGGCCGCTGCCGAAATACACTTCGCGCACCTTCGGGTCGTCGCGGATCTCGCCGGGCGGGCCTTCGGCGATCGGCTTGCCGCGCGCGAGGACGAGGATCCGGTCGGCGTGCGCGAACACGACGTCCATGCTGTGCTCGGTGAACAGCACGCCGATCCCGCGCTCCTTGACCAGGTCGCGCGTGAGCTGCATCAGCGCGTTGCGCTCCTGCGGCGCCATCCCCGCGGTCGGCTCGTCCATCAGCAGCAGCTTGGGCCGGTTCGCCAGCGCGATCGCGAGCTCGACGGTCTTGATGTCGCCGTAGGCGAGCGTGCTGCACGGCTCGTCGGCACGCGCACGCAGTCCGACCGCGTCGAGCAGCGCGAGCGCCTCGTCGCGATGCAGCGCCGCGGCGCGCGCCCACAAGCGGTAGAGCTGCCGATGGTGCGAGAGCAGCGCCATCTGCACGTTCTCGACGACGGTCATCGACGCGTAGGTGGCGGCGACCTGGAACGTGCGCCCGACGCCGAGCCGCCAGATGTCGCGCGGGCGCCATCCGGCGATCTCGCGCCCGTCGAAGCGCACGCTGCCCGAATCGGGCGCGAGCTGGCCGTTGATCATGTTGAAGCACGTCGACTTGCCCGCGCCGTTCGGGCCGATCATCGCCAGCAGCTCGCCGGCGGCGAGCTCGAACGCCACGCCGTCGACCGCGTGCACGCCGCCGAACGCCTTGCGCAGTCCGTCGACCTGCAGCAGCGCGGTCATGGGCGGATCCCCGCCGGCGCATCGGCGCGCCAGCGCAGCCGCTCGACGAGCGACGCGAGCCCGCCGACGATGCCCTGCGGGAACACGACGACGAGCGCGAGGATGACCAGCCCGAGCAGCGCACGCCAGTACTCGGTGGTGCGGATCACCGAGTCCTGCAGCCAGGTGAACACCGCGCTGCCGACGATCGGGCCGGCGAGCGTCTGCACGCCGCCGAGCAGCACCATGACGAGGCCGTCGATCGAGCGGCCGACGTGGATCGTTTCCGGCGAGATCGATCCCTTGCCGAAGGCGAACAGCGCGCCGGCCAGCCCGCAGAACCAGCCCGCGACGATGAAGCCCTTCCAGTGCACGTCGACGACGTCGATTCCGGTGCTCTCGGCGCGCAGCGGCGAATCGCGCCCGGCGCGCATCGCGTAGCCGAACGGCGAGAACAGCACGCGGCGCAGCGCGTAGACGCTCGCCGCGACGAGCGCGAGCGTGAGGTAGTAGTACGCGCTCTTCGACGCGAAGCGTTCCGAGGGCCAGATGCCGATCAGCCCGTTGCTGCCGCCGGTCACCTCGTCCCACTGGTAGACGATCGACCAGACGATCTGCGCGAAGGCGAGCGTGAGCATCGCCAGGTACACGCCCGACAGGCGCACCGAGAACCAGCCGAACAGCGCCGCGCCGGCGAGCGCGAGCAGCGGGCCCAGCAGCAGCGCAAGCTCCATCGGCAGCGCGAGGCCGGCCAGCAGCGCCGCGGCGCCGTACGCACCGAGGCCGAAATACGCGGCGTGCCCGAACGAATGCATCCCGCCGGGCCCCATGATGAAGTGCAGGCTCGTCGCGAACAGCACCGCGATCAGCACGTCGATCATCAGCACGGTCAGGTACGGCATCGATTCGACGAGCGGCGGAATCGCGAGCGCGGCGACGAACAGGCCGACCGCGAGCGCCGCGCCGCGTCGCATCGGGCGCAGCGGCGTTTCGCCGGCGGCGGCGCCGCGCAGCACGCCCTGCGGCTTGCCGAGCAATCCCCACGGGCGCCAGATCAGCACGACCGCCATCACGATGAACTCGACGACGAGCGTGAGCTTGGAGAACGCGAACGAGGTGCCGAACAGCTCGACGGTGCCGAGCCCGTAGCACAGCGCCTTGATCTCGGCGATGATCAGCGCCGCCAGGTACGCGCCGGGGATGCTGCCCATGCCGCCGACGACGACGACGACGAACGCGTCGCCGATCGTCGTCAGGTCGAGCGCGAGGTTGGCCGGCTCGCGCGGCAGCTGCAGCGCGCCGCCGAGCGCGGCGAGCGCCGAACCGAGCGCGAACACGCCGGTGAACAGCCACGCCTGGTTCACGCCGAGCGCGCCGACCATCTCGCGGTCCTGCGTCGCCGCGCGGATCAGCACGCCCAGCCGCGTACGGCGCAGCAGCAGCCACAGCGCGCCGAGCACGAGCGGTCCGACGAAGATCAGGAACAGCTCGTATTGCGGGAAATTGCGTCCGAGCACCGGGATCGAACCGCGCAGCCCCGGCGCGCGCGGGCCGAGCAGGTCGTCCGGCCCCCAGACGGCGAGCACGACGTCGCGCAGCAGCAGCACGACGGCGAAGGTGGCGAGCAGCTGGAACAGCTCGGGCGCACCGTAGACGCGCCGCAGCACGAGGACCTCGACGAGCGCGCCGAGCACGCCGACGGCGAGCGCGGCGAGCACGATCGCCGACCAGAAACCGAGGCCGCCGCCGACGTGCTCGCCGAGAAACCCGGCGAACGTATACGCGACGTACAGCCCGACCATGAACATCGAGCCGTGCGCGAAATTGACGATCCGCGTGACGCCGAAGATCAGCGACAGGCCGACCGCGAGCAGGAACAGCGTGGAGGCGCCGGCGAGCCCGTTCAGGGCCTGTACGGCGAGGCCGGAAATCATCGAAGGATGCCTGCAGGAAACGCCGCGCAGCGGCGACCCGCGTGCGGTGCGCGCAGCCGATGCGCGCGCACCGCACGCAGCGCGAAAGTCAGTCGGCCGCCTGCGGACGCAGCTTGCGCGTCGCCTCGACGTCGGGCAGCACCGCGGCCCCGTCGACGTAGCGGTAGTCCTTCATCACGCCCTTGCCGTCGCGCACCGTCGTCAGGCCGACGTAGGCGCCCATCGTCGCCTGGTGATCGACCGCGCGGTAGGTCATCGGCCCGAACGGCGTGTCGACCGGCAGGCCGCGGAACGCCTCGATCAGCTTTTCGGTGTCGGTGCTTCCGGCCTTGGCGATCGCCGCGGCGATCGACTTGACCGACGTGTAGCCGACGATCGAGCCCAGGCGCGGATAGTCGTTCCAGCGCTTGCGGTACGCGTCGAGGAACTTCTGGTGATCGGGCATGTCGATGCCGTACCACGGGTAGCCGGTGACGATCCAGCCTTCGGGCGCTTCGTCCTTGAGCGGATCGAGGTATTCGGGCTCGCCGGTGAGCAGGCTGACGACCGAGCGTCCCTGGAACAGCCCGCGCGTGGTGCCCTCGCGCACGAACTTGGTCAGGTCGGCGCCGAACAGCACGTTGAAGATCGCATCGGGTTTCGCGTCGGCGAGCGCCTGCACGACCGCGCCGGCGTCGACCCGCCCGAGTCCGGGCGCCTGCTCGGCGACGAACTCGATGTCGGGCTGCCGGGCCTTCATCAGCTTCTTGAAGGTCTCGGCGGCCGACTGCCCGTACTCGTAGTTCGGATAGACGATCGCCCAGCGCTTCTTCTTCAGCGCGAGCGCATCGGGAACGAGCATCGCCGTCTGCATGTACGTCGTCGGACGCAGCCGGAACGTGTAGCGATTGCCTTCGGCCCACGTGATCTTGTCGGTCAGCGGCTCGGCGGCCAGGAAGAACACCTTGCGCTGGCGGGCGAAATCGGTGACGGCCAGCCCGATGTGCGAGAGGAACGTTCCGAAGATCAGGTCGACCTTCTCGCGCGAGACGAGTTCCTCGGCCACGCGCACGGCGTCGCCGGGATTCGCGTTGTCGTCGCGCGAGACGACCTCGAGCTTGCGCCCGAGCAGCCCGCCCGCGGCGTTGACTTCCTCGACCGCGAGCTCCCAGCCTTTCTTGTACGGCTCGAGGAACGCGGGTTGCGCCTTGTAGCTGTTGAGCTCTCCGATGCGGATCGGCTGCTGTCCCTGGGCGTGCACGGCCCCGGCGGTCGCGAGCGCGCCGAACAGCGCCGCGGCAATCATTCTTCTCATGGTCGTCTCCGTGGTTGATCGTTCAACGCAATCCGTCCTTGCCTTCGATCTCGTTCTTCTGAAGTCCTCCCACGCGCGCGAGCGGCCGCCCGCTGTCGGTGACCGCGACGGCGACGACGATCTCGTCGGCGCGCGGCGCATCGGGCACCCGGGCCTCGATCGCGTCGAAATGACTGCGAACGAAAGCCGCGTCCTTGTGGCCGAGCGGAACGTCGATCGCGGTGCCCGGCCCGCCCATCTTCTTCGCCGACGGCACCAGCGCGGCGCCCTTGCCGACCGCCTTGCGCAGCGGCGCGCCGAGCCGCGGATGCAGGATCGCCGCGGCGTGCTCGAGCTCGCCGCGCTCGCCGACGATCGCCGCCTTGCCGTAGCTCTCGGCGCGCTCGGGATCGATGCCGAGCGCCTGCACGCAGCGCGCGCCGAGCAGCGCACCCAGCTCCTCGCCGATCGCCATCAGCTCGTCGAGCTGCTCCGAATAGCGGCCCGCGTACGGATTGGCGATGACGGCGACGGCGAGCGCACGCCGGGTCGGCGGTTTCACGTCGCGCCCCATCTCCCGGTGGACCTCGTCGACGGTGACGATCAGTTTGCGCAGTTCGGCTGGCATCGGTGTCTCCGTTCGTGATCGGCGTCCAGGCGCTAGCGCAGCCCGTCGACGCCCTGGATCCGGTCGGCGCGCAGCCCGCCGACCCGTTCGTGTACGCGCGCACCGGTGCTCATCGCGAGGAAGAAGACGATCTCGTCGGCGGCGGGCGCGCCCGGCACGCCGACCTCGATCGTGTCGAAATGGCTGCGCACGTAGCTCGCGTTCACGTGCGTGAGCGGCAGGTCGATGCGCGCACCGGGCGCACCGACTTTCGTGTTCGACGGAACGATCGCCTTCGTCGATACGCCGTGCTGCTCGAGCAGCGTGCGCATCGCGTAGCCGCCGGGAACGTGCCACAGGTGCCCGTGCTCGGACTCGCCGCCCGCGCCGACGATCCCGCCCTTGCCGTACGACTCGACCGCGGCGGCCGGCATGGCCATCGCATCGAGCAGGCGCTGCGCGAGCTGCACGCCGAGCGGCTGGAGCGCGTCCATCATCGGCTCGATGTGCGGCTCGTAGCGATGCGCGAACGGGTTCGCCAGTACGACGGCGACGACGCCGCGCCGCTGCGGGCGTGCGCCGCGCGGGCCGAACTCGTGGAAGATCTCCTCGATCTGCATCCAGATGCGTCGGGTCTCGATCATGCCAGCGCCTCGATGGGTCGAGCGGCGACGATACGGGAACGGCCCTGCAGCGACAACATCGCCTGCACGATGCGGCCGTCGTCGAGGCAGCGCCGGGCGAACCGCGCGCCGCGCTCGAGCGCTTCGTCGACGGCGTCGGCCGGCAGTGCGCCGACCTGCACGGTGACGAGCCGCTCGCCGAGATCGCTGCCGTCGCGCACGCTCGACGCGGGCATGCGGCGCACGACCTCGTGCTCGACGTTCACCGCATTGGCGACGAGCGTCGCGGCGGCATCGGCCTCGGCGGCGCTGCGCGCGAGAACGGTCACCGAATCGGCGATCCCCATCGACAGGCTGCGCCCGCGCCAGCCCGAGGTCGCGATGCCACGCGGCACGTCGTCGTGCGAAATGCGCAGCGTCGCATCGATCGACGGCGCCGACGCGTTCGCGACGACGCCGACATCGACCGACGCACCCTCGGCGAGCCACAGCGCAACATCGCCGCCGTTGTTCACCCACGCGCGCCGCACCCCGTCGCGCGCGAGGCATGCGACGATCTCGTGCGCGACGCTGCCGGCGACCGCCGCCATCGGCGTGACGAACACGCCGTAGCGGCGCGCGAACGGCGTGCACGCATCGATCATCCGCTGCGCGATCGGCCCGCGCGCGCGCGGCGCGTCACCCCCGACCGGGCAGGCCGTGCGCAGCAGCGGCAGCTCGCGCACGAGCTCGGCGAGCACTTCGCCGAAGCGCATCCACGCCGACTCGATCGCCGAGGCGAGCACCGCATCGTCGCCGTCGGCGCCGATGATCAGGTCGATCGGGCCGTGCTGGAAATGCCAGCGGCCATCGGGCAGCCGGCTGCGCTGCGCGCCGTTCGCCGGCGCGGCGCTCGCGGCGTTCATCGCGGCGCCGGCCGGGCGCGGCCGGGCGCGGCGAGCGGCCACGGATTGCCGGCCTGCAGAGGCGCGATCCGGTGGCGTTCGTGCTCGACGATCTCGGACAGCGCGCGGATCCGCTCGACGTGTCCGCCGAGCGCGGCGTAGACGTCGCGCGGCATCGTGAACTCGATCGGCGCGACGATCGCCGGCGTCGGAACGCTGCCGAACGAGCCGGCGGGCATGC
>JAKFES010000062.1:0-2316 GCA_036675585.1 Burkholderiaceae bacterium
GCTGCTGTTCGTCGGGCGACTCGACGAACAGAAGGGCCTGTCCGTGCTGTTCGAGGCGCTGGCGCGTCTCGGCAATGCGAGCGACTGGAAACTGGCGGTGTACGGCGCGGGCCCCGAAGAGAAGAATCTTCGTCGCCTGTGCGGCGAACGGGGCCTGGACGAGCGGATCGAGTTCGCCGGTGTCAGCGCCGACATGCCGTCGGTGTACCGGAATGCCGATCTCCTCGTGCTGCCGTCGCTGCATGAAGGCATGCCCAACGTGGTGTTGGAGGCGATGTCGTCGGGTCTCCCCGTGCTGGCCACCGACATTGGGGGTACCCGGGAACTGCTGTCCGGCTGGGCATCGAGCTGGCTCGTTCCCGCCAGGAACATCGACCGGCTGAGCGAAGCGCTCGGACGGGCGATCCGCGATCCAGATGCGTTGGCCGAGCTCGGAATGCGGGGACGACGCGAGGCCGAGGAGCATTTCTCGTACGCGTCGATCGCGCGGCAAACGATCGAGGATTACGAACAATTGTTGCGTGCACGCCGACGCGGGGTGCGCGCGTGAGCATCCGCGTGGTCTACGTGATCGGCTCGATGGGAAGGGGCGGGGCCGAATTGCAGTTGCTGATGCTGATGCGCGGGCTGTCCGGAACCGAGTTCGAACCGGTCCTGTTCGTGCTCGAAGAGAGCGGGCCGCTCCACGCCGCAATCGTGGCAGCGGGCATTCCGATCGTCGGCGGCAAGTACGATTCGCGTGCACCGCGGCTGCTCAAGCTCGCGCAATTGCTGCGTGCGTACTGGCGGCTGTTCCGGTTGTTGCGAACCTCGTCGGCGCAGGTGGTTCACGGGTTTCTTCCGTTGGCGAATTTCTTTGCTGCCGTGGCGGGGCGCCTCGCCGGCACGCGATTGATCGTGACCAGTCGCCGCGCGCTCAATACGCATCAGATGCGCGTCCCGGGTTGGCGATACGCCGACCAACTGGCGAGTCGACTCAGCGACGTCGTCACGGCCAATGCGCAAGCCGTGCGCGACGACACCTTGCTGCGCGAGGGCGGGGAGCCCGAGAAGTTCCGCGTGATCCACAACGGCCTCGTCGCCGATCGTTTCGCTGCCGCAGGCGTACGCCGCGATCTGCATCGCCGAGCGCTCGGCATCGAGGAGGACGAGATCGTTCTGATCGTCGTCGCCAACCTCATCCCTTATAAAGGCCATGCCGAGATCATCGATGCACTCTCGATCCTCCCCGCCGAGCACCGGATCCGGCTGCTGCTGGTCGGCGAGGACCGGGGCATCGGCCGCGCGCTGGCGCAGCGAGCGCGCGAGAAGCGGGTGGATTCGATCATCGACTGGCTCGGGCCGCGGACCGATATCCCCGAACTGCTCGCCGCTGCCGATGTCTACGTCAGCGCATCGCACGAGGAGGGCTTCTCGAACTCGCTGCTCGAGGCGCTCGCTGCCGGTAAGGCTGCCGTGGCGACGCGCGTGGGCGGCAATCCGGAGATGCTCCGAGGCGGCGAACTGGGTGTCCTCGTCGACCCGAAAAATCCGGCGGCACTCGCTTCGGGCCTCGAAACGCTCGTTCGCGATCCGGAGCTGCGCATGAAGCTCGGCAAGCTCGCCGCGGCCGACGCCGCGCAGCGCTACACGCCGCAGCGGATGATCGCGCAGTACCTGTCGCTGTACCGGGCTCGAGGCGCGCGCGAGCCGGCGGAGGCCCGCTCTTGAAGCGGACCTTCGTGCTCATCACGTTCGTCACCGGGACGAGCTATGGCTTCGTCCTGCTGAAGAGCATCGTCGTTGCGTATTATTTCGGCGTGGGCGCCGAACTCGACGGCTATTACCTGGCGCTCACGCTTCCCACGCTTTTCGCAGCCGTGATCGGCGGCGTTTTGCAGACCGGGTTTTTCCCGGTCTTCGCGCGCCTGGCAGCCGACGGCGAGGACGAGTCGGCGCGGCGGTTCCGGGCGACGCTGCTGGCGGTCGTCGCGGGTGTCGGGCTGCTCGGCTCGGTCGCGCTGTCACTTGGATCGCCGCAGCTGTCCTCACGGCTGGCGAAAGGAGCCAGCGAGGCGGTAGCGGATGCGACGCATTACGCGCTGGCGATTCTCGCCTTCACGTTCGCCTTCAACACCGTTGCCGACTACCTCGGTTATTCCCTCGCGAGTGCGTCGCGTTTTCTCGTCGCCGCCGCTGCGCCCGCGGCCAATGCGCTCGTCGGGACGGTCTTTCTCGTCGCCTGGCCCGAAGGGCGTCTCGTGAACCTCGTCTGGGGAACACTGCTGGGCGCGCTCGCGCAGATCGCGATCCTCGTCGTCGCGGCGCGCGGTGCTC
>JAKFES010000200.1:0-2313 GCA_036675585.1 Burkholderiaceae bacterium
AAAAAGCGCGCACTCGGCGTTGCAAATGCTCGCCGTGGCCCCGCCACGGCTGCGCTTTGCGCCTGGATTGCGCGCTTTTTTCGGGCTCACGCGGGGACGATCGTAGTGTGAACAGGCCCTAGATTCGTTCGCCTGCCGCCCACAGGAAAACGTTCTCGTAGCGGATGCTGCCGTCGGCCCGCGCGTGCGTTCGGTCGACTTGCGCGAACGCGGCGCGCACGGCCTCCTCGCCGCTGTGATCGATCGCCAACCGGTTGACGCCGGCGCTGGCGCTGGTGAGCCACGACGCTTCGGCGTCGGGAAAGACGAAAGGACACGCGACCTCGCCCTGGCCGACGACGCGAAGTCCGGTCTTCTCGAGAACGCCCGCCAGCGCACCCGGTTCCGAGAGCGCGCCCGGATGCGCTTGCGCGGTGCCCGGCGGTGGCGGCGGCATCAGCGGTGCGACCGCCGGCATGACGTCGCGCAGGAATTCGCAGCGATCGGGCGGCCCCCACGCGGTCACGACCACGCGGCCGCCGGCCCGCACGACGCGGGCCAGTTGGAGCACCGCGGCATCCATGTCGGCCGCGTAGAAAATGCTGTTCACCGCGGTGACGGCGTCGAACGAGGCATCGGCGAAGGGCAGCGCCTCGAGGTCGCCTTCGCGCAGGTCGGCCTCGGGCAGACGCTCGCGCGCGACGGCGAGCAGCGCGGCCGAAGCGTCGAGGCCGCTCGTGCGCGCTCCGCGCAGATGCGCCAGCAGCAGCAGGAGCCCCGCGCCGCAACCGGCATCGAGCAAGCGGGTGCCGGGGGCGACCCGCGCCGCATCGAGCACGGCGCCGCACAGCGGCAACGTCAGTTGTTCGAGACGCGCGGCGAAGTCGCGCGCGCGCGATCCCCAGAGCCGACCCTGCAATGTCGCGCTTCCCATGCTGGCCTCCGGCGCGGGCGATCGGATGCAAAAATCATAACTCCGGGCGCCAGGGTGCGGCACCGAATCAGACGTTGAACCGGAAGTGCATGACGTCGCCGTCGCGCACCACGTAGTCCTTGCCCTCGAGGCGCATCTTTCCCTTCTCCTTCGCGCCTGCCTCGCCGCCGAGCGTGACGAAATCGTCGTATGCGATCGTCTCGGCGCGTATGAAGCCGCGCTCGAAATCGGTGTGGATCACGCCGGCCGCCTGCGGGGCGGTCGCTCCGGCGCGGACCGTCCACGCGCGCACCTCCTTCTCGCCGGCGGTGAAATAGGTCTGCAGCCCGAGCAGCGCGTATGCGGCACGGATCACGCGGTTCAGGCCCGGTTCGTCCATTCCCATGTCGGCGAGGAAAACCGTCTTGTCTTCGTCGGGCAGATCGGCGATCTCGGCCTCGATCGCCGCGCTCACCGGAACCACGATCGAGCCTTCCTGCGTCGCGCGCTCGCGCACGGCGTCGAGATACGGGTTGTCGTCGAATCCGTGCTCGAGCACGTTCGCGACGTACATCGTCGGCTTCGCGGTGATCAGGCACAACGGACGGATCAGCGCCTTTTCCTCGTCGTACAGGTCGATCGAGCGCACCGGCTGCGCCTGGTCGAGCGCGTCGCGGCACTTCTCGAGAACGGCGACGAGCCGCGCGGCTTCCTTGTCGCCGCCCGAGCGCGCGACCTTCGAGTAGCGCGCAAGCGCCTTTTCCACGGTGGCCAGATCGGCGAGCGCGAGCTCGGTGTCGATGACTTCGATGTCGTGCAGCGGATCGATCCGGCCGCTGACGTGCACGACGTTCGGATCGTCGAAGCAGCGCACGACGTGCGCGACGGCGTCGGTCTCGCGGATGTGCGCGAGGAACTGGTTGCCCAGGCCTTCGCCTTTCGAGGCGCCTTCGACGAGCCCGGCGATGTCGACGAACTCGATCGTCGCCGGCAGCGTGCGTTGCGGCTTCACGATCCGGGCGAGGGCTTCGAGCCGCGGGTCGGGGACCTCGACGATGCCGACGTTCGGCTCGATCGTGCAGAACGGGTAGTTCTCCGCGGCGATGCCCGCTTTCGTCAGCGCGTTGAATAGGGTCGACTTGCCGACGTTCGGCAGGCCGACGATGCCGCATCGCAGGCTCATGGCAGGATCCTCTGAAGGGGAGGCGCACCGGGACGGCGCCCGGGCGCAGCAGCGGGCGCGAACGACAGTGCGGCGTCGAAGCCGCGCATCGCGCGCCCGCGCCGCGCGTCGGCGCAC
The DNA here is from genome assembly GCA_036675585.1 of Burkholderiaceae bacterium. Classification (GTDB taxonomy): domain Bacteria; phylum Pseudomonadota; class Gammaproteobacteria; order Burkholderiales; family Burkholderiaceae_E; genus Zeimonas. The sequence goes on from JAKFES010000200.1 coordinate 2,193, forward strand.
GCGGCGGGCCGCCATTGTAACCGTCGCCGTCGCGCCGGCAGGCCGTACGCCGAGGGTCGTGCGGCGGCGTTCGGGCGCGCCCGAGGGCGCAGCCTCGCGCGATGCCGCTTCGCGGGTATCC
>JAKFES010000306.1:0-15442 GCA_036675585.1 Burkholderiaceae bacterium
CCGGCGCCGGGCGCCGCGGCTTCGCCGAGCACATGTGTCCAGGCGTCGAGGTCGACATTGGCCAGGTTCACGCTGGCGATCACCCCCTGCTCTGGCATCGGCGCGGACTCGCCGGACGCGAGGCCTACCGCGATGGCGCCGCGAAGCACGCGCGGCTAGAATCATTCCGCGACAGGCGCATGGCAAAGGCGACACCCAAATCGTCCGCAACAGGTAGCGAGGGCAAGTTCCTCGAGGAGATGAATCGCGAGCTCGCGGGCTGGGACGAGATGGTGCAGGTTCGGGAAGAGGTCTATTTCACCAAGGGCCGGATCATCGTGCGTGGCAGGCGGTATTGCGGCAGCACGTTGATGTCGGTGCCCAGCGCGCTGACGACGAACGGCTTGCGCAGGCGCGTGCCGAGCAGGGCGGCCGCGACGCCATCGGGATAGAAGTAGTACGCGTCGATCAGGTCGAAATCGAACCCGTGCTCGATCAGGCCGCGCAGCGTGCGACGCGTCGCCGTCGCCATCAGCAACGGCGCCGCCGACATCCCGATCTTCGGGATCACCGGAAAGCGGGGATAGTGCACTTCGATTCCGTAGCGCACTTCGCGGCGCGGCACGCCGGCGAACGTCGCGTAGCGGCCGAAGCGCGTGTACGCCGACGGAAACCACGGCACGGGACACACGACCTTGATCTCGACCCCCGGTGCCGCCGCGAGATGGCGGACCCGGTTCTCGATGAAGATTCCGTGCCGCGGCCGGGTCGTGCTGGGATAGAGCGACGAAAAGATCAACAGGCGCATGCGGCTCATCCGGTGCGGGGCATCGGTTTGTCGACGACACGAACCCGATAGGGACCGCGATAGGTCATTGCACGCATCGAACCTCCTGGTGCAGACCTGAATGACCTGCAAGCTTTTCGAGTCGGGCGGGTGGCTCCGTGTCCGCGCGGTTGCGGACGAGCGACTTGCCTACGCAAGCCGAGCGCCCGGCGGCGAGATGCCGCGTTTCCGGCGCCGTGCCGCGTTCGCGGCGCTGCGACGACGATCGCTCGTCACATGTCGACGATCATCTGGAACCCGCCGTAGATCAGCCGCTTGCCGTCGAAGGGCATCGGGTTGCGGTCGGGCTGCACGCGCGGGTCGGCCATCACTTTCTGGATCGCTTCGTCGCGCACTTCGCGCGACGGCCAGACGATCCACGAGAACACGACCGTTTCGTCGTCCTTGCGCTGCACGGCGAGCGGAAAAGACGTCCACTTCCCGTCGGGCACGTCGTCGCCCCAGCATTCGACGACCTTCAGTGCCCCATGTTCGCGAAAGACGGCGGCCGCCTCCTCCGCATGCTTGCGAAAACGCTCGCGGTTCGCGGTGGGTACCGCGGCGAGGAAACCATCTACGTAGTGCATCGAGTGCTCTCCTTCGGCATCAGGGCGCAGGAAAGGTCTCGGGACGCGGATCGGGAACGAAACCTTCGCGATTGGGCATGCGCACCGCGGCGAGGCTGCCCGCGTCGAGCACCGCGTCGTTTCCGACGACGTTCGCCTGCGACAGGATGTACGCGGTGACCGCGTACACGTCGTCGTCGCTGAGCGTGCCCGGCGCGGTCAGGGGCATCGCGCGCTTGATGTAGTCGAACAGCGTCGTCGCGTACGGCCAATAGCTTTCGACCGTCTTCACCGGCGCGCGCTGGGGATCGGCGTTGACCAGCGTGCCGCGGCCGCCGACGAGGCGGTCGCCCTGCGCGCCGCCTTGCAGCGCGTCGCCGTGGCAGACGAGGCAGTTCGCCTCGTAGATCTGCTTGCCGCGGGCGACCGACCCGGAACCGGGCGGCAGGCCGCGGCCGTCGGGCAGCGGCGAGACGAATCGCTGGAGCTCGCTTTTCGACGGTTCGGCACCGAAGCCGAATCGTGCCTTGCCGGGCTGCGCGAGCGCGACCGCGCATCCGGCGGCGGCGAGCAGCGCGACGAGTGCGCGAGCGGCTCTAGGAATGGTGGACATTGGACACTCTCCCGTCGGCGGCGACCTTCCAGCTCTGGATTCCATTGAGGTGGTAGATCGAACCGATCGGACCGTTGAGTCCGCGAACGGCAACCAGCTGGCCGATGCTCGGCTGCCGGTAGCCCGTCTCGTCGGTGCATCGGCTCTGCAGGATCGTTTCCTTGCCGTCCCATTGCCACGGCAGCCGAAAGCGCGTGTGGCAGATCGGCAGCACGGGTTCCTGCAGCGTCGCGCGCTGCCACGACCGGCCGCCGTCGACCGAGACGTCGACCTGCGTGATCCGGCCGCGGCCCGACCAGGCGAGCCCGCTGATCTCGTGGAAGCCGGCGCCGGACAGCGTCATTTCGCCCGACGGGGAGGTGATCACCGACTTGGCTTCCATCTCGAAGGTGAACTGTCGCGCCTTGCCGTCGGGAAGCAGGTCGGTGTACTTGGAGGTTTCCTCGCGTGTCATGAAGGCGGCGTCGGCGACCTGCAGGCGACGCAGCCACTTGATGTGCATGTTGCCTTCGAAGCCGGGCACGATCAGTCGAAGCGGGTAGCCCTGCTCGGGGCGCAGCGCTTCGCCGTTCTGTCCCCACGCGACCAGGCAGTCCTTCATCGCCTTGTCGAGCGGGATGCTGCGCGTCATCGCGGCACCGTCGGCGCCCTCGGCGAGGATCCATTTCGCACCGGGCTGCACGCCGGCCTCCTCGAGCAGCGTCGCGAGCGCGACGCCGGTCCATTCGGACGTCGACGTGAGTCCGTGCGTGCCCTGGACGGTCTTCAGCGTCGGCTTGGACCACTCGGTGAGCCCGTTGCCCGAGCACTCGATGAACAGCAGCCGCGAGACCGACGGAAAGCGGCGGATGTCGCTCATCGACCACTTCCTGGGCCGGGCCACCATGCCGTGCAGGAACAGCGAGTGACGAGACGGGTCGACGATCGCCGTGCCCGCGTGGCTGCGCTCGAAATGCAGCCCCGACGGCGTCAGGATGCCGATGCTGTTCTGCAGCGGCGTGAACGTCCACGACGACAACGGCGTCGCCGTGGGGTAGCGGGTGCGAACCTCGTTCTCGAACTGCGACCGGGTGCCGTAACTGGTGTCCTCGAGCGCAACGCCCGGAACCTTGCTCGGATCGTCGGGCACCGGGTGCTCGACGGCCGCAGCGGCGGCCGACGTCTCGCGTGCGAATGCCGCTCCCGCCGCCGCGGCACTCGCTCCGATCAGGAACCTGCGTCGCGGGGGATCGGCGGTATCGGGATGCGGAAGAGCTGCGGGGGGAATTCGTCGAACGGGCATCGCGCACCTCTTGCAGACGGTAGCCGATGCTCGTCGCAAACGGCCGGCCCGACGCGGCGCGGCGAGATCGGAACGGGCCGGCTGCTACCATCGGCGGGCCGGCACGACCGCGTCGGGCACGTCCGGCTCGCCGTGGCCCGTGCCCGATCCGATCGCTCGCGATGAATCTCGCTTCCACTGCACTGCTCGCCCTGGCGATGTCCACCGATGCCTTCGCCGCCGCCATCGGCAAGGGGACGGCGCTGCGCAACCCTCGGTGGCGCGAAGCGCTGCGGACCGGCTTCATCTTCGGCACGATCGAGGCCGCCACGCCGATCGCCGGCTGGCTGCTCGGCTCGATCGCCGCCGATCACGTTTCGGCGTGGGACCACTGGATCGCGTTCGGGCTGCTGACGGTGCTCGGCATCCGCATGATCGTCGCCGGTCTCGACGATTCGAAAACGGACGAGGGCCCGAAGCTCGCGCGGCATTCGTTCTGGATCCTCGCGATGACGGGTTTCGCGACCAGCATCGACGCGCTGGCCGTCGGCGTCGGGCTGGCTTTCCTCGACATCGACATCGTCCCGGTCGCGGCCGCGATCGGCCTGACGACGCTCACGATGGTCGCCGTCGGCGTCATGCTCGGCCGCGTGCTCGGCGCGCTCGCCGGTCGACGCGCCGAAGTGCTCGGCGGACTGTTGCTGTTGGGCATCGGCGTGGGCATCCTGTACGAGCACGTCGGCGCGCAGTGGGTGGCGGCAGCGCTCGGCCGGCCGTGAGAAGCCGGCCGTCCATCCCCCGATTGGAGGATGCGCGCGCGGGATCGATTTGACAGACTCGGCGACCCCAGGGGGCGCGATCGAGCGGGGGTGTCGGTGCTGAAGCGTCTGGCCTACGGAATTGCGGCGCAGACTCGCGCGCCCTGGCTGTACCACCGGGTCTTCCACGGCCGCACCGCGTCGATCCTCGTCTACCACGCCGTGGTCGGCGAGCCGCTTGCGGTGGCCGACTGGTGCTTCGTCGATGCCGACGTCTTTCGCCGGCAGATGGCGTACCTGAAGGCGCGCTGCCGCGTCGTTCCGCTGCGCGAGGTCCTCGACGCCCCGGCGCAGGACGGCCCACCGGTCGTCGCGCTCACCTTCGACGACGGTTTCTGCAACAACTTCGACGTCGTGCTGCCGGTGCTGCGCGAGTTCGATCTTCCGGCGACCGTCTTCCTCGTCACCGGGCTCGTCGGCACCGACGAGACGATGTGGTTCTGTCGGCTCAACGACGCGCTCGCGCGCACCGCGCGGACACGGCTCGATTGGGACGGCGCGCTCTACGACCTGCGCGGCGCGTCGATGCGCGCCCGCGCCGGCGCCCGGCTGCAGGTCGCGCTGAAAGCGCACCCGCACCGCGCGCTCGTGCAGCGCACGCGCGCGCTCGTCGAAGCGCTCGGCGACGACCCCGATCGATCGATCGATCGGGACTCGCCGTACCGGATGCTGGGCCCGACCGAGATCCGGCGCATGGTCGCTTCGGGTCTGGTCGACTTCGGCGCGCATACGGTGTCGCACGCGATCCTGAGCCGGCTCGACGCCGGCGAACGCGAGGCCGAGATCGCCGGGTCGATTCGCGCCGTCGAGGCGCTGACCGGCATCGCGTGCCGCTCGTTCGCGTATCCCAACGGGACTCCGGCGGACTACGATCGCAGCGACGTCGAACGGCTCGCGCGGCGCGGCGTGTCGATCGCCGTCTCGACGCGCAGCGGGCCGAACCGGGACGCCGACGCGCCGCTGGAGCTGCGCCGGTACGGCATCGGTGCCGACACCTCGGTCGCGCAGTTCCAGATGCTGACCCATCATCTGTCCTGGCGCTTGAGGCACTGACGTGCGGATCCTCGTCACCGACGCGCACGAAATGGCCGCACTGGGCGCGATCCGCTCGCTCGGCCGCGCCGGGCACGCGGTGACCGGGGCGCTCCCGTACGACCGTCCGCTGCCCGCGGCCGCCTGGTCGCGCTTCTGCTCGCGCATCGAACGCTCGCCCGATCCGTGGCGCGAGCAGTCGTCGTTCCGCACCTGGCTGCTCGAGTGCGCGGCGCGACACGACGTCGTCCTTCCATTGTCCGAAGCGGCGCTGCTCGGCGCCGCTGCCGTCGCCCGATCGCTGCCCGCGGGGGTGACGGCGGCGATCCCGCCCGCGGCGTCGCTGCCCGCCGTGCTGAGCAAGCGGATCGCGACCGCGCGGGCGCTCGAGCTGGGCATCGAATGCGCGCCGACGGCGTTCTCGGTCGACGCGACGCAGGCGCTGCGCCCGCCCTACGTCGTGCGCACCGACAATCGCCTCGACGGCGAGCGCTATCGCAAGGGCGAGACGCGGTTCGTCGCGAACCGCGCGGACCTGCTCGACGCGATCGACGAGCTCGACGAGCGCGGAGACGCATGGATCGTGCAGGAGCGCATCGCAGGCTACGGCGTCGGCGCCTTCGTGCTGCGCCATGCGCGAGGCACGCGGCTCGCTTTCGCACACCGGCGACTGCACGAGGTCCCGTTCAGCGGCGGCTGGTCGGCGCTGCGAACCAGCGTCGCCGCGCCCGAGCTCGTCGGGCAGGCCGAGCGGCTGCTCGACGCGATCGGATTCGAGGGCGCCGCGATGGTCGAGTTCCGGGTGTCGGCCGCCGACGGACGCGCGCGCTTCGTCGAGATCAACGGCCGATTGTGGGGCTCGCTCGCGCTCGCGCTGCACGCCGGCGTCGATTTCCCGGCGGCGCTGGTCGACTGCCTCGCCGGGCGGGCGCCCGCGCCGCGCCCGTCCTCGTATCCGGTCGGGCTGCAGTGCCGCAACGTCGTCCCCGGCGAGATCGAGTACCTGTCGTCGGTGCTCAAGGCAGGGCGCGACGTCGACGGGGTGGCACCGCCGCCGAAGCTCGCGTCGATCGTCGAATGCCTGCGGCTGTTCCTCGATCCGCGCATCCGCTACGACGTGTTCTGGCCGGGCGATCCGCTGCCCGCCGTCGGCCAGGCGTGGGTGGCTGCCCGCGCCTACGGGGGCGCCGCGATCGGCAAGCTGCGGCGCAAGGTGCGGCGCACCGAAGGGGTGGCTCGATTGCGCCGTGCCGAGCGCGGGCGACGTCCGGTGCTCGACTCGGTGCTGTTCGTGTGCCACGGGAACGTCTGTCGCAGCGCCTTCGCCGAGCGGTACTGGAACGAGCGGCACGGCGACGCCGGGCGTGCGCGCTCGGCGGGCCTGCACGTCAGGGCGCCGCGCGCCCCGCCGCGCCGGCTGCAGGCGATCGCCACGCGATTCGGCGTCGACCTCGCCGGGCATCGTTCCCGGGCGCTCGACGCCGAGGCGATTCGCGCGGCCAGCGCGGTGTTCGTCATGGACGCGGCCAACGTCGAGGAACTGCACGGGCGCCATCCGGAGATCGCCTCGAAGACGTGGTTGCTCGGCCGCTTCGCCGGCGTTACCGAGATCGCCGATCCGTGGGGCGAGCCCGACGATGCGTTCGTCCGATGCTGCGAGCTCGTCGCGCGCGCGCTCGATGCACTCGCCGAGCCGCGCGACGCGTCCGCTGCCGACGTCGTGCAACCCGTGTCTGCGCGTTGAGCGGCGGGGGGTACGATGCGGTCGTGATCCCGACGTTCCGCGACCATTTCTCGACCGTCGCCGCCGACTACGCCGATACGCGCCCGACCTACCCGCCCGGGCTGTTCGACTGGCTCGCGCGGCAGTGCGCGGCGCGCGAGTTCGCATGGGATTGCGGCGCGGGCAGCGGGCAGGCGTCGATCGAGCTCGCCGAGCGCTTCGCGCAGGTCGTTGCCACCGATGCGAGCGCCGCGCAGATCGCGCAGGCGACGCCGCATCCGCGCGTCGAGTACCGGGTCGCACCGGCCGAGCGAAGCGGGCTCGCCGATCGGTGCGCCGATCTCGTCACCGTCGCGCAGGCGCTGCACTGGTTCGATCTCGAACGCTTCTACGCCGAGGTGCGTCGTGTCGCCAAACCGGCGGCCGTGCTCGCGGCGTGGACCTACGGCCCGCTGCACGTGGAAGGCGATGCGCTCGACGCGCTCGTGCAGCGGTTTCGCGCCGACATGGCGCCGTGGTGGCCCGAAGAGCGGCGTCACGTCGAGAACGGCTATCGCGAGCTCGCTTTTCCGTTCGAGCGCATCGCGGCGCCGTCGTTCTCGATCGACGTGCGGTGGAACGCGGATCGTTTGCTCGGTTACTTCCGCAGCTGGTCTTCGGTGGTCCGGTTCCGCCAGGCGCGCGCGCTCGATCCGGTCGACGAGATCGAACCGTCGCTGCGCGCGCAATGGGGTGCACCGTCGACGCTCCGATCGGTGCGCTGGCCGCTCGCGCTGCTCGCGGGACGCGTAGCCTGATCCGCAGCGCCGGATCGTTCGGGTAGCATTGCCCGCCATGGCAACCCGCGCCCGAAGCCGTAGCGCCGTCACGCGCGATCCCGAAGCGACGCAGGAAGCGATTCTCGCCGCGGCCACGCACGAGTTCGCGCGCCACGGGCTCGACGGCGCACGCGTCGACCGGATCGCGGCGCGCGCGAACGTCAACAAGCGGATGCTGTACTACTACTTCGGGCAGAAGGACGCGCTGTTCCTGGCCGTGCTCGAAGGCGCCTATCGCCGCATCCGTGCCGAAGAGCACCAGCTGAACCTCGAGCGCGTCGAGCCGACCGAGGCGATCCGGCGCCTGATCGCGTTCACCTGGGATTACTACATCGCGAACCCCGAGTTCCTTACGCTGCTCAACACCGAGAACCTGCACCGCGCGAAACACCTGAGGAAGTCCTCGATGGTGCGAACGCTGCATTCGCCGTTCGTGGCGCTGATCGCCGAGGTGCTCGAGCGCGGGCGCAAGGCCGGGGTGTTCCGCGCCGGCGTCGACCCGGTGCAGCTGTACATCTCGATCGCCGGCCTGTCGTATTTCTACCTGAGCAATTCGTTCACGTTGTCGACGGTGTTCGACCGGGATCTGCTTTCGCCGAAGGCGAAGGTCGAGCGCCTGTCGCACATGACCGATCTCGTGCTCGGGTACCTGGTGCGCGACTGAGAGCGCGTCGCCGCGCACGCCGGCAAGCGGCGGCGCCTCACTCCATGCCGAGCAGCTTGTAGATGCGGCGCGTGTACGCGCCGAAGCGTTCGTGCGTCTTGATGTCGAGCGTGCGCGGGCGGGGCAGGTCGATCTCGAAATTGTCGGCCATGCGAGCCGGGCCCGCCGTGAACACGACGACGCGCGTACCGAGGAAGACGGCCTCCGAGATGCCGTGCGTGACGAAGACGATGGTCTTGCCCGATTCCTTCCAGATGCGCAGCAGCTCGAGGTTCATCTTCTCGCGCGTCAACGCGTCGAGTGCGCCGAACGGCTCGTCCATCAGCACCAGCTTCGGGTCGTGCACCAGCGCGCGCGCGATCGCCGCACGCTGCTGCATCCCGCCCGAGAGCTCGTACGGATACTTGTCCTCGTAGCCCTCGAGCCCGACGAGCGCGAGCAGCGCGCGCCCGCGCTCGCGCGACTCGGCCATCGGCAGCCCGAGCAGCTCGGCCGGCAGCAGCACGTTGTCGAGGATGCGCCGCCACTTCAGCAGCAGCGGGGCCTGGAACACCATGCCGATGTCGCGCGCCGGGTCGAACGGGTGCGTGGCCGATCCGATCCGCACTTCGCCGCCGTCGTGCGGGTGCAGCCCCGCGAGCACCTTGAGCAGCGTCGACTTGCCGCATCCGGAGGGCCCGACCAGCGACACCAGCTCGCCGGGCTGCACGTCGAAGGTCGCGTCGGAGATCGCCAGGTGTTCGGCGCGGCCGGTGCGGTAGACCTTGCGCACCCCGGCGAGGTGGATGAAAGGCTCCGTGGTCATCCGATGCGAGCGTCCTTCGGAACGAACAGGCGTTCGAGCAGCAGGACGAGCCCGTACAGCACCATGCCCAGCAGCGTGATCAGCAGCACCGCCATGAACATCGCCGGCGTGTCGAGCGTGACCTGTACCTGCAGCATCAGGTAGCCCAGGCCCTTGTCGGAGCCGAGGAACTCGCCGACGATCGCGCCGGCGACGGCGAGGATCGCGGCGACCTTCATGCCGGCGAAGATGTACGGCAGCGATCCGGGCAACTGGATCTTCGTGAACAGCTGCCAGCGCGTTCCGCGCAGCGAACGCACGAGATCGAGCAGTTCGGGCTCGATCTCGCGCAACCCGCGCGCGGTCGTGAGCAGGATCGGGAACACCGCGATCGAGAACGCCATCACCGTGTTGGGGAACACGCCGTACTTGAACCAGACGATGATCAGCGGGCCGAGCGCGACCTTCGGGATCATGTTCAGCGTCACGATGACCGGCAGCAGCAGCGCTTCGAGCGTGCGCGACCAGGTGAACACGAGCGCGAGCACGACGCCGATGACGAGCGCGAGCAGGTAGCCGCCGAAGATCTCGGTGCCGGTGACGAGGATGTTGGCCCACCAGTCGTAGTTCGGCGAGAGCAGCGCCTGGAAGGTCGCGCCCGGCGAGGGCATCACGAACTTCGGCACGTCGCCGAGCCGCACGAACAGATACCAGGCGAGGAGCAGGACGAGGTGCGCGAGGATCGCCAGCGTGTAGCGGCCGACCGCGGCGCCGGTGCGGTCGTTCATCGCCGGGTCGCGCTCACGAGAGCCATCGGTTCAGGTTCGCCGCCACGAACGCGTCGTCGCACAGGTCGGCGTGGTCGCGGTACACGCGGTCGATTTCCCCGGCCTGCCCGGGCGACAGCGACTCGCAGGGGTCCAGGCACCAGGTACCGGCGAGCAGCCCCTGGCGGCGCAGCACCTCGTGGCAGCCGGGAATGCAGCCGGCGAACGCGTGGGCGACGTCGAAGAACGCGCTGTTGCAGTCGGTCACGCGCGAATCGAGGGCGAGCAGTTCGGCGTCGACGCGCTGCGCGGCGATCGCGCCGTGGATGCGATCGAGCAGCTCGACCGCGTTCCTCGTCCACACGCTCCAATGGCCGAGCAGGCCGCCGCGGATGCGAACCGTGACGTCCTCGCCGTCGCGGCGAACGCGAAACGGCGCGAGCAGGTCGAGCACGATGTGATCGTCGTTTCCCGTATAGAGCGCAACGCGGTCTTCGGCGCGGGCGGCAACGACGCCGCGGATCACGTCGAGCGTACGGTAGCGATCGAAGGGTGCCATCTTGATCGCGACCACGTTGTCGATCGACGCGAAGCGCCGCCAGAACTCGGCGGGCAGCGCGATGCCGCCGACCGCCGTCTGCAGGTAGAAGCCGACGAGCGGAATCACCCGGGCGATCGCCTCGCAATGGGCGACGAGTTCGTCGATCGTCGCGCCTTTCATCGCGCCGAGCGAGAGCAGCCCTGCGTGGTATCCGTGCGAGAGCGCGATGCGCGCCTCGCCGATCGCCTGCTCGGTGCGGCCGGCGAGTCCGGCGAGCATCACGAGCGGTCGTTCGGTCCATTCGCGCGCGCTGCGGGCGGCGAGCTCGAGCACCGGTTCGTACAGCCCGACGTCGCGGATCGCGAACTGCGTCGAGTGCACGCCGACGGCGAGTCCGCCGCTGCCCGCATCGATGTAGTAGCGGGTGAGCGCGCGCTGGCGCACCGGGTCGAGCTTGCGCGACGCGTCGAGCGCGAGCGGATGCGCCGGGATCACCGTCCCGCGCTGCAACGCGGCGAGGACTTCGGCGGGCCATTCCGACCGGTGAAGCGACATGGCGGGAAAATGCGGAAAAACGTACGGAACGATACGGGAAAGTGCCGAGGGCGGGCGCGTTTGCGCGAAGCGGTTCGCCGAAGCGATTCGGAGCTAATATCCCACTGGATTGTAACCAGGCAGTTAATTTACTCTAGCGCAGCGGCGCCGGGGCGTCAAACCCGTCGCCGGGATCGCGCTGCGGCAACGGAAAGCTGCCGATCGGAATCGGTTGACCAACGAGGAGAGAGCATGAACCTGCGAACAATGACGAGTGCGGCCGTCGCGGCGGCGGCGCTCGCGACGTCCCCGGCGATGGCCCAGCAGGAGCTGGATTTCGTCCTGAACTGGGTGCCGGGCGGAGACCACGCGCCGTACTACTACGCCAAGCAACTCGGCTGGTACGCGAAGGAAGGCATCGAACTCAATCTCGAGCCCGGCAAGGGCTCCGCGCTCGCCACGCAGAAAGTCGGTGCGGGCGCGAATCCGATCGGGCTGGCCGACATGGCGGGCGTGCTGGTGGCGAAGGGCAAGGGCGCCGACACGGTCGCGGTCTACAACGTCTACGCGAATTCGCCGCAGGGGATGTACTGGCTGAAGAGCTCGGGCATCCACGGCGTCAAGGACTTCCCCGGCAAGAAGATCGGAAACCCGGCCGCCGACGGCGCGCGCGTGATGTGGCCGGCGCTGGCGAAGGCCAACGGCGTCGATCCGAAATCGGTCACCTGGGTCAACATCGATGCGAACGGCAAGCTCGCCGCGCTCAAGGCGCGGTCGGTCGACATCACGACCTCGTTCTACAACCTCCATCACGTCTTCCAGCGCGAGCTCGGCGACGACATGGGCTTTCTCGCCTGGCGCGACGCAGGGCTGAACCCGTACGGGAATTCGATCATCGTCAACGCGAAGTTCCTCGAGGCGAACCGGCCGCTGATCGGCAAGTTCGTCAAGGTCACGCAACGCGCGTTTGCCGAGTGCGTCGAGAAGCCCGAGCCGTGCGTGCAGGCGCTGGTCGACGCCAACGGCGCGCTCAAGTTCGACAACGAGCTCGCCAACTGGAAGCTCGTCGAAGTGCTGATGAGCGACAAGTTCTCGCGTGAAGTGGCGCTCGGCATCCACGAGGACAAGCGCATGCACGACGACTACGAACTGGTGCGCGAGTACGTCGGGCTCGACAGGACCTTCGACGTCAAGACCGTGTACACGAACGAGTTCCTCGATCGTTCGATCCGGATGCCGAAGTAGGCCCGGTCGCCGGCGCTGCCGAAACGGCGCGCCCAGCGCGCGCGGGCGCCCGCGGTACGCGGCGGCGTGGTCTTCAGCCGAGCTCCGGCCCGGCGACGGCGAAGATCGTCGCCGCGTCGCCGGGCGCGTGTTCGAGTCCGTGCAGCATTCGCGTGAAGGGGCGCTGGAAGGCGAAGCCGCGCGCCTCGAGCCACGGCACCAGCGCGCTGTGGCGGTCGGTTGCGTCGATGTAGACGGGCCCGTCGAGTGCCGCGAGCGCGGCGTCGAGCAAGGCACGCGCTGCGTCTTCGTCGTCGGCGACGAGCGGCCCGATCTGGCTCGCCTCCCGGCCCTCGCGGGCGAGCACGAAGCCGACCAGGCGTCCGTTGCGTTCGGCGACGCGAGCCGCCGCGGGCAGCCGCGCGGCGAGGGCGCGCAACAGCGGTTCGCGCTCGGCGCCGAAGGCGGGGCGATCGAGCGCTGCGATCGCCGGCCAGTCGCTCGCCGACAGCGCGCGCGTGGGCGGGTTCGCGGTCGCCGTCTCGTGCCTCGCGCGCGCTTCGCGCCGGTAGCGCCGGAACCCCCAGCTGTCGACGAAGCCCTCCTGCACGTACACCGCGTGCCCTTGCGGCGTGGCATCGAGAATCGCGCCGCGGCCGGTGCGCGCCAGTTCGGCGAGCGCGTGGCGCAGCAGCCGCGATGCGTATCCGCGCCGGCGGAATTCGGGCAGCACCAGCACCATGCTGACCCAGGCGAAGCGGGTGCCGTAGGGCAGCACGACGATCGATGCGGCCAGGCGCGGCCGCGATTGCCCGTCGAGTGCGCGAATGCCCCATCCCCGGCCGAGCGCGAGCATCGTTCGCCAGTCGGCTTCGTTCTGGTTCCACCCGGCCGAGCGCGACAACTCGAGCGCGCCGCAGAGGTCGCCCGCCTGCAGCGGCTCGATCGACCCGGCGGGCGCGGGTGCGCGCGCGCGACCCTTCATCGGTGCTTGCCCTCGTGCTTCTTCGCGTCAGTATTTTCCATCGCGCGTCTCGAAATGCGTCGGCTTGTTCAGGCTCGGTCCGCCGCGTTCGATCCAGTCGGCGACCCAGTCGATCATCCGTTCGATCGGCACGCGCGGCTGGCCGAACAGGCGCTGCGCTTCGGTGGTGTCCTCGAGCCACGCGGTGGGCGCTTCGCGCCCGGTGAAGTGCGGCGCCTTGCCGAAGCGCTTGCCGAACTCGCTCGCCAGCCAGCGGATGCTCGTATGCTCGGGGCCGGTGATGTTGATCGGCGTCGCGGGCGTCGTGCAGTGCGCGAGCAGGCGCAGCGACTGCTCGTTCGCGTCGCCCTGCCAGATCACGTTCGCATGGCCCATCGTCAGGTCGAGCGGGCGCTGCTCGAACACCGTCGAGGCGACGTCGTACAGCACGCCGTAGCGCAGGTCGATCGCGTACGACAGGCGAACGAAGCGGCCGGGCGTTCCGTACCTGCGCGAGCCGTACTCGAACATGCGCTCGCGTCCCACGCACGAGTTCGCGTAGTCGCCCGCGGGCGGCATCGGCGGCGTGCTCTCGTCGGCGCCCGGGCCGTCGACCGGAACGAACGGATAGACGCACGCGGTGGAGAAGGCGACGATTCGCGCCTCGCGAAAGGTCTCGGCGACGTTCATCGGCACGCCGACGTTCATCATCCACGTGAGTGCGGCGTTGTCGGCCGCGCCGAACTTGTGCCCGGCCATGAACACCACATTGCGCACGCCGTCGCGCACATTGGGCAGGCGGGCGAGCGCATCGCGCTCGAGCAGGTCGCAGGCGATGCATTCGACGCCGTGCCGTTCCAGCGAGGCGCGCAGCGCCGGATCGGAAAAGCGTGCGACGCCGAGGACACGGCGCTGCGGCGCCGCGCGCCGCGCCATGCGCGCGAGCGTGGGCCCCATCTTGCCGCCGACGCCGAGCACGAGGATGTCGCCGTCGATGCGGGCGAGATCGGCGACCAGAGCGGGCGAGGGCTCGCTCATGAACGCCTCGAGCGCCTCGACATCGTCGAATCGGTCGGGAAGGGCGGTCATCGTCGGACTCCTTTATGCGTCGCGCGGGGCGATGCCTTCGAAACGGTCGCGTCCGGCGACCAGCGCGCGCATCTTCGCGTCGGCGACCGAGCGCGGGAGCATCCAGAAGCCGCAGTCGGGATGCACGTAGCGGACGCGGCCGGCGCCGAGCGTCTTCTCGGCGCGCTCGATCGAGCGCGCGACGTGGTCGGCGCTCTCGACGTCGTTGACCTTGATGTCGACCACGCCGAGCCCGAAGCCGATCTTCGGATCGAGCCCGGTGAACGCGGCGAGTTCTTCGGGCGGGCGGTGCGCGCATTCGAGCACGACGTGATCGGCGTGCAATGCGTTCAGGTACCGCAGCAGCCGGTCCCAGGTTCCTTTCTGCACGGTCTGCCCGCCGTAGTTCCCGAAACACAGATGCACCGCCGGCGTTCCGCGCACGGCGTCGAGCACGCGGTTGATCGCCGACGCTGCCCATTCCCACTCGTCGGGGTGGCCGGGCAGGTTCGCCTCGTCGAGCTGGACGACGTCGGCGTCCAAATGCGCGACCTGCGACGCGAGCACGTCGGCGAGCGCGTGCGCGAGAGCCGCCGGGTCGCGGTACTGCTCGTCGATCAGCGTCTTGGCCAGCATGTGCGGTCCGGTGACGGTGAACTTGAAGGGCTTGCGCGCGAGCGCCTTCGCACGCGCGCACGCCAGCGGAAGATCGAGTCCGCCGTGGCCGATCGGGCCGACCACGACGCCGGGCGGGCGCGTGCGGAACTGCATTCCGCTGCGCGTGCGCCAGGCGATGAGCGAATCGAAGGAGATGCGCTGCGTGACGCCGTCGAGCGGGCGAACGAAATACTCGATCATCCCGTTCGTTTCCGGGTGGTTCAGGTCGAAGCGGTAGAGCTCGCCGTCGCAGACGAGATCGAGCCCGGCCTGCTCCTGGATGCCGATCACGACGCGCGTCGCGTCGACCAGCGCCTGCTCCGACGGCGAGGCGACGAGCCATTGGGGGATCGGGTACGAGCCGACGACGGTGGTCGTGATGCGGGGCATGAATGCGGTGCCTTGTTAACCGAATGGTGAGAAAGGCATCGTAGCGTGCGTGCGCGGGTGCTTCAAGCGCACTTGACGGGTCTCGAGCCGACGCCCTACACTGTTAACCAAAAGGTTAATTGCGTCGGGCGGGAATCGAAGATGGCGCTCACCGAGTCCGAAATTGCGCTGTACCGGCATCTGGGAGGCCGTGCGGACGGCGGTCCGGGCGGG
>JAKFES010000215.1:0-2266 GCA_036675585.1 Burkholderiaceae bacterium
GAAAACGAGCAGCGCCATCCAGCGATCGGTGCTGTCGATACTGCCCGACGGGAACATCAGTTGCGGCAGCAGCACCAGCAGCACCGACCCGGCCGCCGACGCGACAAAGGCGACGAACATGCCGTCCCATACGACGGTGCGCTGATCGGCCCCGGGGGCGCTGAGCTGTTCGGCGAGGCCGCGCTTGAGGCCGAGCGTCGCGAGCTGTGCGACCAGCTCGATGACGAGCACTGCAAAGGCGAAACGCCCGACCGCCTCGGGCCCGTACCAGCGGCCCGCGACATAGAGGAAGGGCAGGCGCGCGACGAGGCGCAGGATGAAGCCGAAGAAATTTGTGCGTCCGCCCTTGGCGAGCGCGGCCGTGTCCGCGTCCCCCGAAGGAACGTCCGGCGATCGGGGCGCAGCTGCGCTGTCCGTGTGGCTCAAGCCTGGCGCCCCTTCTGCTTTGCCCTGACGTGCAGTTTAGCGCGACGAAGGGAGGCAGGCAATTGTGAGAAGCAATTCATCGCCCTTCGGGTCGCAGCGGGCGGCTGAGCAACGCCTGAATGGCGTCACCGACGCGCGTTTCGCCGGCAACCAGACGCGCGACGGTTTCGGTGATCGGCATATCGATACCGTCGGCGCGCGCCGCGGCGGCGACCACCGGCGCGCTGAACGCGCCCTCGGCTACGGTGCGGCGATCGGCCATCAGCACTTCGGCCGGCTCGCCGCGCCCGAGCCCCTGGCCGAGCGCGAAATTGCGCGAGTTCGACGAGGTGCAGGTGAGGACGAGGTCGCCGAGCCCCGCAAGCCCCGCGAGCGTTTCGGCCTGCGCGCCGCGCGCCAGGCCGAAACGCGTCATTTCGGCAAAGCCACGACTGATCAGTGCCGCGCGCGCGTTGAGCCCGAGCCCGGCGCCGTCGACGATGCCGCAGGCGATCGCGAGGATATTCTTCACCGCGCCGCCGATCTCGGCGCCGATGACGTCGGTCGACACGTAGGGCCGGAAATGCGGGCGCGCGAGTGTCTGCGCGATCTCGGCCGCGAGATCGGCGTCGGCCGCGGCGAGGGTGATCGCGGTAGGGAGGCCCGCAGCGACTTCGTGCGCAAACGTTGGCCCGGAGAGCACGGCATGTGGCCGCGACGGCGCCAGGTCGCGCGCCATGTCGATCGGAAAGGCGAAGCTGCCCGCTTCCATGCCCTTGCTACAAAAGATCAGCGGTGCGCCGCCCGGCGGAAGCTCGGCGAGCACCGTGCGCAGGAAAGGCACGGGGACGACGACGAGCAGCGCGTCGAGATCGGCCATGTCGGCAAGGTTGCGGGTCGCGGTCAGCGAGGTTGAGAGCGCGGCGCCGGGCAGGAAAACCGGATTGCGGTGCTCGGCGTTGATCGCCGTAACGACGTCGTCCTCGCGCGCCCACAGACGAACGGACGCGCCATCGGCGGCGAGAAGCTGCGCGAGCGCGGTGCCCCACGCGCCGCCGCCGATCACGCCGAACCTGGCATATGACGTCATGCTTTCACTCCTGCGCCGCGCACGGCTTCGGCTTCGGGATCGAGCGGCCAGCGCGGGCGTGCGGCGGTATCGAGCGGGTCGGTGAGGCCGACCGCGAAACGCTCGGCGCCCGCCCAGGCGATCATCGCGCCATTGTCGGTGCAGAGCCAGAGCGGCGGCGCGACGAAAGGCTTGTCGAAGCGCGCCGCGAGATCGGTGAGCGCACCGCGAATCGCGCCATTGGCGGCAACCCCGCCCGCGACGACGAAAGCGGTCGCATCGGGGCAGGCGGCGAGCGCGATGCGGCTGCGGTCGACGAGGCAGTCGACGACCGCCTGCTGGAACGAGGCAGCGAGGTCGGGGACGCTGTGGGCGCCCGACGCGGCGGCGCGTGCGACCGCGCTCTTAAGGCCGGCGAAGGAGAAATGCGGCTCGGCGCTGCCGACGAGCGGGCGCGGCAGCGGCACGGCTTGGCGGTTGCCGTCTTTCGCGATGCGCTCGACCGCGGGGCCGCCGGGATAGCCGAGACCGAGCAGCTTCGCGGTCTTGTCGAAGGCTTCGCCCGCGGCATCGTCGATCGTCGTCGCGAGGCGGCGGTAATCGCCGACGCCCTTGACGAGCAGCAACTGGCAATGACCGCCCGAGACGAGCAGCAGCAGATAGGGAAAGGCGAGGCCGGGTTCGACGAGGCGCGGGCTGAGCGCATGGCCTTCGAGATGGTTGACCGCGATCAGCGGCTTGTTCGCCGCGTGCGCGAGCGCCTTGCCGGTGACGAGCCCGACCATCACGCCG
>JAKFES010000296.1:0-2262 GCA_036675585.1 Burkholderiaceae bacterium
CCAGCAGCATGATCAGCGACATCAGCGCGAAGGCCGCGATTCCGCTCAGGAGAATCAGCTCCTTGCGCAGCGTCCACACGTTAAAGTCGACCGAGGTCGGAGTCAGCCCGGCGAACCAGCTCCACGACCACGCGAGCGCTACGGCCGCCACGACACCCCAGACGAATTTCCCCATGCCCCTTCCCTGTCGATTCGCGTCGACACCCGTGCCGATCGCCCGATCCCGACGGTACGCCCGGGGAGATGAAGCGAAGCTGAAACGCGCAGGCTGCGACGGCGCTCGCCCGAGCTATCGACCCGCGTCGCGCCGCTCCAGCAGTCGGGCCGACACCTCGTGCAGCGAGATCGTCTTCGTGAGCAGCGCCGCCAGGTTCTTCGCGCAGCGCTCGCCGACGCGGTCGAACGGCACCCACGCGTATGCGTCCATCTCGGGGCGCAGGCGGCCGCGGGCATCGCGAAAGAACGTCGAGCACACGCATTGCGCCAGGTCGATCCGCTCGCTCGAGGCGGCGAACAGGTACAGATCCTTGCCGGGCCGGTAGCGGAAACGGCCGAGTTCGAGGAGCGAATGCGGCTCGAAGCGCAGCGCCGTTTCCTCGAAGGTCTCGCGGATCGCCGCTTCGATCGCCGACTCCTGCGGTTCGCGCCGGCCCTTGGGGATGTCCCAGTGCGACGTTCCGCTCGCGTGGCACAGGAGCAGTTCGTGCCGGTCGTCGAGCACGAGGATTCCACAACTCAGCGAAGGGCCTGACATCGCAGCGGTACGGAATCGGGAGGCGGTGCGGGATTCGGGTTAGCCTTGGCGATTCTGGACCACGCGGCGCGCAGGCACCGCACTGCACGGGATTCGATCGATGAAGATCGCGACGTTCAACGTGAACGGCATCAACGGGCGCCTGCCGCGGCTGATCGAGTGGCTCGGCGAGACCTCGCCCGACATCGCGTGCCTGCAGGAACTGAAGACCTCGGACGCCACGTTTCCCGAGGCCGCGCTGCTCGAGGCCGGGTACCGCGCGCTCTGGCACGGGCAGAAGGGCTTCAACGGGGTGGCGGTTCTCGCCCGCAGCACGCAGCCGATCGAGATCCGCCGCGGACTGCCCGGCAACGACGCCGACGAGCAGAGCCGCTACCTGGAAGCCGAGGTGGGCGGCGTGATCGTCGCGTCGATCTACCTGCCCAACGGCAACCCGCAGCCCGGGCCGAAGTTCGACTACAAGCTCGCCTGGTTCGAGCGGTTGATCGAGCGCGCCGCGCAGTGGGTGCGTCACGACGCGCCGGTCGTGCTCGCCGGCGACTACAACGTCGTGCCGACCGACGAGGTCGGCGACATCTATTCGCCGCGCTCGTGGCGAAACGACGCGCTGCTGCAGCCCGAGAGCCGCGATGCGTACCGCCGGATGCTCGAGCAGGGCTGGACCGATGCGATCCGCCAACTGCATCCCGGCGCGCCGATGTACACATACTGGGACTATTTTCGCAACCGCTGGCCGCGCGATGCCGGAATGCGCATCGACCATCTGCTGCTCAACGAGCGCGCGGCATCCCGGCTCGCCGCCGCCGGCGTCGATCGCGCCGTTCGCGGGCGCGAGAAAGCGAGCGACCATGCGCCCGCATGGATCACGCTCGACCTGGAGCGCTCGGCGTCGTGATCGTCGTCCATCACCTGAACCGCTCGCGCTCGCAGCGCGTGTTGTGGCTGCTCGAGGAACTCGGGCTCGAATACGAGATCGTTCGCTACGAACGCAACCCGAAGACGCTGCTCGCGCCGCCGTCGCTGCGTGCGGTGCATCCGCTCGGCAAGTCGCCGGTGATCGTCGACGGCCCGGTCACGATGGCCGAATCGGGAGCGATCCTGCAGTACGTCGTCGAGCGCTACGGAAACGGCCGGCTCGTGCCCGCCGATCCGGCACAGCGCCTTCGCTTCACGTACTGGATGCATTACGCCGAGGGTTCGGCGATGCCCCCGCTGCTGCTCAAGCTCGTCTTCGACCGCGTCGAGACGGCGCCGGTGCCCTTCTTCGTTCGTCCGGTCGTGCGCGCGATCGCACGCAAGGCCAGGAGTTCGTTCATCGACCCGCAACTCGCGCTTCATCTCGATTACCTCGAGAGCGAACTGTCGGGCAGCGACTGGTTCGCCGGCGATGCGTTCAGCGCCGCCGATATCCAGTTGAGCTTCCCGCTGGAAACCGCCGTCGCACGCGCGGGGCTCGATGCGAAGCGCCCGCGACTGATGGGCTTTCTCGAGCGCATCCACGCGCGTCC
>JAKFES010000029.1:0-15345 GCA_036675585.1 Burkholderiaceae bacterium
AAGGCGACGGCGAGCTGCGTGGGCGCATCGACCTGCGGCTCGGCGGCGCGCCCCGATGCGTCGGGCGGCGCGTGCGGCGCGTCCCGTTCGTGCGCCGGCGCGCGCTCGTTCGCCGGCGCGCGCAGCGCGCTTTCGATCGCGTGAAAGAGGAAAGACCGCACGCCGGCCGGGTCGCGAAAGCGCACCTCGATCTTCGCCGGGTGCACGTTGACGTCGACCTGCGACGGGTCGATCGTCGCGAACACCGCCCACGCGGCCTGGCGGTCACCGTGCATCAGATCGGCGTACGCCTGCTTCATCGCGTAGCCGAGCATGCGGTCGCGCACGAAACGGCCGTTGACGTACAGGAACTGCCGGTCGGCGCGCGCGCGATTGCGCGTCGGCAGCCCGAGCACGGCGCGCACGCGCAGCACGCCGGCGGCGGTGTCGACGATGCGGTGCGCATCGGCGTATTCGTCGCCGAGCGCAGCGAGTGCGCGCGCGGTCCAGTCGGCGGCGTCGAGCGTCTCGACGCGCCGGTCGTCGACCTGCAGCTCGAAGGCGAGCGATTCGTGCGCGAGCGCGATGCGGCGCAACGCGTCGACGCAATGCGCGGTCTCGGTCGCGGCGCTGCGCAGGAACTTGCGCCGCGCGGGGGTCTGCGAGAACAGGTCGAGCACCTCGACGCGCGTGCCGCGCGCGCCGGCCGCCGGCTCGATCTCGCCGGTCTCGCCGTCGATGCGCCACGCCGACGATTCGCCCTCGACGCGGCTCGTGATGCGCAGCTGCGCGACCGACGCGATCGACGCGAGCGCCTCGCCGCGAAAGCCGAGCGTGCCGACGCGTTCGAGCTCGTCGAGCGTGGCGATCTTGCTCGTCGCGTGGCGTTCCAGCGCGAGCGCGAGTTGCGCACGCCCGATCCCGCACCCGTCGTCGGTGACGACGACCCGTCGTACGCCGCCGTCCTCGATGCGCAGTGCGATGCGCCGCGCGCCGGCGTCGATCGCGTTCTCGATCAGCTCGCGCACGACCGAAGCGGGGCGGTCGACGACTTCTCCGGCGGCGATCTGGCTGATCAGTCGGTCGTCGAGCCGCGCGATCGGGCGGCTCGACGCGCCGGGACGGGCGGGTGCATCGGGAGGCATCCGGCGATTATAGGGAGCGCGCGCCGGCGCTCCCGGCCGAGCGCGCGATCGGCCCGTCGGCGCAGGCCCCGGTCGCGCGCGACGTGTACCATCGCCGCCGATGGAATTCTCGCAACTGCTCGACCTGTTCCTGCACCTCGACCAGCACCTCGCGTCGGTCGTGGCGCAGTACGGTCCGTGGGTCTACGCGATCCTGTTCGCGATCATCTTCGTCGAGACCGGGCTGGTCGTGATGCCGTTCCTGCCCGGCGATTCGCTGCTGTTCGTCGCCGGCACCGTCGCCGCGGTCGGCGGACTGCACCTGGGCGCGCTGATCGCGCTGCTGATCGTCGCCGCGGTGCTCGGCGATGCGCTGAACTATTCGATCGGCCATTATTTCGGGCCCAAGGTGTTCGGCTGGGAGCAGTCGCGCCTGTTCAACAAGGCCGCATTCGACCGCACGCACGCGTTCTACGAGCGCCACGGCGCGATCACGATCGTCGTTGCGCGCTTCCTGCCCTTCGTGCGCACCTTCGCGCCTTTCGTCGCCGGCGTCGCGCAGATGCGCTATCCGAAGTTCGCGACGTACAACGTGCTCGGCGGCGCGCTGTGGGTGACCGGACTCAGCACGCTCGGCTACCTGTTCGGCAACACCGCCTGGGTCAAGGCGAATTTCCACTGGGTGACGCTGGCGATGATCGTCGTTCCGGGACTGCCGGCGCTGATCGAGGTGTTGCGGCATCTGGTGCGCGCACGACGCGAGCGGCGTGCACGACTGGCCGCCGGCGGCCCGCTTCCGCGCTGAGCCGGCGCGCGCACGGCGCGCTTTTTCCGGTCGGCGCGTCCGCGGCCGGCGCCGTTTGCCCCAAACCGATGACGGCACGCGCCTTGCTTGCGCGCTTGCAGGGTTGGTCGTGCACACAAACCGGCCCGGAATCGACAAGGCGCGCGCCAACATGAAAACGCTCATGGTCACCGATGCCCAGGACGCGGCGACGCGCCTCGTCGCTCCGTTGCGCGAGGCCGGTTTCGACATCGAAGTCGCCGCCGACACCGGCGCCCTCGATCCGCTGCTGCATGCGGCACCGGCCGGCGTGCTCGTGCTCGACCTGCGCTCGAACGCCGACGGCACGCTCGAGTGGCTGCGCAATCTGCGCAAGCGCAGCGTGCGGGTTCCGGCGCTGATCGTCACCGGTGCCGAC
Organism: Burkholderiaceae bacterium; assembly: GCA_036675585.1. GTDB lineage: Bacteria > Pseudomonadota > Gammaproteobacteria > Burkholderiales > Burkholderiaceae_E > Zeimonas. The sequence goes on from JAKFES010000029.1 coordinate 2,306, forward strand.
GAAGTCGACGTGCGCATTGCCGCGCTCGAGGCGGGCGCCAACGATTACCTGGCCGGCGAGTTCGATCCGCGCGAGCTGGTCGCGCGCTGCACCGCGCTGGTGCGCCGGCGCGACGAGATGGGCGGCGCCGACGTCGTGTTCTGCGGCGAGCTCGTCGTCGACAGTCGCAAGCGCGAGGTACGCCACGGCGCGACGCCGATCGATCTCACGCCGCGCGAATGGTCGATTTTCGAGCAGCTGGTGCGGCATGCCGGCACCCCGGTCACGAAGGAAGACCTGATGCAGGCGATCACCGGCTTCGACGAGCGGCTGGCGCCGAACGCGATCGAGGTCTACGTATCGCGCTTGCGCGCCAAGCTCGCCGGGACCGGCGCGCGGATCAGCACGCTGCGCGGGATCGGCTATCGGCTCGAGAACCCCGATCCGTCGGCGATGCGCGCCGGCTGGTGAGCGCGTCGAGCCGTCCGATGCGGCGCCCGGGCGCGATCGGCGTGTGCGGCGCGCTCGGGGTCAGGTGGTCTGCGCCCGCAGCGGTGGCGGGTGCCGTTGCAGGTACGCGCGCAGGCCGCGATGAATCGCGTCGGCGATGCGCGCCTGGTAGCGCGCATCGCCGAGCCGGCGTTCCTCCTGCGGATTGCTGATGAACGCGGTCTCGACCAGGATCGACGGAATGTCGGGTGCCTTGAGCACCGCGAAGCCGGCGCGTTCGATCGCCGGCTTGTGCAGGGCGCCGACGCCGCCGAGCTCGGCGAGGACGATCCGGCCGAGTCGCGACGAATCCTGGATCTTGGCCGTCGTCGACAGGTCGAGCAGCACGCGGCGCGCTTCGTCGCTGCGCGTCGCGAAGCGCGCGCCGCCGATCCGGTCGGAGTCGTTCTCGCGTCGCGCCAGCCAGCGTGCGGCCGCGCTCGTCGCGCCGCGCTCGGAGAGCACGTAGACCGACGCGCCGCGCGCCTCGGGCCGAACGAACGCGTCGGCGTGGATCGAGACGAACAGGTCCGCCTGCACGCGCTGCGCCTTGGCGACGCGGGAGGCGAGCGGGACGAAGTAGTCGCCGTCGCGGATCATGTAGGCGCGCATCGTGGGGTCGGCCTGGATGCGCTCGCGCAGTCGCTGCGCGATGCGCAGCACGACGTCCTTTTCGCGGGTGCCGCGCCGGCCGATCGCGCCCGGGTCCTCGCCGCCGTGCCCGGCGTCGATCGCGATCGTGACCAGGCGGGTCATCGCCGGCGCGGCGTGCGGGTGCGCCGGGCGTTTCGAGGCGCTCGCGCGCCCGCGCGGGCGCGCTTGCGCCGGCGCTTCGCCGGGAAGCTCGCGCTCGTGCAGCAGCGCCGCCAGCGGGTCGTCCTGGGGTTGCCGTGCGAGCGCGGGCCGGTGCTCGCGCTCGCGTGCATCCTCGAGCAGCGCCTGCAGCGGGTCGACGGGAACGAGCGGATACAGATCGAGCACCAGCCGATGGCGGTAGGTGCCGGCCGGCTCGAGCGTGAACAGCTGCGGCGCGACCGCCGACTTCAGGTCGAGGACGATGCGTACGACGTTCGGCCGGTTCTGTCCGACGCGCACGCGCTCGATGTACGGGTCGTCGGGCTGGATGCGGGCGACGAGTTCGCGCAGCGCGGCGTCGATCTCGAGTCCGTCGAGATCGACGACGAGCCGCGGCGGGTCGGACAACTGCAGCTGCGTCGCCTGGAGCGGCCGATCGAGCTCGAGCGTCACCCTCGTGTAGTCGCGGGCGGGCCAGACGCGAACGCCGAGGATCGACGCGGCGCACGCCGTGCGAACGTCGAGCGCGAGCAGCGCGCCGGCGCCGAGCTTCAGCAGCTCGCGTCGGCGGTTGCCGGGCGGCTCAGGCACGCGACGCCCCGCGGCGTACCGGCCGCCAGCTCGACGATGCGCGCATCGTCGCCCGCGTCGCCGTCGAAGCGGATCCGCAGATGCAGATCCGGCGTCGGCAGCGAGGCGGCGGCGCGCTCGGGCCATTCGACGATCGCCGCGTAGGGCGCGCCAATGTATTCCTCGAACCCTGCATCCAGCCAATCCCGATCGGAGTCGAATCTATAGAAATCAAAATGATACAGTCGAAACCTCGACAAATCATACGATTCGACCAGAGAAAAGCTCGGACTTTTGACACGCCCCGCGAAGCCCAGCGCGCGCAACAACGCGCGCGCGAACGTCGTCTTCCCGGCGCCGAGGTCGCCCGACAGGTAGAGCACGAAACCGGCCTCGATGCACGGTGCGAGTCGCTGCGCGAGTCGCGCGGTGGCCTGCGCATCGGGCAGGCGCAGCAGCAGTCGGTCGGGACGGTCCACTAGAATGGGTCGGATGGAGGCTTCCAACGCGGACCGGACGATTCCCGGCATCGATGAACTGCGCAGCTGGGCGATCGAACTCGGGTTCGCGTCACTGGGGATCGCCGACGTCGACCTGTCGACGGCCGAGGCCGGGCTGCAGGCCTGGCTCGACGCCGGTTACCACGGCGAGATGGATTATATGGCGCGCCACGGCACGAAACGCGCGCGTCCCGCCGAACTCGTGCCGGGCACGGTACGCGCCATTCTCGTCACGATCGACTACGCGCCGCGCGATGCGCACTGGGTCGACGCCGCCTGGTCGACGCTCGCCGATGCCGAGCGCGCATACGTCTCGCGCTATGCGCTCGGGCGCGATTACCACAAGGTCGTCCGCTCGCGATTGCAGCGGCTCGCCGATCGCATCGCCGAGCGCGTGGGTCCGTTCGGGCATCGCGTGTTCTGCGATTCCGCGCCGGTGATGGAAGTCGAGCTCGCCAGCCGCGCCGGGCTCGGCTGGCGCGGCAAGCACACGCTCGCGATCGATCCCCGGCGCGGCTCGACGTTCTTCATCGGCACGCTGTACACCGATCTGGAGCTGCCGGTGTCGGAGCCGATCGGCGAGCACTGCGGCCGCTGCACGCGCTGCATCGACGCGTGCCCGACCGGCGCGATCGTCGCGCCGTACCGGGTCGACGCGCGCCGCTGCATCTCGTACCTCACGATCGAGCACAAGGGCTCGATCCCCGAGTCGCTGCGGCCGGCGATCGGCAACCGGATCTACGGCTGCGACGACTGCCAGCTCGCGTGCCCGTGGAACCGCTTCGCGCAGTCGCCTTCGATCGAGGATTTCGCGCCGCGCGAACGGCTCGACCGTGCGGCGCTGGTCGAGCTGTTCGCGTGGAGCGCCGAGCAGTTCGACGAGCGGCTCGCCGGATCGCCGATCCGGCGCATCGGGCACGAACGGTGGCTGCGCAATCTCGCCGTCGCGCTCGGCAATTCGGCGGGCGGCGACGACGTGGTCGCGGCGCTGCGCGCGCGTCTCGACGACGCGTCGCCACTGGTGCGCGAGCACGTGCAATGGGCGCTCGAGCGGGTCGCTGCGCGTCGCCCGGCGCCGTCGGCGCCGCCGTCCGATGCGGCGCAGCGCGCCGCTTCGCGCGACAATGTCGAGGCGGCAAGCGGCGCGTCGCTGCCGGCGCGCTGATTCCAATCTCCAGGAGAAGGGAACCGGACGTGCCAGCTCCCAAAGTGATGACCCGCACGTTTCTCGCGAACCTCGCGCTGTTCCACGAGCTGAGCACCGAGGATCTCGACCGGATCGCGACCGGAACGACCGAGCTGCGGGTGCCGAAAGGGCGCGTCCTGTTCCGGCGCGGCGAGCCGTGCGTCGGTTTCCACGTCGTCGTCTACGGGCGCGTGAAGCTCGGCTTCGTGTCGCCGCAGGGCACCGAGAAAGTGATCGAGATCCTCGGACCGGGCCAGTCGTTCGGCGAAGCGGTGATGTTCCTCGAGCGACCGTACCCGGTGAACGCCGAATGCCTGGCCGATTCGCTGCTGCTGCACATCTCGAAGTCCACGCTCGACAGCGAGCTCGCGCGCGACAAGCGCCTCGCCCGGATGATGCTCGCCGGGCTGAGCCGGCGCCTCGTCGGTCTGGTGCACGACGTCGAAGCGTATTCGCTGCGTTCGGGAATGCAGCGCGTGATCGGCTACCTGCTGCGCGACATCGACCAGCGCGACGACCTCACGCCGCCGGTGCGCATCGTGCTCGACACGAGCAAGGGCGTGATCGCTTCGCGGCTGAACCTCACGCCGGAGCACTTCTCGCGCATCCTCGGCGAGCTCAGCCAGGAGAAGCTGATCAGCGTGCGCGGTGCCGAGATCATGATCCTCGACCCGGAGCGGCTGCGCGCATTCCTCGCGTGAGCCCGGCGATCCAGTTTTCGTTCGCGTCGACGAGCGCGAGGCATCCCTGCGTGCCGCGCGCGAACCGGTAGGGCGCGCTCCCGGCGCGCGGCACGCTCGCCAGCGTGCGTGCGTGCCGCGTCTCGACGTCGAGGCGCACCAGCGCGATGCGCTCGGGCTGCGCGAGCGCGAGCAGCAGCGGGCCGTCGTCGGCGGCGATCGCGAGCACTTCGCCGTCGAGCGCGACCGGATCGACGAGCCGCCACGCGCCGGCCTGCAGCACGCGCAAGGCGCGTGCACCCGGATCGGCGAGCGCCCAGCCGCGCCCGTGCGCGGCGTGCCAGGCGGCGATGCGGTGCGCCGGCGGCGGTTGCGCGATTGCCGGCCGCTCGATTTCGCGGCGCACATCGAGCTGGAGCACGCCGATCGCATCCGCCGCATCGATGCGCAGCACTTCCGCGGGCGTGCTCCCGCCGACGAGCGCGCGCGTGGCGTTCGGCAGCGCGAACCGGCGCGGCGTGAAGCGGCCCGGCAACTCGATCGCTTCGCGCATCCGGTAATCGTGGACGAGGCCCGCGAGCACCGGCGGGGCGTTGCGGTCGTAGGCGATCTCCCACGCCTCGTCGAGGTCGGAGAACGCCAGCGCGAAACGCGAACGCGCGGGCCGGTCGACGATCGCCGACACCGATGCGCGCGCATCGTCGGGCAGGCGGAACTCGTACACCGCGGCGAGCGTCACCGGATCGTGCGCCGATGCGAGCACGTTGCCTGCGCCGGCGGCGAGCACGATCGCATCCGGCCCGCCCGCGACGGCGACCGACGTCGCGTCGAAGCGCAGCGTCGCCTGCGCGGCGGGCGCGAGCGCGGGCACCGGGAGTCGCAGCAGGCGAGCGCCGTGCACGGCGACGTAGGCCGATTGCCCGTCGGGGGCGAGTGCGAGCGAAGCGCTCGCCGGCGCGGGCAGCGCAAAGCGCGCAAGCGGGTGCCCGCTCGCGCACGCGAGCGAACGCACGCTCGTCGCCTCGCGCACGCCGAGCACGACGGCGGCCGGGGGCTCGGGCGCGGCCGCCGATGCCGGCGCGGCCGATGTCGAACCGACGAACGCGAAGCCGCACACGGCGAGCGCGCGGGCGGCGAGACGCATCGCAGGGAGCGCGCCGCAGCGCCGCGGCCAACGCACAACGAAAAAGGGCGACCCGCAGGGTCGCCCTTGGCCCGATCGAGCGCGACGGCTTACTTGGCCCCGGCGAGAACCCACTCGACCAGCGCCTTCACGTCCGCGTCGGGAACGGCCGGGTTCGGCGGCATCGGCACCGGACCCCAGACGCCCGAGCCGCCTTTCTTCACTTTATCGAACAGTTTCGCTTGCGCGGTCGCGTCGCCCTTGTACTTCTTGGCGACGTCCTGGTAGGACGGGCCGACGAGTTTCTTGTCGACCGCGTGGCAGGCGGTGCAGTTGTACTTCTTCGCCATCGCGACGTCGGCCAGGGCCGGCATCGCCGCGCCGGCCACGACCGCTGCAGCGGCGAACCGGATCAACAGGGATCGCTTCATCGTCTTGTTTCTCCCGATATCAGTAGACGTCGTGCTGCGTATTGTAGACGTTGAACTTGCCGGTCGGCGTGATCAGGCGCTTGTCCTTGATGACGGCCTTCAGCTTGCGCGTCTTGTCGTCGACCACCACGATCGCCGATTCCTGGTTCTTCGCGCTCCACACCGAGAACCAGACCTCGTCGCCCGCGCGATTGTACTCGGGCTGCGTGATGCGCTTGGCCCCTTCGCCCACCTGCGCCCATTCGGCGATCGGCAGCACTTCGAAGGGTTTGTCCAGGTTCCTGATGTCGAACACGGCCACCGTCTGGTTGATCTTCGGGTCCGGGTTCAGCGGCGTGTCGACCCACAGGTTGCTCGACTTCGGATGCGTCTTGATGAAGAGGTTGCCTCCGCCCTGTGCCTTCAGCGACTGCACGACCTTCCACGCGTTCTGCTTGTGCTTGGCGGGGTCGGTGCCGATCAGCGCGATCGTCTCGTCGCCGAGGTGGCCGGTGGCCCAGACGGGTCCGAACTTCGGATGCACGAAGTTCGCGCCGCGTCCCGGATGCGGAATCTGGCCGACGTCGACCAGCGCCTCGAGCGCGTCGCGCTTGCTGTCGACGACCGCGATCTTGTTCGACTGGTTCGCCGCGACCAGGAAATAGCGCTTCGATGCGTCCCAGCCGCCGTCGTGCAGGAAGCGCGCGGCGCCGATCTCGGTCGTCTCGAGGTTTTTCAGGTCGGTGTAGTCGACGAGCAGGATCTTGCCGGTTTCCTTCACGTTGACGATGAACTGCGGCTTGTCGTGCACGGCGACGATCGAGGCCACGCGCGGCTCCGGATGGTATTCCTGCGTGTCGACCGTCATGCCGCGCGTCGACTGGATGCGCAGCGGCTCGAGCGTGTCGCCTTTCATGATCACGTATTGCGGCGGCCAGTACGCGCCGGCGATCGCCAGCTGATCGGCGTGCTTCTTGTCCTTCGACGTCTCGACCGAGCGCGCCTCGAGCCCGATGCGGATCTCGGCGACGTTGTCGGGCTTCTCCATCCACAGGTCGATCAGGTTGATCTTGCCGTCGCGCCCGATCACGTAGACGTAGCGCCCCGACGCCGACGTGCGCGAGATGTGCACGGCGTAGCCGGTCTTGACGATGCTGATGATCTCCTTCGATCCGCCGTCGATCAGCGCGACCTCGCCGGTGTCGCGCAGCGTCACCGAGAAGATGTTGGCGATGTCGTACGAATTCATCTTCTTCGTGGGGCGCTTGCCGGGCTCGACGAGCACTTTCCACGTCTTCTTCATGTCCTCCATGCCCCACTCGGGCGGCGTGGGGGGCGACTGCTGGACGTAGCGCGCCATCATGTCGACTTCGTCGTCGGTCATCTCGCCCGACGTTCCCCAGTTCGGCATCCCCGCCGGCGAGCCGTACTTGATGAAGGTTTTCAGGTATTCGGAACCGCGCTCGAGCGTGATATCGGGTGTGAGCGGCTTGCCGGTGGCACCCTTGCGCAACACGCCGTGGCATCCGGCGCAGCGCTCGAAATAGATCTGGCGCGCCTTCTCGAATTCCTTTTCGGTCATCGGAGGTGCCTTGGGATTGATGTCCTGGTGCATCGCGTCTTCGGCGAGCGGTGAGCCACCGGCCTGGTACGCCGCTTCGGGCTTCGTCATGTGCTTGGCGCCGTCCTGCTGTGCAACGGCCCAGCCCGGCGCGCCGGCCACGAGCGCTGCGACCAGCCAGGCCGCGGGCTTCACGCGTGCAATTACTCTCATTGCGGTTTCCTCGGGTGTCGCCCTCGAATCACAACGGGCATTGCGCCCATCATCGACGAGCGCACGGGTGCGCTCATTGATACGAGTCAACTGTTGCGCTGCAATGCAACACGACAATGGTTCTCAGGCACATTCCGTGCCCGAAAACCTTCTCGCGTGACACGATGAACGACTCCTTTTACGCAACTCCTGCGCCGCGCCGTGCGAGCGGACCCCAACGCTTTCCTGCGCTGCTCGCTGCGGTGCTCATCGGGGTGCCGTCGCACGGCGCGCACGCGCAATCGGGCGGGCCCGGTCAACGCGCACCCGCCACGGCGCCCGCGCCAGCGCCGGACGCGAGCGGCCGAGCGCTGGAATCGGTCGTCGTCACGGCGACTCGTTCGCCGGCGGCGGCACTGAACGTTCCGGCGAGCGTGACGGTCGTCGAGCGCGAGGCGCTCGCGCTGCGCGACCCGGTCCGGCTGGGCGACGCGCTCGCCGACGTTCCGGGGCTGTACATCCGCGGCGCCGCGATGGGCGCGACGTTTCCCGGCAGCGGCCAGGCCGTGCTGTCGCTGCGCGGCATTCCGCGCACGCCGCGCACGCTGGTGATGATCGACGGGCAGCCGGTGAACAACGCATTGAGCGGCGGCATCAACGTCGCCGGCATTCCGTTCGGCAGCATCGAGCGCGCCGAAGTCGTGCGTGGCCCCTATTCCGCGCTGTACGGCGGCAGCGCGATGGGCGGCGTGATCCATTTCATTACCGCCGGTCCCGACGATCCGCTCACCGAGGTGCGCGCCGGCGCCGGAAACCTGCGCCAGCGCGGCGCATCGATCGTGCACCGCAAGCGCTACGAGGGCGGGCTCGGCGTCTCGCTCTCGGTCGCGTATCGCGAAAGCGACGGCGATCCCGACAGCGATCACGTGGTCAAGTCCGAATTCGTTCCGCGACCGGGACAGCCCGTGCCCGTCGCGAAACCGGTCACCGGCGTCGTCCCGACACGCGATCCCGACGGGAGCGCGCGCTACCGGGTGGGTACGCAGGGCGGGCGTCCGTGGTCGCAGAGCAACGCGCAGCTCGCGCTGCACTACTCGCCGACGACGTCGACCGATCTCGTCGCCGGCCTCGGCTGGGCCGACTACTCGGTCGGCTACTCGCGTCCGCGCAGCTTGCTGCGCGACGCGGCGGGGGGCACCGTTCTTTCGGGCCCGGTCGCCTTCGACGACGGCGGCACGCTGCGCACGCTGTCGATGTCGCCCACCGACTGGTTCACCGCGACGCCGGCGGGCGAGCGCGATCGCCGCGTGTTCCTGCGCGCGGCGCACCGCTTCGACGGCGGGACGCGGCTGCAGGCGCAACTCGCCGCGCTGCGCCACGACTTCTTTTTCGCGCAGTCGCGCGCGGGCGTCGCGATGTTCGATACCGGGCCGGGCGACCTCACCGACCAGCCGAACCGCCGCATCGACGGCGAAGTCAGCGTGCGTACGCCGATGACGCCGAACTGGGCGCTCGTCGGCGGGATCGCGCTGAACCGCAGCAAGCTCGAGCGCACGAACTCGGTGCTCTCGAGCTGGCGCGACGAGGACAGCACCGGCGCGCTGCAGAGCGCCGACGGCGGCCGCTCGGACAACGTCGCGCTGTTCGTGCAGAGCGAGCATTACTTCGACCATGGCCTGACCGCGTACGTGGGCGGGCGCTACGACCGATTCGAGGTCGAGGGACACGTCGACGACTTCACCGCCACGCCGTCGCTCGAGCAGCAATTCCCGCGTCGCAGCTTCGATCAGTTCAGCCCGAAGCTCGCGCTCGTCTGGGAGGCGCAACCGTGGCTGTCGCTGCGCGCGTCGTACGGCGAGGGTTTTCGTCCGCCGGCCCTGCTCGACCTGTACGGGCGCACCGTCGTGCGCGTCGGGCCGCTGACGCTCGAGACCGCGGCTGCGCCCGATCTCGTTCCCGAGCGGGTGAAGGCGTTCGAGGTCGGTGCCGATGTGGCCTGGTCCGGCGGCGGGCGCGCTTCGCTCACCGTCTACCGGCAGCGCCTGGAGGACCTGATCTATCGGCGCACGCTGTCGGCGACGCCGCTCCGGCGACTGACGCAGAACGGCAACGTCGCCGAAGCCGACGTCGACGGCGTCGAGGCGAGCGTGCGCTGGCCGACGCCGGTGACCGGACTGCGCGCGTACGCGTCGCTGACGCACCACTTCCGGTTCGAGGTGGCCGGCAACGACGCGGTTCCGGAGATGATCGGCAAGAAGCTCACCGACGTGCCGCGCACGACGTGGTCGGCCGGACTCGAATACCAGCGCGACCGCTGGAGCGCATTGTTCGCCGTTCGGCACGTCGACCACGTCTTCGGCTCGGGCGACGACCTGAACACCGATCGCGTCGAGGGCGTGTTCGGTTCGTTCGACGGGTACACCGTGGCGGCGGCGCGCGTCGGCTGGCGCATCGACCGGAACTGGGGCGTGAACGTGACGATCGACAATCTCACCGATCGCGAGTACTTCGTGTTCACGCAGCAACCGGGGCGCACCGTCTACGGCGAGCTCGTCTACCGTTTCTAGGGCGTGCTCAGAACGCGAGCGTCGACAGCCACAGCGGCAACGTGACGAGCGCGGCGAGCATCGATACCGTCATCAGCAGCGCGGTGAACGGCGCGTCGCCGCCCATGCGCGCGGCGAGGATGTACGCCGAGGGCGCCGTCGGCATCGCCGCGTAGAGCACGACGATGGCGCGCAGCGACGGCGCGAGCCCGAGCGCGTGCGACAGCGCGTACGCGGTCGCCGGCATCGCGATCAGTTTGACCGCGGTGATCCAGGCGCCGAGCGCGAGCGTCGAGGCCGAATCGCTCCGGCGCGCGCCGAATCCTTCGAAGCGCAGCCCGGCGCCGGCCGCGAGCAGGCCGAGCGCGATCGACGCGCCGCCGAGCCGGTCGAGCGTCGCTTCGATCGGCACGGGCAGGCGCAGGCCGAGCGCATGCCCGAGCAGCCCGGCGAGCGTGGCGAGGATCAGCGGGTTGCGCGCCAGTTCGGCGCCGAGCCGGCTCTGCGCGTTGCGCGCCAGCGGAACGACCGCGGCGAGGTTGACCACCGGGATGCTCACGCCCATCAGGATCGCGGCGAGCGACAGTCCGGCATCGCCGCCCAGCCGCTGCGAGAGCGCGAGCAGCACGTACGAGTTGAATCGGAACGCGCACTGCACGCCGGCGGCGAAGCGCGCGGGCGTCGGGCGCAGCAGCGGACGGGCGAGATAGCCGAGCGAAATGCCGACGGCGATCGCCGCGAGCGTCGTGGCGATCGCGGGCAGCGCCGTCGACAGCTCGAGCTGCATGTGCAGGATCGTGTCGAACAGCAGCGCCGGGAACAGCACGTAATAGATGAGCTTCTCGAGCCCGTCCCACACCGTGCGGTCGCGCACGACGTAGCGCAGCAGCAACTGGCCGATGGCGATCAGGGCGAGATCGGGGAAAAGCGCGACGACGGGATGCATGCGCGCAGCAGTGTATCGCCGTGCGCCGGGGCGATGCGGCGCCGACGCGCGCTCGTCGGGGCGCTCGCGTTATAGTCGGCGCGCGCGTGCGGGCACCGGTTCGGGCCACCGGTGCCGCGCGGCGAAACGAAACCAGGTCATCCGGATGGGTCAGAAGCGGAGAATCGCGCATTTCGGCGCGCTCGCGGCGTTCGCCGTGGCCGCCGCGCTCGGCGCGCCCGGCGCGCGTGCGCTCGAGGTCGCCGGCGTCGAGCTCGCCGAGGCGATCGACGTCGGCGGCGCACGCCTGCAGCTCAACGGCGCCGGCGCGCGCACGCTGTTCATCGTGCGCACGTACGTCGCCGCGCTCTACGTGCCGACCCCGGCGACGCAGCCGCAGGCGCTGATCGGCCAGCCGGGTCCGCGCCGGCTGTCGCTGACGATGCTCGCCGCGCTGTCGGCCGACTGGATCGTCGAGCGCTTCGTCTCGGCGATGCGCGCGAATCATCGCGACGACGAGCTCGTGCGGCTGCATCCGCGGCTCGATCGGCTGGTCGACACGCTGCTCGCGCTCGAGCGCATGCGCAAGGGCGCGCGCATCGACATCGATGCGCTCGGCGGCGCGACGCGCGTGAGCGTCGACGGGCGTGCGCTCGGACCCGACGTGCCCGGCGAGGACGTGTTCGACGCGTTGCTGCGCGCTTTTCTCGGCGAGCAGCCGCTCGACGCCGCGCTCAAGCGCGCGATGCTCGGCAAACCGCGTCCGGACGACGGGCCCGGGATGTGAGCGCGCAGCGCCGGCGCGCGGATCCGCCCCGGGCGCGCCGCGTCCCGGACGACGATGGGGCGCCCGCCGAGTCGAACCGGTGGATCGACGCATTCTGCGATGCGATCTGGCTCGAGGACGGCCTGTCGCGCAACACCGTGGCGGCCTACCGGCGCGACCTGTCGGCGCTCGCCGCGTGGCTCGCCGATCCGTTGCGCGCCACGTTGCACGAGGCGACGTCGGCCGAACTGCAGGCGTACATCGCGGCGCGGCACGGCGGATCGCGGCCGTCGAGCAGCAACCGGCGCCTGACCGTCTTTCGCCGCTTCTTCCGCTATCTGGTCCGCGAGCGCATTCGCGAGGACGACCCGACGCTGCACATCCGGTCGGCGCGACAGCCTCCGCGCTTTCCCGGGTCCTTGTCCGAGCGCCAGGTCGAGGCGCTGCTCGGCGCGCCCGACGTCGACACCGCGCTCGGCCTGCGCGATCGCGCGATGCTCGAGACGCTGTACGCGACCGGCCTGCGCGTCAGCGAGCTCGTCGGGCTCGATACGGTTCGCGTCGGTCTGAACGAAGGTGTCGTGCGCGTCGTCGGCAAGGGCGACAAGGAGCGGCTCGTTCCGCTCGGCGAGGAAGCGCGCGAATGGATCGTGCGCTACCTGTCCGACGCCCGGCCGCGCTTGCTCGGCGCCCGCGCCGCCGACGCGCTGTTCGTCACGCAGCGCGGCGGGCCGATGACGCGGCAGATGTTCTGGACGCTGGTCAAGCGCTACGCGCGTGCCGCCGAAGTGCACGCGCCGCTGTCGCCGCACACGTTGCGGCACGCGTTCGCCACGCACCTGCTCAATCACGGCGCCGATCTGCGCGTGGTGCAGATGCTGCTCGGGCACGCCGACATCTCGACGACGCAGATCTACACGCACGTCGCGCGCGAGCGGCTCAAGACGCTGCACGCCCGGCATCACCCGCGCGGATGAGCGAGCGGATCGCTGTTCCCGGAACGTGAATGAGACCGATTCGTATTAAACTGCGCCGATGATCGGAATCGGCGAGCCGCGCGACGCCGGTGTCGGCCGGCGCGCGGTCGGCATCGCCGTCAGCCTTTTCGTGCACGCGGGCGTCGGCGCGCTCGCGTGGAGCGGGCTCGCCGCGCCCGCGCAAACCGTGCCGGTGCCGATTGCGGTTCGTTTCGTCGAGATGCCGCGGGTCGCGGCATCGGACGCCCCCGTGGCGCACTCGACCGCGGCCGAACCCCCGCCGCCGGAATCGCGGCCGCCGTCGCCCGCGCCGTCGGTCGCGCGACCGCCGCCGAAACCCG
>JAKFES010000001.1:0-65824 GCA_036675585.1 Burkholderiaceae bacterium
CTAGAACGGGATGTCGTCGTCCATGTCGTCGAAGTCGTGCGCCGGCTTGCGCGGCGCTGCCCCGCCGCTTGCCGCACCCGGATTCGCCGGGCCGCCCGCAGCGCGCGCGGCGCCCGATCCCGCCGGCTCGCGCTCGCGCGAGTAACTGCCGCCGTCGTCGCCCCCGCCGCCGTCGCGCGAACCGAGCAACTGCATTTCCTCGGCAATGATCTCGGTCGTGTACTTCTCGACGCCTTCCTTGTCCTGCCACTTGCGCGTCTTCAGGCGGCCCTCGACGTAGACCGGGCGGCCTTTTTTCAGGTATTCGCCGGCGATCTCGGCCAGCCGGTCGTAGAACACGACCCGGTGCCACTCGGTTTCCTCGCGCTTTTCGCCCGAGGCCTTGTCGCGCCAGGTGCGCGTGGTCGCGATCGATACGTTGCAGATCGCGCTGCCGCTCGGCGCGAAGCGCGTCTCGGGATCGCGGCCCAGATTGCCGAGGAGAATCACCTTGTTCACCGAAGCCATGCTGCCCTCCCGAACGATTGCGCGTGAAGCGATTGTGTCATGCCCGCCGGACCCCTCGCGGGACTACGCGGCGGCGCCCTGCTGCGGCACGTCGCCGCGCGCCGAACGCGGCCACCGGCGGTGCCCGGAGGCGGCGATCAGCCACAGCGCCATCAGCGCGGCGCACGCGACGAACACGGCCGGACGTCCCCATGCCTGCTGTACCCAGCCGCCGAGCAGTCCGCCGAAGAACAGGCCGAACGACTGCGTGGTGTTGTAGACGCCCAGCGCGGTGCCCTTGGCGTCGGCCGGCGCGAGGCGCGAGATCAGCGACGGCAGGCTGGCCTCGAGCACATTGAACCCCGCGAAGAACAGCAGCAGCAAGGCCGCAAAAGGCAGTAGTCCGGCCGGCTGAGTCGCCAGCACGAGCTGCACGCCGAGCACGAGCGCGATCGACGCGAGGAACACGGCGCGCAGCCGGCCGCGGCGCTCGCTCCAGAACAGCGGGGGCAGCATCAGCACGAACGACAGCAGCACGACCGGCAGGTAGATCTGCCAGTGGTCGGCCACGGGAATTCCCGCCCGATCGGCGAGCCACGTGGGCAACACGACGAACATCGCCATCTGCACCGCGTGCAGCGTGAAGATGCCGAAGTTCAGGCGCAGCAGGTCGGGCTCCATCGCGACATCGCGCAGCGGCGTTCGCGAGGCGTCGGTGGCCACGGCGCGCGGCGCGCTCGGCGTCACGAACACGACGACGCCGATGGCGGCGAGCGCGAGCAGCCCGGTGACCGCAAAGAGTCCGCCCATGCCGATCGCCTCGTACAGCGCGGGCGCGGCGACCAGCGAGAACGCGAAGGTCAGGCCGATCGAGCCGCCGACCATCGCCATCGCTTTCGTACGCTGGCTGTCGCGCGTGCTGTCGGCGATGAAAGCGGTGACCGCGGCCGAGATCGCGCCCGCGCCCTGCAGCGCGCGACCGGCGATCGTCGTCAGGATGTCGTCGGCGCCCGCCGCCAGGAAGCTGCCGAGGGCGAACACCAGCAGCCCGGCGACGATCACCGGCTTGCGGCCCCAGCGGTCCGAGGCCATCCCGTACGGCAGCTGGAGCGCCGCCTGCGTGAGCCCGTAGATGCCGAGCGCGAGGCCGACGAGCGTGGCATCGTCGCCGCCCGGAATGCCGCGCGCGTGCACCGCGAACACCGGCAGGATCAGGAACAGGCCGAGCATGCGCAGCGCGAAGATCGACGCGAGCGAGACGCTCGCGCGCCGTTCGAGCGCGGTCATGTGCGAAGCGGCTCGTTCGCCGCCCGACGCCTCGCGGGCGCGGTCGACGGAATCGGGGCCGGTGATGGAATCGGGGGAAGCGGGGTGCATCGGGCAGCCGTGGACGACCGGGTATATTAGTCGATTGGCCTTCGGCCGCCCGCCGCCGAGCCCGAATGGAATCGATCCGGATCCGGGGTGCCCGGACCCACAACCTGAAGAACGTCCATCTCGACCTGCCGCGCAACCGGCTCGTCGTGATCACCGGGCTGTCGGGCTCCGGCAAATCGTCGCTCGCCTTCGATACGCTGTACGCCGAAGGGCAGCGCCGCTACGTCGAATCGCTGTCGGCCTACGCACGCCAGTTCCTGCAGCTGATGGACAAGCCCGACGTCGACCTGATCGAAGGGCTGTCGCCGGCGATCGCGATCGAGCAGAAAGCGACCAGCCACAACCCGCGCTCGACGGTCGGAACGGTCACCGAGATCCACGACTACCTGCGCCTGCTGTTCGCCCGCGCCGGCACTCCCTACTGTCCCAACCACCCCGCCCACCCGCTCGAGGCGCAGACCGTCTCGCAGATGGTCGACGCGGTGCTCGCGCTGCCCGAAGGCACGCGCGCGATGATCCTCGCGCCGGTGCTCAGCGGTCGAAAGGGCGAGCACCTGGAGCTGTTCGAGTCGCTGCGTGCGCAAGGTTTCGTGCGCGTGCGCATCCGCACCGAAGCGATGGGCGGCGCCACCGAGTCGCGGATCGTCGAGCTGGACGACGGCGGCGAGGTTCCGCAGCTGAACCGCAACCAGAAACATTCGATCGACGTCGTCGTCGACCGGATCAAGGTCTCGCCGGCGGTGCGTCAGCGGCTGGCCGAGTCGTTCGAGACGGCGTTGCGCATCGCCGACGGGCGCGCGATCGCACTCGACCTCGAGCGCGGCGACGTCCAGGCGTTCTCGAGCCGTTTCGCGTGTCCGGTGTGCAGCCATGCGCTGCCCGAGCTCGAGCCGCGGCTGTTCTCGTTCAACAACCCGCTCGGCGCCTGCCCCGAATGCGACGGCCTGGGCAGCGTGCCGTTCTTCGATCCGAAACGGGTCGTCCAGTTTCCGGGGCTGAGCCTGGCCTCCGGCGCGATCAAGGGCTGGGACCGGCGCAATGCGTTCTACTTCCAGCTGATCAACGACCTCGCCGCGTACTACGGGTTCGACGTCGACACGCCGTTCGAGGCGCTTCCCGAGCGCACGCAGCAGGTCGTGCTGTTCGGATCGGGAACCGGGAAAGTGCCGTTCACCTACGCCGCCGACGGCGGTCGCACGACGGTGCGCGAGCACCCGTTCGAGGGCGTGATCCCGAACCTCGAGCGCCGGCACCGCGAAACCGATTCGCCGCACGTGCGCGAAGAGCTGTCGCGGTTCGTCAACACGCGGCGCTGTCCGGCCTGCGAAGGGACGCGGCTTCGCGTCGACGCGCGTTTCGTTCGCGTCGGCCCGCGTGGCGCCGACGAGCCGATCTACGAGATCTCGGGCTGGACGCTGCGCAACGCGCTCGAATGGTTCGAATCGCTCGAGCTGCCCGGCGCGCGGCAGGCGGTCGGCGAACGCATCGTGCGCGAGATCGTTTCGCGGCTGCGTTTCCTGAACAACGTCGGGCTCGACTACCTGTCGCTCGACCGCCCCGCCGAGACGCTGTCGGGCGGCGAATCGCAGCGCATCCGGCTCGCTTCGCAGATCGGCTCGGGGCTCACCGGCGTTCTCTACGTGCTCGACGAACCGTCGATCGGCCTGCACCAGCGCGACAACGACCGGCTGATCGGCACGCTGCAGCAACTGCGCGATCTCGGGAACTCGGTGATCGTCGTCGAGCACGACGAGGACGCGATCCGCGCCGCCGACCACGTCGTCGACATGGGGCCGGGCGCCGGCGAGCACGGCGGCCGCGTCGTCGCGCAGGGCACGGCGCAGGCGATCGAGGACTGCGAGGACTCGCTGACCGGACGCTACCTGTCGGGCGCGCTGCGCATCGAGGTCCCGGCGCGGCGCAAGGCGCTCGACGAGCGGCGGCTCGTGATCCGCGGCGCGCGCGGCAACAACCTGAAGAACGTCACCGTCGAGATCCCGCTCGGGCTGCTCGTGTGCGTGACCGGCGTGTCGGGATCGGGCAAGTCGACGCTGGTCAACGACACGCTGTACCTGGCGGCGGCGCGCACGATCAACCGCGCGTCGGGCGAGCCCGCACCGCACGACGCGATCGACGGGCTCGAGCTGCTCGACAAGGTGATCGCCGTCGACCAGAGCCCGATCGGCCGCACGCCGCGCTCGAATCCGGCGACGTACACGGGACTGTTCACGCCGATCCGCGAGATCTTCGCCGAGACGCCGATCGCGCGCGAACGCGGCTACGGCCCCGGGCGCTTCTCGTTCAACGTCAAGGGCGGACGCTGCGAAGCGTGCCAGGGCGACGGCGTGCTGCGCGTCGAGATGCATTTCCTGCCCGACGTCTACGTCGTGTGCGACGTGTGCGGCGGCCGCCGCTACAACCGCGAGACGCTCGAAGTGCAGTACAAGGGCCGCAACATCGCCGAAGTGCTCGAGATGACGATCGAGCAGGCGGCCGGATTCTTCTCGGCGGTGCCGACGATCCAGCGCAAGCTGCAGACGCTGCTCGACGTCGGTCTCGGCTACGTCCGGCTCGGCCAGAGCGCGACGACGCTGTCGGGCGGCGAGGCGCAGCGCGTGAAGCTCGCCGAGGAGCTGTCGAAGCGCGACACGGGGCGCACGCTGTACATCCTCGACGAACCGACGACCGGACTGCATTTCCACGACATCGCGCTGCTGCTGCAGGTGATCCACACCTTGCGCGACCGCGGCAACACGATCGTCGTCATCGAGCACAACCTCGACGTCATCAAGACCGCCGACTGGATCGTCGATCTCGGCCCCGATGGCGGCGATGCCGGCGGCGAGATCGTCGTCGCCGGGACGCCTGAACAGGTCGCCGACTGCGCGGCCAGCAGCACCGGGCAGTACCTCGCGCGCGTGCTCCCCGGGCGCACGCCGCGGCTCGCCGCGAAGGTGCGACGCGCCCGGATTCGCGAGCCGGCACCCGAACGCCGCACCGCGGCCGGTTAGCGGCCAGCGGGCTCCAGCGCTTCGTACGCGGGCGTCGCGCGCGTCGCGGGCCGCCGCAAGCGGCGCACGTTCACGCCGGCCGGTAGCGCGCGAAGCGCGCATGCACCGCGGCCATCGCGACGCCGTCGAGCCGCGCCGGCTCGCCGACCTGCAGCGCCTGCCAGTACATGCGCGCGAGCGATTCGACTTCGACGGCGAGCTCGAGCGCCGCTTCGAGCGTCGCGCCGAGCGCGACGATCCCGTGCTGCGCGAGCAGGCACGCGCGCCGACCCGCGAGCGCGGCGCACGCATGATCGGACAGCGCCTGCGTCCCGAAGGTCGCATACGGCGCGCACCGGATGTCGTCGCCTCCGGCCATCGCGATCATGTAATGGAACGCCGGGATGCCCTCGGCGTGGATGCGCGGCAGGCACGCGAGCGTCGTCGCGTACGACGGATGCGCGTGCACGATCGCCTGCGCATCGTCGCGCGCCGCGTACAGGTCGCGATGCAGCCGCCACTCGGACGACGGCTCGCGCGGCCCGTGCGCGCGCGGCGGCGCTTCGGCGTCGGGATCCTCGCCCGCGGCGCGGGCCACCGCAAGCCAGGCGAGGTCGTCGATCGTCATGTGCTCGTAGGCGAGCGCGCTGGGCGTGACGAGCAGCCCGTCCTCGCCGCCGCGATGCCAGCGCATCGACAGGTTCCCCGCGCGGCCGGTGTTGATGCGCAAGCGGCCGAGACTGCGCGCGGCGTCGACGAGCGCCGCGCGCGCTTCGTTCTCGGTCACCGCGCGGCCCGCTCGTGCACCGCCGCGTGCTCCGCTTCGGTGCGCATCAGCGCCGCGATCGCCGCGTGCGAGGCTTCGCACAGGCCGCGCTCGGTGATGAGCGCGGTGACGAGCCGGCCCGGCGTGATGTCGAAGCCGGGGTTGGCGACGGGCGTTGCCTCGGGAACGACGCGAACCGCGGCGACCGAGCCGTCGGCGAGCCGGCCGACGACGTGCGTGACCTCGCGCGCGTCGCGCTCCTCGATCGGGATCGACGCGCCGTCGGGCGTGTCGACGTCGATCGTCGACGTCGGGCACGCGACGTAGAACGGCACCCGGTTGTCGCGCGCGGCCAGCGCCTTCAGGTACGTGCCGATCTTGTTCGCGACGTCGCCGTTGGCCGCGACGCGGTCGCAGCCGACGACCACGGCGTCGACCCGCCCCTGCATCATCAGCAATCCCCCGGCATTGTCGACGATCACCGTGTGCGCGACGCCGCGTTCGGCGAGCTCCCATGCGGTGAGCGCCGCGCCCTGGTTGCGCGGGCGCGTCTCGTCGACCCAGACGTGCACCGGAACGCCTTCTTCGTGCAGCCGGTAGACCGCCGCGAGTGCCGTGCCGTGATCGATCGTCGCGACGGCGCCCGCATTGCAGTGCGTGAGCAGGTTCAACGGAACCGCGTCGGCGCCGGTCATCCCGGCGAGCGTCGAGCGCTGTTCGGCGAGCTCGCGCAGCACGCGCGCACCGTGCTCGCCGATCCGCTCGTTGCGCTCGACGTCCTCGTCGCAGATCGCCTGCGCGGCCTCGCGGGCGAGCGCCGCGCGCTCCTGCCGCGGTGCCGGCGCGACCCGGCGCACGACGCGGTCGAGCGCCCAGCGAAGGTTGACCGCCGTCGGGCGCGCCACCGCAAGCCGGCCGTACGCCTCGCGCAACGCCTCGTCCGACGGATCGGAAGCGATGGCGAGCGCCAGCCCCCAGGCGCCGACGGCGCCGATGAGCGGCGCGCCGCGCACGCGCATCTCGCGGATCGCGCGTTCGCAGTCGGCGGCGCTGCGCAACTCGATCGTGCGTCGCTCGAAAGGCAGCGCCGTCTGGTCGAGCGTGCACGGTACGCCGCGCTCATCGTTCCACAAGGTCCTTGACATCGTTCAAGTTTCCTACACGCGGGCCCGGTAGCATTGCCGGTCCAGTCTAATCGATGACATCGGGCGCATGAGTCTTTCGCTGATGTCGGCGTTCCTGCTCGGGCTGTTCGGAGGCGTGCACTGCGCCTCGATGTGCGGCGGCATCGTCGCGCTGCTCGGGTCGCGTCACCGGATGGTTCCGCTGCGCATGCAGCCGGGCGGCGCCGCGGTGGCGAGCGTGCAGTCGGGCGCCGCGCTTCAATTCGCCTACAACGCCGGACGAATCGGCAGCTACGGCGCGGCCGGCGCGTTCGCCGGCGCGCTCGGCTCGGCCGCCTGGCTCGCCGAGCGCGTGCTTCCCGTCCAGCAGATCGCGTTCGTCGCGGCGAACCTGCTGATGATCGCGTTGGGACTCGCGCTGGCCGGGGGGCTGCGCCGGCTGCGCGGGCTCGAGCGCGCCGGCGCCGCGGTCTGGCGGAGGATCTCGCCGACCGCCACGCGCCTGCTCGGCGCCTCGAGCGTGCCGGGTGCGCTCGCCGCGGGCGCCGCGTGGGGGTGGGTTCCGTGCGGAATGGTCTACGGCGTTCTCGCGGCCGCGCTCGTTTCCGGCAGCCCCGTCGACGGCGCGCTGCTGATGCTCGCGTTCGGCGCGGGCACGCTGCCGAACCTGCTCGCGCTGGGCTTCGCCGCGCACCGTGCTTCGCGCTGGCTCGCGCGTCCCGCCGTGCGCACGCTCGGCGGGATGCTCATCGTCGCGTTCGGCATCGCCGGGCTCGCGCGAATCGATCCGCTCGCGCACGTCGACGACCTGATCGGCGCCTGCCTGCAATGGATCCGCTGACGGCGACGCCGCCGCCGGCGTGTCACCACTGCGGCGAACCGGTCGACGCGCCGGGCCGGTGGCGCACGACCGTCGCCGGCGTCGAGCGCGAGATGTGCTGCGCGGGCTGCCGGGCGATCGCGCAGGCGATCGACGCGGCGGGCCTTGCCGATTACTACCGGACCCGCACGCAGCCGGCGAGCGGGGCGGCGGCCGTGCCCGCCGGGCTCGAGTCGCTGGGCATCTGGGACGACGAGGCGGTGCAGGCGCGATTCGTGCGCCGCGGCGAAGCCGACTGCGAGACCACGCTGCTCGTCGACGGCCTGCGCTGCGGCGCGTGCGTCTGGCTGTTCGAGCAGAGCCTGCGCCGCCAGGCGGGCGTGGTCGAGGCATCGGTCAATCTCGCCACCGAGCGCGCGACGATCCGCTGGGATCCGACGGCGACGAAGCTGTCGCGGCTGCTCGAGGCGATCGGACGCATCGGCTACCGGGCACGGCCGTTCGACGCGCGCGGGCGCGAAGCGCAGGTGCAGCGCACGAGCAAGGCGCTGTTCCGGCGATTGTTCGTCGCGACGCTCGCGATGATGCAGGTGATGATGTATGCGTTTCCGGCGTACGTCGCGGCGCCCGGCGACCTCGACGCCGACCACGAAGCGCTGATGCGCTGGGCGAGCCTGCTGCTGACGATTCCCGTCGTCGCCTATTCGGCGACGCCGTTCCTCGCGGGCGCGTGGCGCGATCTGCGCGCGCGCAGTGTCGGAATGGACGTCCCGGTGAGCATCGGCGTGCTCGCCGCCTTCGCGGCGAGCGTGCACGCGACGCTCGCCGGACGCGGCGAAGTGTATTTCGACTCGGTCACGATGTTCGTCGCGTTGCTGCTCGCGGCGCGCTACGTCGAATGGATCGCGCGCCGCCGCGCCGGCCGGGCGATCGACGCGCTCGCCGCCGCCGCCCCCGACTCGGCCGAGCGCCTCGATCCGGCCAGCGGCGCCTTCGAGCGCGTCCCGGCCACGCGCATTGCGCCGGGCGACCGGTTTCGCGTCCCGGTCGGCGAACGCATCGCGGTCGACGCGCGGATCGTCGAAGGGCGCACCGCGATCGACGCGTCACTGCTTACCGGCGAATCGACGCCCGTCGCCCGCGCCTGCGGCGACGAGGTGCCGGGCGGGGCGATCAACGCGGGCAGCGCCATCGTCGCGCAGGCGCTGCGCACCAGCACCGACAGCGCGATCTCGACGATCGAGCGGCTGATCGACCGTGCGGCGGCCGACAAGCCGCGGCTCGCCGGCGCGGCCGAGCGCGTCGCCCGCCTCTTCGTCGCACTGCTGCTCGTGCTGTGCGCCGGCGTATGGCTCGTCTGGTGGCAGATCGATCCGGCGCGCGCCGCATCGATCGCGATCGCGGTGCTCGTCGTATCGTGCCCGTGCGCGCTGTCGATGGCGATGCCGGCGGCGCTGGCTGCCGCCACCGGTTCGGCGATCCGGCGCGGAATGCTGATTGCACGCGGCGATGCGCTCGAGCGCATCGCCGACTGCACCGACGTCGTGTTCGACAAGACCGGCACGCTCACGCGCGGCCGCCCCGAAGTCGTTCGCGTCGAACCGCTCGCCGCAGCGGACGTCGATCCGCTGTCGCTCGCCGCCGCGCTCGAGGCCGGGCAATCGCATCCGTTGGCCGAAGCGATCCGGCGCGCGGCAAGCCGCGATCCGGCCGCTCCGCACGCGCTCGCCGAAGCGGGCGCCGACGCGCCGCCGCGCACGATTGCCGGGCTCGGCGTCGAAGGCCGGATCGGAACGCGTACGTATCGACTCGGCGCGCAGGCCTTCGTCGCCGAATGGCACCCGTCGCTCGGCGTCTCCGACGTCCGCGACGACGACACGCTCGTCTGGCTCGTCGACGCCGAGCGGCCGATCGCGCGAATCCATTTCCGCGACCGGGTACGCGACGAGGCGCGCGCGATCGTCGACGCGATGCGGGCCGCCGGCCTGCGCGTGCATCTTCTGTCCGGCGATCGGGCGGCGAGCGTGCGCGCGGTCGCCGGCGAACTGGAAATCGGGTCGTGGCAGGCCGACGCCGGACCGGCGGCCAAGCTCGACTACGTCCGCGCGCTGCAGCACAGCGGCCGGCGCGTGATGATGATCGGCGACGGAATCAACGACGCGCCGGTGCTCGCCGCGGCCGACGTGTCGGTGGCGGTCGGCGAAGCGACTTCGCTCGCGCGCACCGCGGCCGCCGTCGTGCTGCTCGGCGCTTCGCTGCACGAATTGCCTTCGCTGCGCGCGCTCGCCGTGCGTACGCGCCGGATCGTTCGCCAGAACCTGTGCTGGGCGCTCGTGTACAACGCCGTCGCGATCCCGGCAGCGGCGCTCGGCTGGGTGCCGCCGTGGCTCGCCGCGCTGGGCATGTCGACCAGTTCGCTGCTGGTCGTGCTCAACGCGCTGCGGCTGATTCCGAAGCCGCGCACCGCCTCGCGCGGCACGGCCGGAACGCTTCCCGCGCCGGCCCCGCACATTGCAGGAACGTGAATGGAAGCGCTCTACCTGCTCGTGCCGATCAGCCTGGCGATCGTCGCGCTCGCCGCGTGGATCTTCCTGCGCGCATCGGACAGCGGGCAGTTCGACGACCTGGACGGCCCGGCACACAGCATCCTGCACGACGACGATCGTCCGAGCGGGCCGGGCGGCGTTGACGGGCGCGACGCACGACCTTGACGAAAGGCAACTTCAATCGAGCGTACGTTCACGATAATCGGGCCCAAGCGAGGGAGATGGCATGACGAGTGTTGCGATCGGCGCTGCCGCAGGCGCCTCGAGCGCGCCGACGGTTTCGGGCCGGGCGATGACGTACAACTACAAGGTCGTCCGGCAGTTCGCCGTGATGACCGTGGTCTGGGGCGTCGTCGGGATGCTGGTCGGCGTGTGGATCGCCGCCGAGCTGGCCTGGCCGCAACTGAACGGCGACATCCCGTGGCTCACGTACAGCCGGCTGCGTCCGCTGCACACCAACGCGGTGATCTTCGCGTTCGGCGGCTGCGCGCTGTTCGCGACCTCGTATTTCGTCGTCCAGCGCACCTGCCAGGTGCCGCTGTTCGCGCCGAAGCTCGCCGCGTTCTCGTTCTGGGGCTGGCAGGCGGTGATCGTCGCCGCCGCGATCACGCTGCCGATGGGGCTGTCCACGACGAAGGAGTACGCCGAGCTCGAATGGCCGATCGACGTGCTGATCGCGCTGGTCTGGATCGCCTACGCCGTGGTCTTCTTCGGCACGATCGCGCGACGCAGGACGCCGCACATCTACGTGGCGAACTGGTTCTTCGGCGCGTACGTGATCACGATCGCCGTGCTGCACATCGTCAACAGCATGGCGCTGCCGGTCACGCTCACCAAATCGTACTCGGCCTACGCCGGCGTGCAGGACGCGATGGTGCAGTGGTGGTACGGCCACAATGCGGTGGGCTTCTTCCTGACCGCGGGCTTTCTCGGAATGATGTATTACTTCATCCCGAAGCAGGCCGAGCGACCGGTGTACTCGTACCGGCTGTCGATCGTGCACTTCTGGGCACTGATCTTCACGTACATGTGGGCCGGCCCGCACCACCTGCACTACACCGCGCTGCCCGACTGGGCGCAGAGCGTCGGCATGGTGTTCTCGCTGATCCTGCTCGCGCCGTCGTGGGGCGGCATGATCAACGGCATCATGACGTTGTCGGGTGCGTGGCACAAGCTGCGCGAAGACCCGATCCTGAAGTTCCTCGTCGTCTCGCTGTCGTTCTACGGCATGTCGACCTTCGAGGGCCCGATGATGTCGATCAAGACGGTCAACGCGCTGTCGCACTACACCGACTGGACCATCGGGCACGTGCACTCGGGCGCGCTGGGCTGGGTCGGCTTCATCACGATGGGCTCGATCTACTACCTGATGCCGCGGCTGTTCGGGCGCACGCAGATGTACAGCACGCGCCTGATCGAACTGCACTTCTGGGTCGCGACGATCGGCATCGTCCTGTACATCGCCGCGATGTGGATCGCCGGCGTCACGCAGGGGCTGATGTGGCGCGCGACGAATGCCGACGGCACCCTCACCTACGCGTTCGTCGAATCGGTCAAGGCCTCGTACCCGTACTGGTACATCCGGGTGTTCGGCGGCCTGCTGTATCTGGGCGGGATGTGCGTGATGCTCTACAACTGCCTGATGACGATCCGCGCCGGCGAGCCGGTCGATGCGGTCGTTCCGGCGCCGACCGCCGTGGCGCACGCCTGAGCGCTTCGCCCGTCCCGCGTCGTACGCCCGTGAAACGGTTCCCACCCCCGAGCGCTTCGGAGAAACGATGAAGTTCTCGCATGCCCTCATCGAGAAGAACCTGACGCTGATGATCGTGCTGATCGTCGTGGCGATCAGCGTCGGCGGACTGGTCGAGATCGTGCCGCTGTTCTTCCAGAAATCGACGACCGAGCCGGTCGAAGGCCTCAAGCCCTACGCGCCGCTCCAGCTGGTCGGGCGCGACGTCTACATCCGCGAAGGCTGCTCGAACTGCCACTCGCAGATGATCCGTCCGTTCCGCGCCGAGACCGAGCGCTACGGACACTATTCGGTGGCCGGCGAATTCGTCTACGACCGGCCGTTCCTGTGGGGCAGCAAGCGCACCGGACCCGATCTCGCGCGCGTCGGCGGGCGCTACAGCGACGAGTGGCACCGCGTGCACCTGATGAACCCGCGCGACCTCGTTCCCGAGTCGAACATGCCGGGCTATCCGTGGCTGGCACGCGCCGCCGCCGACGACGGCAGCGTCGGCCAGCGCATGCGCGTGCTGCGCCGGCTCGGCCATCCGTACAGCGACGAGGAAATCGCCGGCGCGGCCGACGCGCTGAAGGACCGCACCGAGATGGACGCGCTGATCGCCTACCTTCAGGTGCTCGGCACGTCGATCCGCAGCACCGCGCGCTAGGAAAGCGATGGACATCAACGTATTTCGCGGGCTGCTCGCCGTCGTGTGCCTGCTCGCGTTCCTCGGCATCGTCGCCTGGGCATGGAGTCGCCACCAGCTCGAGCGTTTCGCCGAGGCGGCGAACCTGCCCTTCGTCGAGGAAGACCAGGAAGCGAACCGACATGGCTGATTTCATCGCACCGGGCTGGAGCCTGTACATCACGATCGTCACCCTCGTTTCGATCGCCTTCTGCGTGTGGCTCACGCTGGTGCTCGCGCGCGGCCGCGCGCCGGGCCGCAAGGTCGACACCACGGGCCACCGCTGGGACGAGACGCTCGAGGAATACAACAACCCGCTGCCGCGCTGGTGGCTGTGGCTGTTCCTGATCACCTGCGTGTTCGCGCTCGGGTACCTGGCGCTGTATCCCGGGCTCGGCTCGTTCCAGGGGCTGCTCGGCTGGAGCCAGAAGGGCCAGTACGAGCGCGAGGTCGCGCGCGTCGACGAGGTGGCGGCACCGCTGTTCGCGAAGTACCTGCAGCAGGACGTCGCGACCGTGGCCGCCGACCCGCAGGCGCGCGCCATCGGCGAGCGCATGTACCTGACGTATTGCGTGCAGTGCCACGGATCGGACGCGCGCGGCAGCCGCGGATTCCCGAACCTCGCCGATCGCGACTGGCTGTACGGCGGCGATCCCGACACGATCAAGACGACGATCACCGCCGGGCGCAACGGCGTGATGCCGCCGATGGCCGCCGCGCTGGGCGGCGAGCAGGACGTGCGCAACGTCGCGAACTACGTCCTCTCGCTGTCGGGCAGCGCGCACGACGCGGCGGGCGCCGCGGCGGGCAAGGAGAAGTTCGCGGTGTGCGCCGCATGCCACGGCGAGGCCGGCACCGGCAACCCGGCGCTCGGGGCGCCGAACCTGACCGACAAGACGTGGCTGTACGGCGGCGGGGTCGCGCGCATCGTCGAGACGATCGAGAAGGGCCGCAGCAACCAGATGCCGGCTTTCGGCGAGATGCTCTCCGAGGGCAAGGTCCACCTGCTCGCCGCGTACGTCTGGGGCCTGTCGAACGGCGCCGGAACGTCGAAAACCGATTGAACACGACGCAACCCGCGGACTCGCGGCCGCCCGCCTCGGGCGACGTCGAGGTCGCACTGTACGAAGTCCGGCGCAAGATCTATCCGCGCGCCGTCACCGGCTGGTTCGCCCGCTGGCGCTGGACGCTGGTCTGGCTCACGCAACTCGTCTTCTACGGCCTGCCGTGGCTGAGCTGGGGCAGCCGGCCGGCGGTGCTGTTCGATCTCGAGGCGCGTCGCTTCTACCTGTTCGGGCTCGTCCTGTATCCGCAGGACTTCATCTACCTGACCGCGCTGCTCGTCATCTCGGCGCTCGGGCTGTTTCTCTTCACCGCGGTCGCCGGGCGCCTGTGGTGCGGCTACGCCTGCCCGCAGACGGTGTACACCGAGATCTTCATGTGGATCGAGCGGCGCATCGAGGGCGACCGCGCCGCGCGCATGAAGCTCGATCGCGCGCCGTGGAGCGCGCACAAGCTCGCACGCAAGTCGGCCAAGCATCTCGCGTGGGCGGCGGTCGCGCTGTGGACCGGCATCACTTTCGTCGGCTACTTCACGCCGATGCGCGAACTGCTCGCCGGTGCCGCCACCTTCGCGCTCGGCCCGTGGCAGAGCTTCTGGGTGCTGTTCTACGGATTCGCGACCTGGGGCAACGCCGGCTTCCTGCGCGAGCAGGTGTGCAAGTACATGTGTCCGTATGCGCGCTTCCAGAGCGTGATGTTCGACAAGGACACGATGGTCATCACCTACGACCGCGAACGCGGCGAGCCGCGCGGTCCGCGCCCGCGCAAGGCCGACCCCGGCACGCTCGGGCTCGGCGCGTGCGTCGACTGCAACATCTGCGTGCAGGTCTGCCCGACCGGCATCGACATCCGCGACGGATTGCAGATCGAGTGCATCGGCTGCGCGGCCTGCGTCGACGGCTGCGACCAGGTGATGGACCGGATGGGCTACGCCCGCGGGCTGATCCGCTACACGACGCAGAACGCGCTCGAGAACAAGCTCGACCGCGCGGCGATCGTGCGCCGCGTGTTCCGCCCGCGCGTGTTGCTCTACAGCGCCGTGCTGTTCGCGGTTACGATTGCGCTGTTCGCGCACCTGGCCTTGCGTGCGCCGCTGAAGGCCGACGTGATGCGCGATCGCGCGCTCGGCCGCGAGGTCGAGGAAGGCATGATCGAGAACACCTACCGCGTGCAGATCATCAATTCGAGCGAGCAGCCGCGCCGCTTCCGCATCGTCGCCTCGGGAATCGACACGGTCTTCCTCGTCGGCGAAACCGAGTTCGACGTCGAGCCGACCGGCGTGCGCATGGTTCCGGTGAGCGCGCGCGTGCAGCCCGGCGAAGCCGGGCCGGGCAGCAATCCGATCTCGTTTCGCGTCGAGGCCCTGGACGATCCGTCGGTCGCGGTCGACGCGCGGTCGACCTTCTTCGTTCCCCGCTGAAGCGCGCGCCATGCAACCGAGCGCGACGATGAACGAGCCGCATCGCACCGCATCCGCCCCCCGCCCCTGGTACCGGCACCGGTGGCCGTGGCTGCTCGCGATCGCGCCGACCGCGGCGCTCGTCGGGGGACTGTTCACGCTGTGGCTCGCTGCAACGACGAGCGACCCGCTCGTCGTCGACGACTACTACCGCGAAGGCCGTGCGATCAACCAGCAGCTCGCGCGCGATCGCGTCGCCAGCGCGCTCGGCCTGCATGCCGACCTGCGCTTCGGCGCCGGCGACCGGCCGACGATCGAAGTGCGCCTTCGCGCCGAGCGCGGCAGCGGCTGGCCGCCCGAGCTGCGCTTGCGCATCGTGCACGCCACGCAGGCAACGCGCGACCGCGAATACCGGCTCGAGCACGTCGCCGACGGTGCCTACCGCGCCGACGGCGCCGCGCCGCAGCCGCCCGGGCGCTGGCTCGTGCAGCTCGAGGACGCCGGGCGCACCTGGCGCCTGGTCGCGCCGTCGGTCACGCGCTTCGATGCCGCGCTCGAGTTGCGCGCGACCGGATCATGAGCAGCACGCCGAATCCGCCGGCGGTCGCGCCCGAGTCGGCGCGCGAGGCCGCCTGGCGCAACGCCGGGCGCATCGTCATGCAGGTGCTGTGGCCCGCGTTCCTGCTCGCGATCATCGCCGAAGGCATCTTCTTTTCGATCATCGATCCGCGCGAGCTCGTCGTCGTCGCCGAGTCGCTGCGCGACAGCCGCGTCGCCGCCTACACGATCGCGTTCTTCGTGTTCTGGGCGCTGTTCGCGTGTTCGAGCGCGATCACCTGGTTCCTGAGCCACGGCGTCGGCGAAGCGCCGCAGCGACCGGGCGACTGAGGCGCGTCACCGGCGGCCGTCCCAATCGGCGAGTCGCCGGCGATCGCGCTTCGTCGGGCGCCCGCCCTCGATCGCATCGGCGGGCTCGGCCTGGAAACGGCGCCGCTCGCGAAGTCGCTCGCGGCGCTCGATCGATTCGGCCGTTTCCTCGTACAGCGCCTGCGCGACCGCCGCCGGGCCACGCCGGTCGCTGATCGCGAGCACGCGCACGATGCGTTCGACCTCGCCGATGCGCACGCGCAACTCGTCGCCGACGCGGATCGTCCGCGCGGGCTTGACGCGCTCGCCGCCGACGACGACGCGCCCGCTCTCGACCGCCTGGCGCGCGAGGTTGCGCGCCGCGAAGAAGCGCGCCGCCCACAGCCACTTGTCGACGCGCACGGGGCCCGCGGCAGGCTCGCCCGCCTGCGTGCGCGCGTCACGATGCGCGTCGGGCATGCCGGCGCGCCGATCGGTGCGGCGCGTGCGGAATGGCGGATGCGGGCATGGCGAAGCGTCGGGCTTTTCTGTATTTTAAGGCCGCTCCGGCACGTGCCGGTCTCGTGGAGTTCGCATTCATGTCCGTTCCCCCGAAGCAGCGCTTCTTCGAGGATTTCCAGCCCGGAGAGGTGCTCGAGTTCGGCGACTACCTGATCACCGAGGACGAAATCGTCGAGTTCGCGAAACGATACGACCCGCAGCCGTTTCACATCGATGCGCAGGCCGCGGCCGCATCGATCTACGGCGGACTGATTGCGAGCGGATGGATGACCGGAAGCATCGTGATGCGCATGCTCGTCGACCACTTCATTTCGCCGGCGTCGAGCCTGGGCTCGCCCGGCGTCGACGAGATCCGCTGGACCAAACCGGTGCGCCCCGGCGACCGGCTCAAGCTGCGGGTCACGATCGTCGATACCAAGCGCTCGCAGAGCAAACCCGATCGCGGCGTCGTCCAGGTGCAGCAGGAAGCCATCAACCAGGACGGCGAGACCGTGATGCGCATCCGCGGCATGGGCCTGTACCGATGCCGCTCCGACGCAGCCGCCTGAGCCGCGCTCAGCGCGGCAGCGTGCTCGATCCCATGAGGAACTCGTCGACCGCGCGCGCGCACTGCCGCCCTTCGCGGATCGCCCACACCACCAGCGACTGCCCGCGACGCATGTCGCCCGCGGCGAACAGCTTGTCGACGTTCGTCCGATAGCAGCCCGACCCGTCGGTCGTCGCCTTCGCATTGCCGCGCGGGTCGCGCTCCGCATCGAACGCTTCGAGCACCGAGGCGACCGGCGAGACGAATCCCATCGCCAGCAGCACGAGGTCGGCGCCGATCTCGAACTCGCTGCCGGCGATCTCGGTCATCCGCATCGGCCCGCCCGCCGGATCCTTCGTCCACTCGAGCCGCACGCCGACCAGCGCGCGAACGCGCCCGGATCCGTCCTCGGCGAACGCCTTGGTGCCGATCGCCCAGTCGCGCTCGCAGCCTTCCTCGTGCGATGAAGACGTGCGCAAGCGGTACGGCCAGTATGGCCAGGTGAGCGCGCGGTTCTCCTGCGCGGGCGGCTGCGGCAGCAACTCGAACTGCGTCACCGAGCGCGCCCCCTGCCGGTTGCTGGTGCCGACGCAATCGGACCCGGTATCGCCGCCGCCGATGACGACGACGCGCTTGCCTTCGGCGCAGATCTGCGTCGCGAGTGAATCGCCCGCGACGACGCGGTTCTGCTGCGGCAGGAACTCCATCGCGAAATGCACGCCGTCGAGTTCGCGGCCGGGCACCGGAAGGTCGCGCGGCTGCTCGGAACCGCCGCCCAGGACGACCGCGTCGAAGCCCTCGAGCAGCGCGTCGGGCGCGACCGTTTCGCGCGCCAGGTTCAGGATGGTCGGCATCGGCGCTTCGCGGCCGACGAACACGCCGGTGCGGAAGCGCACGCCCTCGGCCTGCATCTGCTCGATGCGCCGGTCGATGTGGCGCTTCTCGAGCTTGAAGTCGGGGATCCCGTAGCGCAGCAGTCCGCCGGCGCGATCGTTCTTCTCGAACACGGTCACGTCGTGTCCGGCACGCGCCAGCTGCTGCGCGCACGCGAGCCCGGCGGGGCCCGAACCGACGATCGCGACGCTGCGTCCGGTCTTGCGTGCCGGCGGCTGGGGGACGACCCAGCCCATCTCCCAGCCCTTGTCGATGATCGCGTGCTCGATCGACTTGATGCCGACCGGATCGTCGTTGATGTTCAGCGTGCAGGCAGCCTCGCACGGCGCCGGGCAGATCCGGCCGGTGAACTCGGGGAAGTTGTTCGTCGACAGCAGGACCTCGAGCGCGCGTTTCCAGTCGTTGCGATAGACGAGGTCGTTCCAGTCGGGAATGATGTTGTTCACCGGGCAGCCGGTCTGGCAGAACGGGATGCCGCAGTCCATGCAGCGTGCGCCCTGCTTCGAGGCCGCGTCGTCGGGCAGGCGCGCGATGAACTCGCGGAAGTGCCGCACGCGCGTGCGCGCTTCCTCGGCCGCCTCGTGCAGCCGCTCGAACTCGAGGAATCCGGTGATCTTTCCCATGCCTTGGCTTTTCGCTGTTGGACGTCGATCGGCGGAGCGGGGCGCGCGGGGCGCGCCCCGCCGGTTCAGGCGGTCGCCTTGCGCATCGACTCGGCCGCGTGCGCGGGGCGCGCCGCGCCGAGCGCGCGCCGGTACTCGTTCGGGAACACCTTCACGAAGCGCCCGCGCTCGCGGTTCCAGTCGTCGAGGATCGAGCGCGCCTTCTCGCTTCCGGTGTACCGGAAATGTTTCTCGAGCAGCGACTTCAGGATGATCTCGTCGCATTCGCCGCCGTGCCAGGTGGCGGGGTCGCTGTCGGCCAGTTGCTGCGCGGTGTTCGCCACGCGCTCGAGCGAGACCATCGACGGGTTGCAGCGCGATTCGAAATCCTCTTTCGGGTCGTAGACGTAGGCGACGCCCCCCGACATGCCGGCGGCGAAATTGCGCCCGGTCGTCCCGAGCACGACCACCGTTCCGCCGGTCATGTATTCGCAGCCATGGTCGCCGGTGCCTTCGACGACCGCGGTCGCGCCCGAGTTGCGCACGCAGAAGCGCTCGCCGGCGACGCCGCGGAAATACGCTTCGCCTTCGATCGCCCCGTACAGCACCGTGTTGCCGACGATGATGTTCTCGTCGGCGCGGCCGCGAAAATCGTTCGTCGGCCGCGCGACGAGACGCCCGCCCGACAACCCCTTGCCGACGTAGTCGTTCGCCTCGCCGACCAGGTCGATGGTGATGCCGCGAGCGAGGAACGCACCCAGGCTCTGCCCGGCCGTTCCGTTGAGCTGCACGTGGATCGTGTCGTCGGGCAGCCCCTCGTGTCCGCGCCGACGCGCGAGCTCGCCCGAGAGCATCGTGCCGACGGCGCGGTGCGCGTTGCGCACCGGCAGGATGAACGAGACCTTCTCGCCGCGCTCGAGAGCGGGCCGCGCCAGCGAGATCAGCTTGTGGTCGAGCGCGCGCTCGAGACCGTGGTCCTGCGCCTCGATGCAGCGGCGCGGCGCGTCGTCGGGCACCGGCGGGAGATGGAAGATCTTCGAAAAATCGAGGCCGCGCGCCTTCCAGTGCTCGATCCCCTTTCTCGTGTCGAGCAGATCGGCCCGGCCGATCAGTTCCTCGAAGCGGCGCACGCCGAGCTGCGCCATGCATTCGCGCACTTCCTCGGCGACGAAGAAGAAATAGTTGACGACGTGCTCGGGCTTGCCGCTGAACTTGCGCCGCAACACCGGGTCTTGCGTCGCGACGCCGACCGGGCAGGTGTTCAGGTGGCACTTGCGCATCATGACGCAGCCCTCGACGACCAGCGGCGCCGTCGCGAAGCCGAACTCGTCGGCGCCGAGCAGCGCGCCGATGACGACGTCGCGGCCGGTCTTCATCTGTCCGTCGGCCTGCACGACGATGCGTCCGCGCAGCCCGTTGAGCACGAGCGTCTGCTGCGTTTCGGCCAGGCCGAGCTCCCACGGCGTGCCGGCATGCTGGATCGACGACCAGGGTGACGCGCCGGTGCCGCCGTCGTGGCCGGCGATGACGACGTGGTCGGCCTTGGCCTTCGCCACGCCGGCGGCGACCGTGCCGACACCGACCTCGGAGACGAGCTTCACCGAGACCGAAGCACGCGGGTTCGCGTTCTTCAGGTCGTGGATCAGCTGCGCGAGGTCCTCGATCGAATAGATGTCGTGGTGCGGCGGCGGCGAGATCAATCCGACGCCGGGCACCGAATAGCGCAGCATGCCGATGTAGTCGGACACCTTGTGCCCCGGCAACTGGCCGCCTTCGCCCGGCTTGGCGCCCTGCGCCATCTTGATCTGCAGCTGATCGGCGCTCGCCAGGTATTCGGCGGTGACGCCGAAGCGCCCCGAGGCGACCTGCTTGATGCGCGAGCGCAGCGAGTCGCCTTCGCGCAGCGGCGTGTCGGCCTCGATCCGGTCGGCACCGATCACCGTGCCGATCGTGTCGCCGTCGCGCACGACCGACCCGCCGGCGCGCATCTCGGCGCGATAGCGCAATGCGTCCTCGCCGCCCTCGCCGGTATTGGACTTGCCGCCGATCCGGTTCATCGCGATGGCGAGTGTCGTGTGCGCCTCGGTGGAGATCGAGCCGAGCGACATCGCGCCGGTCGCGAAACGCTTGACGATCTCCGCGGCGGGCTCGACCTCGTCGAGCGGAACCGGCTCGCGGCCCTCGAGGCGGAACTCGAACAGACCGCGCAGCGTCATGTGCTGCACGCTCTGGTCGTTGATGAGCCGCGCGTATTCCTTGTAGGTGGAGTAGTTGTTGCTGCGCGTCGCGTGCTGCAGCCGCGCGATCGAATCGGGCGTCCACATGTGCGCTTCGCCCCGCGTGCGAAACGCATACATGCCACCCGGATCGAGCATCGTGGCGAGCGTCGGGTCTTCGCCGAACGCGGCGCGATGCACGCGGATCGCCTCTTCGGCGACCTCGAACACGCCGATGCCGCCGACGTGGCTCGCGGTTCCGGTGAAATACCGGTCGACGAACGCGCGCGACAGGCCGACGGCCTCGAAGATCTGCGCGCCGCAGTAGCTCATGTAGGTCGAGATGCCCATCTTGGACATCACTTTCATCAGACCCTTGCCGATGGCCTTGATGTAGTTCTTGACCGCCTTCTCGGGGCCGATGCCGCCCGGCTCGCCGCGATGCGCGTCGACCAGCGTCTCCATCGCCAGGTACGGGTGGATCGCCTCGGCGCCGTAGCCGGCGAGCAGCGCGAAATGGTGCACCTCGCGTGCCGACCCGGTCTCGACGACGAGCCCGGTGCTCGTGCGCAGGCCGCGGTCGACGAGATGCAGATGGATCGCGCTGGTTGCGAGCAGCGCGGGAATCGCGACGCGGTCGCGCGAGACGCGCCGGTCGGAGACGATGAGCACGTTGTAGCCGGAACGCACCGCGTCCTCGGCCTCGGCGGCGAGCGAGGCGAGGCGCGCCTCGATGCCCTCGTTGCCCCAGGCGACCGGATAGCAGATGTCGATCTCGTACGAGCGGAACTTGTCGCCGGTGAGTGCGTCGATCGCGCGGATCTCGGCGATGTCGTCGAAATCGAGGATCGGCTGCGACACCTCGATGCGCATCGGCGGATTGATGTTGTTCAGGTCGAGCAGATTGGGCCGCGGACCGATGAACGACACCAGCGACATCACGAGCTGCTCGCGGATCGGGTCGATCGGCGGATTCGTCACCTGCGCGAACAGCTGGCGGAAATAGTTGTATAGCGACTTCTCGCGCGACGAGAGCACGGCGAGCGGCGCGTCGTTGCCCATCGAGCCGATCGCTTCCTCGCCCGCCGCCGCCATCGGCAGCATCTGGAACTTCAGATCCTCCTGCGTGTAGCCGAACGCCTGCTGCCGATCGAGCAGCGACGGGCGCTCGTCGTCGGCCAACTCGCCCGCGTCGGGCTCGCCCGGGCCGGGCGAGAGCTCGTCGAGCTTGATGCGGATCGCCTCGATCCACTCGCGGTAGGGCTTGGAATTGGCGAGCTGGCTCTTGAGTTCGGCGTCGTCGATGATGCGACCCTGGTCGAGGTCGATCAGGAACATCTTGCCCGGCTGCAGGCGCCACTTGCGCACGATGCGGCTCTCGGCGATCGGCAGCACGCCGGCCTCCGAGGCCATGATCACCATGTCGTCGTCGGTGACGCAGTAGCGCGCCGGGCGCAGGCCGTTGCGATCGAGCGTGGCGCCGACCTGGCGCCCGTCGGTGAAGGCGATCGCCGCCGGGCCGTCCCACGGCTCCATCATCGCCGCGTGGAACTCGTAGAACGCGCGGCGCTTCGGGTCCATCGACGCGTGCTGCTCCCACGCCTCGGGAATCATCATCATCACCGCATGGGCGAGCGGGTAGCCCGCCATCACGAGCAGCTCGAGGCAGTTGTCGAACGTCGCCGTGTCGGACTGCCCGGCGTAGACGATCGGATAGAGCTTGGCGAGGTCCTCGCCGAGCACCGGCGAGCGCATCGCGCCTTCGCGCGCGCGCAGCCAGTTGTAGTTGCCCTTGACCGTGTTGATCTCGCCGTTGTGCGCGATCAGCCGGTACGGGTGCGCGAGCGGCCACTCGGGGAAGGTGTTCGTCGAGAAACGCTGGTGCACCAGCGCGACCGCCGAGACCACGCGCGGGTCGCGCAGGTCGAGGTAGTACTGGCCGACCTGCCCGCACAGCAGCAGGCCCTTGTAGACGATCGTGCGCGCCGACATCGACGGAACGAAATATTCGCGTCCGTGCTTCAGGCGCAGCTTCTGGATCGCGTGGCTCGCCGTCTTGCGGATCACGTAGAGCT
Organism: Burkholderiaceae bacterium; assembly: GCA_036675585.1. Taxonomy (GTDB): domain Bacteria; phylum Pseudomonadota; class Gammaproteobacteria; order Burkholderiales; family Burkholderiaceae_E; genus Zeimonas. The sequence continues at coordinate 22,666 of JAKFES010000001.1, forward strand.
TGCGCTCGAGTGCGTCGGTCACCATGACGCGTGCGCCGCGGCCGACGAAGATCTGCCGGATCACCGGCTCCTTCGCGCGCACGGTGGGCGACATCGGCATCGCGCGATCGACCGGAACGTCGCGCCAGCCGAGCAGCACCTGGCCCTCGGCGCGTACCGCCCGCTCGAGTTCCTGCTCGCACGCCAGCCGCGACGCGTGCTCCTTGGGCAGGAACACCATCCCGACGCCGTATTCGCCGGCGGCCGGCAGCACGACGCCCTGGCGCGCCATCTCCTCGCGGAAGAACGCATCGGGGATCTGGATCAGGATGCCCGCGCCGTCTCCCATCAGCGGGTCGGCGCCGACCGCTCCGCGGTGGTCGAGATTGCACAGGATCTGCAACCCCTGCTCGATGATCGAATGGCTCTTCTTGCCGCGGATGTGCGCGGCGAAACCGACGCCGCACGAATCGTGCTCGTGCGCGGGATCGTACAGGCCCTGGGCGGCAGGCGGGAGCGGAGGCAAGAGGTCCATCGTGAACTCTCCGGAGTCGGACCGGGCGAAGAAGCAGGAAACGGTTCGCGTTCGATTTTCCCGGATCGGGCGACGCGGGGCCGCCGAGCCGGGGAAGGGGGAAGCGGCTCGGCCACACCGGGGAAACCCGGTTCAAGTCAGTGCTTGCTCACTACTAAAGCCGCACTCCGCGGTGATTTGGCGCAGTGCAACGTGATGCACGCAATCGAACTCTTTTTTTAGTGTAGCGCGCAGCAAACGTGAGGTGAAGCGCCCGTTTTCTTTTTTTGTTGCGGTGCATCGTCGACGCGTACGTTCGATTTGACAACGTTTTGTCTCACATGAGACATTCGTATATCACCAAACCCCCAAAGAACCCCATGCCGCCTCTTTCCGCCGCGGGACGGATCGCGTCCCTGCTGGTCTGCGCCGTGCTCGTCGCCGGTTGCGGCGCGGACGGCAATGCCGCCGCTCCCCCCGATGCACCCCCGCCTGCCTCGGTGGGCGTCGTGCAGGTGCAGCCGCAACCGACCGTCGTCGCCAGTGAACTGCCCGGGCGCGTCGAAGCGACGCGCGTCGCCGAAGTGCGCGCACGCATCGCCGGCATCGTTCTGGAACGCGTCTTCCGCGAAGGCAGCGACGTGAAGGCCGGCCAGGTGCTGTTTCGCATCGATCCGGCTCCGCTGCAGGCCGAGCTCGAGAGCGCGAACGCCCGGATGAGCCGCGCCGAAGCGGCGCTGCACCAGGCGCGCGCGCAGGCCGAACGCTACGCACCGCTGGTCGAGGCCAACGCGGTGAGCCGCCAGGAGTACGACGACACGGTGGCCGCGCAGAAAGTCGCGCAGGCCGACCTCGCCGCGGCGCGCGCCGCGGTGCGCCGCGCACGACTCGATCTGGGCTACGCGACGGTCGTCGCGCCGATCTCGGGCCGAGTCGGCCGCGCGCTCGTCACCGAAGGCGCGCTCGTCGGACAGGGGGAAGCGACGCCGATGGCGACGATCCAGCAACTGGAGCCGATCTACGTCAACTTCACGCAACCGGTCGCCGAGTTGGCGCGCCTGCGCAAGGCCCTCGAAAGCGGCGACGTGCAACGCGCCGACGGCGCCGCGGCGGCGACGCTGCTGCTCGACGGCGGGGTCGAATACGGGCACCGCGGCCGCCTGCTGTTCTCGGACGTCACCGTCGACCCCGGCACGGGACACGTCACGCTGCGCGCCGAGTTTCCCAACGACGGAAAGCGGCTGCTGCCGGGCATGTATGTGCGCGTTCGCCTCGAGCAGGGGCTCGACGCGCGCGCACTGCGCGTTCCGCAGCAGGCGATCCAGCGAAGGCCCGACGGCACTTCGGCGGTGTGGCTCGTCGATGCGCAGAACCAGGCGGTACAACGACCGGTGAAAACCGGCGCGAGCGTCGGCGACGAGTGGATCGTCACCGAAGGCCTGATGCCCGGCGACACCGTGATCGTCGACGGCATCCAGAAGATCCGCCCGGGCGCAGCGGTGCAGCCGACCCCCTGGCATGCGGCGGGCGGCGCGGCATCGTCGACGACGTCGCCGTCGACCTGAGCGGAGCGCCGACATGGCCCGCTTCTTCATCGAGCGCCCGGTCTTCGCGTGGGTCGTCGCAATCCTGATCACGCTCGCCGGCGTGCTCGCGATCCCGAACCTGCCGGTTTCGCAGTACCCGACGATCGCGCCGCCGAGCGTCGAGATCGCCGCAACCTACCCCGGCGCCTCGGCCGAGACCGTCGACCTCGCCGTCACCAGCCTGATCGAGCAGGAACTGAACGGCGCCACCGGATTGCTGTACTACGAATCGCAGAGCAACTCGTACGGACGCGCGAGCATCACCGCGACCTTCGCACCGGGCACCGACCCCGACCTCGCGATGGTCGACGTGCAGAACCGGATCAAGAAGGCCGAGACGCGCCTGCCGCAACCGGTGATGCAGCAGGGGCTGCGCGTCGAGAAGGCATCGTCGAACTTCCTGCTCGTGACGACGCTCTCGTCGAAGGACGGGAGCCTCGACCGCACCGGGCTCGCCGACTACATCACGCGCAACGTCCTCAACGAGATCCGCCGCGTGCCCGGCGTCGGCAAGGCCGAGCTGTACGCGTCGCAACGCGCGATGCGCATCTGGATCGACGCGGCGAAGCTCACCGGATACGGGCTCACGCCCGACGACGTGAACCGCGCGATCGCCTTGCAGAACCGGCAGGTCCCGGCGGGGATCGTCGGCGACCAGCCGAGCACTGCGACGCAGCAGGTGAGCGCGACGATCGTCGTGCGCGGGATGCTGGCGAACCCCGAGGAGTTCGGCGAGATCGTGCTGCGCGCGAATTCCGACGGCTCGGCGGTCCGGCTGCGCGACGTCGCTCGCGTCGAGGTCGGCGCCGAAACCTACCAGTTCAGCTCGCGGCTCAACGGCGACGACACGGCGGCGGTCGCCGTGCAGCTCGCGCCCGGCGCGAACGCGCTCGCCACCGCAACCGAAGTGCGCGCCCGGCTCGACGCGCTGGCCGGGTACTTCCCGCCCGGCGTCGCGTACGACATCCCGTACGACACCTCGCCGTTCGTCGAGGTGTCGATCGAGAAGGTCGTCCAGACGCTGTTCGAGGCGATGCTGCTGGTGTTCCTCGTGATGTGGCTGTTCCTGCAGAACCTGCGCTACACGCTGATTCCGGGCATCGTCGTCCCGATCGCATTGATGGGCACCTTCGCGGTGATGTACGCGGCCGGCTTCTCGATCAACGTGCTGACGATGTTCGGCATGGTGCTGGCGATCGGAATACTGGTCGACGACGCGATCGTCGTCGTCGAGAGCGTCGAGCGGATCATGGCCGAGGAAGGCCTGTCGCCGAAAGAGGCCACGCGCAAGGCGATGACGCAGATCAGCGGCGCGATCGTCGGCATCACGCTCGTGCTCGTCGTCGTGTTCCTGCCGCTCGGATTCATGAGCGGCTCGGTCGGCGCGATCTACCGGCAGTTCTCGCTGTCGCTGGCGACGTCGATCCTGTTCTCGGGCTTTCTCGCACTGTCGCTCACGCCGGCGTTGTGCGCGACCCTGCTCGAGCCGATCGCGCCCGGCCACTCGCACGAGCGGCGCGGATTCTTCGGCTGGTTCAACCGCGGATTCCGGCGCACGACGAACGGCTACCGGGGTGCCATCGCGCGGATGCTGCCCAGGGCCGGGCGCTGGATGGTCGTCTACGCGGCGATCGGCGTCGCGCTCGCCGTGCTCTACGCGCGACTGCCGACCTCGTTCCTTCCGTTGGAAGACCAGGGCTACACGATCACCGACATCCAGCTGCCGGCCGGCGCGACGGCGAACCGCACGCTCGAGGTCATCGAACAGATGGAGGCGCACTACCGGTCGCGGCCGTCGGTCGAGAACGTGGTCGCGATCAGCGGCTTCAGTTTCTCGGGCATGGGGCAGAACTCGGCGCTCGCCTTCACCACGCTGAAGGACTGGTCCCTGCGCGGCAGCGACGAGTCGGCGCAGGCCGAAGCCGCACGCGCGAACGGCGCGTTCCAGGAGATTCGCGACGCGCGCGCGTTCGCGGTCGTGCCGCCGCCGATTCCCGAACTCGGCAGCGCGAGCGGCTTCACGTTGCGCCTGCAGGACCGCGGCGGCATCGGTCACGAGGCGCTGCTCGCCGCGCGCGACCGCTTGCTTGCCGCCGCCGCACGCAGTCCGGTGCTCGCGTACCTGCGCGTCGAAGGCCTCGAGGACGCGCCGCAATTGCGCGTCGACATCGACCGCCAGAAGGCGAGCGCGCTCGGCGTGCCGTTCGAGAACATCGCCGGCACGCTGTCGACCGCGATCGGTTCGGCGGTGATCAACGATTTCGCGAACGCGGGCCGCATGCAGCGCGTCATCGTGCAGGCCGAGGTCGCCGACCGGATGAACCCCGAGGACGTGCTGGCGCTCCACACCGCCAACGTGCGCGGCGACATGGTGCCGCTGTCCGCTTTCGCCACGACGAACTGGGACTTCGGCCCGGTGCAGCTCATCCGCTACAACGGCTACCCGTCGTACAAGCTGTCGGGCGACGCGCGCCCCGGTTTCAGCACCGGCCAGGCGATGGAGGAGATGGAGCGCCTCGTCGCGCAGCTTCCGGCCGGCGTCGGTCACGAATGGACCGGCCAGTCGCTGCAGGAGCGGCAGGCCGGCGCGCAGGTGCCGCTGCTGCTCGGCCTGTCGCTGCTCGTCGTGTTCCTCGTGCTCGCCGCGCTGTACGAAAGCTGGTCGATCCCGCTTTCGGTGCTGCTCGTCGTCCCGCTCGGCGTCGTCGGATCGGTGCTCGCGGTCACGCTGCGCGGCATGCCCAACGACGTGTTCTTCACGGTCGGGCTGATCACCGTGATCGGCCTGTCGGCGAAGAACGCGATCCTGATCATCGAGTTCGCCAGGGACCTGCACGCCGCCGGCAAGGGGCTCGTCGATGCGGCCGTCGAGGCCGCACGGTTGCGGTTCCGGCCGATCCTGATGACCTCGTTCGCGTTCATTCTCGGCGTGCTGCCGCTGGCGATCGCCTCGGGCGCGAGCTCGGCGAGCCAGCGCGCGATCGGCACCGGCGTGATGGGCGGAATGATCGCGGCCACGCTGCTCGGCGTGTTCCTGATCCCGGTGTTCTTCGTGGTCGTGCTGCGCCTGTTCGGACGCAAGCCCCGCTCGCTGGCCGCGACGCGCGGCAGCGCCGCGTCGCTGGAGAAGGAATGACGAATCGAATCGACCCCCCGAGGCGCGAGCGCCGAGCTGCGCCGCGCGAGCACCGAGCTGCGCCGCGCGAACGCCGAGCCGCGCGGCTCGCCCGCGCACTCGCGTTGTCCGTTGCGGCGCTTCTCGCCGGCTGTTCGGTTGCGCCGGTGCACGAACGGCCCGCCGCGCCGATCGCCGCCGACTGGCCGGTGGCGGTCGACCGGGCTGCCGAAGGCGCGGTGCCCGCTGCCGAAACCGGCTGGCGCGATTTCTTCGACGATGCCCGGCTGCAACGACTGATCGAGCTCTCGCTGCAGAACAACCGCGACCTGCGACTCGCCGTGCTGAACGTCGAAGCCGCCCGCGCGCAATACGGCATCGAGCGCGCCGATCGGCTGCCCGGGGTCGACGCGGGCGCAGCGGCATCGCGCCAGCGCGTGCCCGACTCGCTGTCGCCGACCGGCCGCTCGACGATCGCGAGCCAGTACCAGGCAACGCTCGGCGTGACCGCCTTCGAGCTCGACCTGTTCGGCCGCGTGCGCAATCTCTCCGACGCGGCGCTCGCGGAGTACTTCGCGAGCGCCGAATCGCGCAAGGCCGCGCAGATCAGCCTGGTCGCGCAAGTGGCCGACGCATACCTGAACGAACGCGCCGCAATCGAACGCGTGGACCTGCTGCGCCAGACGCTCGCCGCGCGCGAGGAGTCGTTGCGCCTGATCCGGCTGCGCTACGCAGGCGGCGTTGCCACCGAGCTCGACCTGCGCCAGGCGACGAGCCTGGTCGAGGGCACCCGTGGCGAGATCGCCGACGCCGTTCGCGTGCGCGCGCAGATCGCGCACGCGCTCGCGCTGCTGATCGGCCAGCCGCTGCCGGCCGACCTGCCCGACGCCCCCCCGCTCGGCGGCCGCGACCTGCTTCCCGACCTCCCGGTCGGGCTGCCGTCGGATCTCGTCGAGCGCCGTCCGGACATCGCCGCGGCCGAGCAACGGCTGCGCGCGGCCAACGCGCGCATCGGCGCGGCGCGCGCGGCGTTCTTTCCTCGCATCGCGCTGACCGGCGCCTTCGGCACGGCGAGCGCCGAACTGTCGGGACTGTTCGGCGCCGGATCGGGCCTGTGGAGTTTCCTGCCGCAGATCACCGTCCCGATCTTCGACGGCGACCGCAACCGCGCCGGACTCGATCTCGCCGAAGTGCGCCGCGACGCGGCCATCGCCGAATACGAAGGAACGATCCAGGGGGCGTTTCGCGAGGTTGCCGATGCGCTGGCCGCGCAGGCAACGATCGACGAGCGCGTGCGCGCGCACTCGGCGCGGGTCGACGCCGCGCGTCGCAGCGTCGAGCTGTCGGACCTGCGCTACCGTAGAGGCCTCGACAGTTTCCTGCAGTTGCTCGACGCGCAGCGCACGCTGTTCGCCGCGGAACAGGCCCTGCTCGACTCGCGGCTCGCCCGTACGACGAACCAGGTGTCGCTGTACAAGTCGCTCGGCGGCGGCTGGGTCGAGCGCGACGGAGAATCGATGTGAGTTCGGTGAGTTCCGACCGGGAACGCACACTGCACGCGATCGCGGGTGCACTGTGCGAGCAGCCGCGGATGTCGATGGAGCAGCTCGCACAGGCGATCGGTGTCAGTCGCGCGACGCTCGCCCGGATGTTCCCCAGGCGCGAAAGCCTGATCGCCCAGCTGCACGCCTGCGCGCTCGACCGGGCGGTGCGCGCGCTCGACGAGCTGCGCCCCGAGCAGGGCCCGGTGGTCGACGCGATCCGCCGGCTCGTCGCCACGGTATTCCCGCAGGCCGAGCTGCACTTCTTCCTTTACCGCATCGAGCGCTACGGTGGGCCGCATACGTCGGACGACGACTGGGCGCCGCACGAAAACCGGATCGTACGACTGTTCCAGCGCGGCCAGGAGGACGGGGTGCTGCGCGTCGACATGCCGGCGCTGTGGATGGTCGACACGCTCAGCGCGCTGCTGTTCGCCGCGGCGGAATCGGTGCGCGCCGGCCGGCTCGCGCGCACCGAGGCACCGTCGATGGTGTGCGCGAGCCTGCTCGACGGAATCGGCCGCCGGCCGGCTGCGCGCTAGGGCCTGGCTACGGCGAGGCTTCGCTCGCTGCGCCGAGCACCTCGGCGCCGCCCGCCCGGTCGAGGTCGCCGCCGGCGAGCCGGATGTGCTCGCGCAACGCGAAGCGGTCGGTCATCCCGGCGATGTAGTCGGCGATCGCGCGCTCGCCGAACGCTTCGACCCGCTGCCGGTGCTCCTCGGGCAGCAGCGCCGGGTCGGTGCGGTAGCGCTCGAACAACTCGGCGACGATCGCGCGCGCGCGGCGCATGACCGCCATCACGCGCTCGTGTTCGTACAGGTGCGCGTGCAGGAAGCGCTTGAGCTCGGCCGACTCGGCGCGAATCGCCTCGGAGAAGCGCGCGAGCGCCGGCGCGGCGCGAACCTCGTCGATCGAGCGCACGCCGGCGTCCGCGATCCGGCGCCGCGTCTCGGCGATCAGGTCGGTGACGAGCTCGTCGATCATGCGCCGGATCGTCTCGTGGACGAGCCGCCGGCCCGCGACGCCGGGGTTCGCCGTGCGGGCGGCTGCGCAATGGCGGCCGAACAGCCCGACGTCGACGAGTGCCTCGACGCGCAGCAATCCGGAGCGCAACCCGTCGTCGATGTCGTGATTGTTGTAGGCGATCTCGTCGGCCAGGTTCGCGATCTGCGCCTCGAGCGACGGTTGCCGGCGAAGCAGGAAACGCTCGCCGACCTCGCCCAGCGTGCGCGCGTTGGCGAGCGAGCAGTGCTTGAGGATGCCTTCACGCGTCTCGAAGCACAGGTTCAGCCCGTCGAAGGCGGCATAACGCTGCTCGAGCTCGTCGACGACGCGCAGCGACTGCAGGTTGTGCTCGAATCCGCCCCACGGCTTCATGCACGCGTCGAGCTCGTCCTGCCCGGCATGGCCGAACGGCGTGTGGCCGAGATCGTGCGCGAGCGCGATCGCCTCGACCAGGTCTTCGTCGAGCCGCAGGCAGCGGGCGACCGAGCGCGCGATCTGCGCGACCTCGAGCGAATGCGTGAGCCGCGTGCGAAAGAGGTCGCCTTCGTGATTGACGAAGACCTGCGTCTTGTACTCGAGACGCCGGAACGCCGTGCAATGGACGATCCGGTCGCGATCGCGCTGGAATGCGCTGCGCGTGGCCGACGCGGGCTCGACGTGCCGGCGTCCGCGGCTCGTCGCCGGGTCGGCCGCGTAGTCGGCGCGCGGCGCGCTCATGTCCAGTGTCCTGTTCCGGCGTTCGCGTCGGCGAACGCGGCGAGCGTCTCGCGCAGCGGCGCCTCGGGAACGCGCCGCACGAGCGCATGCCCGAGCCCGTCGAGCAGCACGAACCGGGGCGTGCCCTGCTCGGCCTTCTTGTCGACGCTCATCCATTCGAGCCAGCGCTCGACCGGCCAGTCGGGCGCGCGCAGCGGCAGACGGGCCGCGGCGACCGCGTCGTGCAGCCGCCGGCAATCCGCCGCGTCGACCAGCGCAAGCCGGCGCGACAGGTCGGCCGCCATCAGCATTCCGGTGCCGACCGCCTCGCCGTGCAGCCAGCGGCCGTAGCCGCTGCCTGCCTCGATCGCATGACCGAAGGTGTGGCCGAAGTTCAGCAGCGCGCGCCGACCGCCTTCGCGCTCGTCTTCGGCGACGACGTCGGCCTTGATCTCGCACGAGCGCGCAATGGCCTGCACCATCGGCGCGGTCTCGCAGCGAAGCAACGCGTCCATGTCGCGCTCGAGCGCGCCCAGATAGTCGACGTCGGCGATCGCGCCGTGCTTGATCATCTCGGCCAGCCCGGCCGAGAGCTCGCGCGCCGGCAGCGTGCGCAGCACGGCGACGTCGGCGAGCACGAGCCTGGGCTGGTGAAACGCGCCGATCATGTTCTTGCCGAGCGGATGATTGATCGCCGTCTTGCCGCCGACCGACGAATCGACCTGCGCGAGCAGCGTCGTGGGAATCTGCACGAAATCGACGCCGCGCTGGTAGATCGCGGCGGCGAAACCGGCGAGGTCGCCGATGACGCCGCCGCCCAGCGCGACGACCAGGCAGTGCCGGTCGAAGCGGTTCGCCAGCAGCCGCTCGAACACGATGTCGAGCGAGGCCCAGTTCTTGTGCGCCTCGCCGTCGGGCAGGCGCACGGCGACGACCGAGGCGGCGCCGGCGAGCGAACGCTCGACGCGCGCCTGGTACAGCGCGCCGACCGTCTCGTTGGTGACGATCGCGACCTGCCGCCCGGCGGCGAGCGCGGCCAGCCGCGGGCAGTCGTCGAGCAGTCCGGCGCCGATGCGAATCGGATAACTGCGCTCGCCGAGCGCGACGTGCAATTCGCGAACGTTCATCGGAGGGGCCGCAGCGGGTCGGGCAGGCCCTCGATTATATGGTCGACGAGTTCGTCGATCGGCTGGCGCCCGCTCGGCACCGTGTGATGCGCGACGGTTTCGTACAGCGGCTCGCGCTCGGCGAGCAGCTGCACGATGCGTTCGCGCGGATTCGCCGTGCGCAGCAGCGGGCGCATCCGGTCGCGCCGCAGGCGCTGCCACAGCTCGGGAGCCGCCGCCTTCAGGTACACGACCCAGCCGTGCTCGCGCAGCAGGCGGCGGTTCTCTTCGTCGAGCACGGCGCCGCCGCCGGTGGCGAGCACGATCGCGGGCTGCGCGACGAGCTCGCCGAGGATCGCCCGCTCGCGGCGGCGAAATCCGGGCTCGCCTTCGAGCTCGAAGATCGTCGCGATCGGCACGCCGCAGCGCTCCTCGAGCACGCGGTCGACGTCGACGAAACGCCGTCCGAGCCGCGTCGCGAGCCGGCGGCCGACGGTGGACTTGCCGGCGCCCATCATGCCGACCAGGACGATCGGACGCGACGCCGCGTCGGGCCGGTGCGTGGCGTCGTCGATCACGGCGAACGCGCGCGCCGGGCGCGCGCGGTGCGGGAGACGGAAAGGAAGCGACAGCGCAGAGCGGGCCGGGCGCCGGCGAAGCGAACGCCGGCACCCGTCGGGCTGCGCGTCAACGCGCCAGCGCGGTGTCGGTGACCACGCGCGGCGTCAGGAACACGAGCAGCTCGGCCCGGTTGTTGGTGCGCGAGTTGTTCTTGAACGCATGTCCGATGACGGGAATGTCGCCGAGCAGCGGAACCTTGTTGACCTGGTTGCGCTCGAACTGCTCGTAGATCCCGCCGATCACGACGGTGCCGCCGTTCTCGACCAGCACCTGCGTCTGCACGCGCCGCGTGTCGATCGCGAAGCCCGCCGGCGTGAGGATCCCGACCGCATCGCGATTGACCTGCACCTCGAGGATCACGTTGCCTTCGGGTGTGATCTGCGGCGTGACCTCGAGCTTCAGGTTCGCCTTGCGGAACTGGATCGAAGTCGCTCCGCTCGACGTCGCCTGCTGGTAGGGCAACTCGGTGCCCTGCTCGATGACCGCGGTGCCCTGGTCGGCGGTGAGCACGCGCGGGCTCGAGACGACCTTGCCGCGCTGGTCGGCCTCGAGTGCCGACAGCTCGAGGTTCAGGAAGCGCGTGAGATCCGAGCTGAACAGGCTCACCGCGAAGGTGGCCGGATCGACCCCCGATACCGCCGCGGCCGGCAGGTTCACGAAGTTGGTGTTGGGCAGCAGCGTCGCGCCCGAACCCAAGCCACCGGGCAGCGGCGTCAGGTCGTGCACGCCCTGCAGGTTGCCCGAGACCGTCGCGCGTCCGGCGAAGTTGCCCGCGCTCGCGTTGATCCGGTTGAAGCCGAGCCGCACGCCCAGGTTGCGCGTGAAGCGGTCGTCGGCCTCGACGATGCGCGCCTCGATCAGCACCTGGCGCACCGGGATGTCGATCTGCGCGATGACCTTGCGCACTTCCTCGAGCCGCGAAGGCGTGTCCTGCACGAACACCTTGTTGGTGCGCTGGTCGACGACGACGCTGCCGCGCTTCGACAGAACGCGCTGTTTCTCGTCGGCGAGCAGCCGCTGCAGCGCTTCGGCCTTCTGGTAGTTCAGCTGGAACGTCTCGGTGCGCAACGGCTCGATGTCGGAGATCAGCGCGCGCGACTCGAGGTCGAGCTTCTCCTTGGCGGCGATCTCCTCGCGCGGCGCGACCATGATGACGTTGCCGTTCTTGCGCATGTCCAGACCCTTCGAGTCGAGGATGATCGCAAGGGCCTGGTCCCACGGCACGTCCTTCAGTCGCAAGGTGAGGCTGCCCGCCACCGAATCGCTGGTGACGATGTTCAGGTTGGTGAAGTCGGCGATGACCTGCAGCAGCGCACGCACGTCGACGTTCTGGAAGTTCAGCGAGAGCCGCTCGCCCTTGTAGCCGGGCTGCGTGCCCTGCACGAGGCGGTTCGGATCCTCGCGGATCGGCTTGACCTCGACGACGAACTGCGTGTCGCTCTGGTACGCATTGTGCTCCCACTGGCCGTTCGGCTCGATGACCAGCCGCGCGTTCTCGCCCTGCTGGAACGCGCGCACGGTGCGCACCGGCGTGCCGAAATCGGTGACGTCGAGCCGTCGGCGAAGGTTCTCGGGCAGCTTGGTTCCGATGAAATCGACGACGACCATCTGGCCCTGCTGCCGGATATCGACGCCGACCCCGGGGTCGGACAGGTCGACGACGACGCGGCCCTCGCCGTCCTTGCCGCGGCGGAAATCGATGTCGCGCAGCGCGTGCTCGCCCTTGCCGTCGGCCTTGGCGAAGTTGTACACCGACGTGGCCTGCGCGCTCGCCGCGGCCGCCGGCGTGGGCTCGAGCGCGACGACCAGCGTGTTCCCGTCGATCGACGTCTCGTAGTTCAGCGGGCGCTTGAGATTCAGGACGATGCGCGAGCGGTCGCCCGATTGCACGATCGCGACGCTGCGCACGTCGCCCTGCGGCAACTCGATCGCGTTATGCCCCGAGCGATTGTCGGTGTCGACGAAATCGAACGCGATGCGCGGCGGATTGGAGACCGAGAAACCGACCGGCGCCGCGGTCGGCGCGTTCTTCAACGTCACGCGCAGGTACGTCGTGCTGCCCTGCTGCACGCTGCTGACCGCCTCGATCGAGTTGGCCTGCGCCATCGCCGGCGACCACGCGACGACCGACGCGAGGCAGAGCACTGCGATGCACGCGGACCGTGCCGCGCGGGAGGCCACGCGGAGGGCCGATTGGATTTTGCGCAACATCGCTGTCATTTGCTGCTCCCGTCCTGGATCTGCAGTGCCGTCTCGCGCTCGACCCAGTCGCCGGCGGCGTCCTGGACCAGTTCCTTCAGCTTGACCTCGGTTTCGCTGATTCGCGTGATCATTCCGTAGTTCTGTCCGGCGTAGTTGCCCACGCGCGCCTGGTACACGAGGTTCTCGGCCTGCAGCAGCGCGTACTGCCCGCGCTGGTTCGCCAGGTGCCCGACCATCCGGATCGAATCGAGCGGATAGCCCTCGAGCGCCTCGCGGCGACGCGTGAGGTCGGGCTTCAGCCCGCCGCGCGGACCGTCGCTCGCGCCCTCGGGCCGAACACCGGCGAGTTTCGCGATCGAGAAGGGGTCGACCTGATTCTCGTTGTCGTAGCGATACGGCTCGAAGCGCCGGGGTTCGGCGATCGTCTGGTGCACCGGCTTCACGCCGGCGCGCACCGTCTGCATCCATTCGCGCAGTTCGGTCTGGTCGTTCGCGCAGCCGGCGAGCGCGACCGCTGCGATGGCGGCGAGCAGGAATCTCATTTCGCTGTCTTCCGTTGCGTCACTTCTTCTTGGCCTTCGCTTCGGTCGCCTTGCGCTTCTGCTCGGCGATCTCTTCCGGATCGAGGTAGCGGAACGTCTTGGCAATCGCTTCCATCGTCAATGCACCCGACGCGTTCGCCGCCGCCTGCCCGCGCTCGCCGGGCTGCGAGATCTGCAGGTCGTTGAGCGTGACGATGCGCGCGAGGTTGGCGATCTCGCTGGTGAAGGCGCCGAAGTCGTGGTAGCTGCCGGTCACGCGGATCGCGATCGGCAACTCCGCGTAGTAGTCGCGCACGACGACCTGGCCGGGCTTGAACAGCTCGAACTGCAAGCCGCGCCCGATTCCCGCCTGGTTGATGTCCGACAGCAGCGCGTCCATCTCGGCCTTGCTCGGCAACTGCTTCTCGAGCCGGCTGACGTACTGCATGACCTGTTCCTTCTGCGCGCGCAGCACTTCGAGGTTCACCGCCTGCCGGCTCTTTTCGGTGAACTCCTGCTTGAGCCGCTGCTCCTCGGCGACGCGCGCATCGAGGTCCTCGAGCTGCGTGCGCCAGTAGCCGAGCCACGCGGCGGCGAACAGCGCCGCGACGATCGCACCGAGCAGCGCGATGCGCGGAACGATCGGCCACAGGCCGGGATGCCGCCCCTGCAGCCCCTGGAACTGCGCCGAGACGCTCGACAGGTCGATCGACGGGTTGAATCCGGCCATCGCGCTCACCTCGTCCGTGCAGCGGCATGCGCCGCGATCGGCGCCGCGGCGCCTGCCGCCCTGGCCGCGCCGGCGGCGACCGGCGCGTTGGCCGCGGCGACTTTCGCCGGAGCGTCGGTGGCGTCGTTCGTGCGGATCAGCGCGTTGAGCGAGAACTCGAACAGCCTGCGGCTGCCGTCCTGCGCATCCTTCGCCTTCGGCTTGAGCTCGACGGCCTTGATCTCGACGAGCTCGGGGCGCTCGAGCCACGGGGTGTGGTTCGACAGGTTGCGCAGCAGCTCGGAAACGCGCTCGTTCGACTGTGCGTACCCGACGAGCGCGACCTTGCGCTGGTCCTGGCGCATCGTCTTCAGATACAGGCCCTCGGGCGTGTGCTTGACCAGCTCGTCCATCAGGTGCACCGGGATCGTCCGGTTCGTCTGCAGGCTCTCGACGGCGGCCTGGCGCGCGCGCAGCGAATCGATCTCGGCGCGCAGCGTGGCGATCTCGCGGATCTGCTCGTCGAGCTTCGCGTTCTCGGCCTTGATGAAGTCGTTGCGTGCGCGCTGTTCGTCGATCCGGTGATCGATGCCGAGCGCGACGAGCACGCACGCCACGCCGGCGACGATCGCGGTGAGCGCCGAGGCGGCGACGAAATCCTTCTTGCGCCGCTCGCGGCGCATCTCCCGGTGCGGGAGCAGGTTGATGCGCGGAATCATGCGTCGAACCTCCGCATCGCCAGCCCGGTGGCGACCAGCAACGCCGGCGCGTCGGCGCGAAGCTGCCGCTCGCGGATCGCGTCCGACACCTCCATCCCCTGGAACGGGCTGAGGAGCTCGGTCGGCACCTGCGTGCGCTGCATCACCGCGTCGGCGAGCCCGGGCACGACCGACGAGCCGCCGGCAAGGTAGATCTGGTCGACGCGCGTATACGGCGTCGACGTGAAGAAGAACTGCAGCGCCCGCGCGATGTCGGTCGCGCCCTGTTCGACGAACGGCTGGAGCAGGTCGCGCTGGTAGTTGTCGGGCAGGTCGCCGGTGCGCTTCTTGATCTCCGCCTCTTCGGGGGTGAGCCCGTAGAGCCGCACGAGGTCCTGCGTGAGCTGCTGCCCGCCGAAGGTCTGCTCGCGCTCGAACACGGTCTGCTCGTTGAGCACGACGGCGAGCGAGGTCGTCGTCTGCCCGATCGAGAACACCGCAATGATCTGGCCCTGCCCGTTGTTCGGCAGGAAGCGCGTCACGTGATCGACCGCGGCGCGCAGCGCGTACGGCTCGACGTCCATCACGATCGGCTTCAGGCCGGCCATCTCGGCGACGGCGACCCGGTCGTCGACCTTCTCCTTGCGCGACGCGGCGAGGAGCACGTCGATTTCCTCCTCGGAGCCCTTGGACGGCCCGAGCAGTTCGAAATCGAGGTTCACTTCCTCGATCGGAAACGGAATGTACTGGCTCGCCTCGGCCTCGACCTGGAGCTCGTAGTCCTCTTCGCGCAGTCCGGCCGGCACCAGGATCTTCTTGGTGATGACCGAACCGGCGGGCAGCGCGAGCGCCGCCTCGCGCGCACGGCTGTTGCATTTGCGCAATGCACGCAGCAGTGCATCGGCCACGGCGTCGGCCTTCTCGATGTTTCCGTCGACGATCGCGCCGCGTTCGATCGGCTCGATCGCGTAGCGCTCGAGCCGCATCGGCGTTTTCTGGCCCTTGACCAGCTCGACCACCTTCACGCTCGACGCGCTGAGGTCGATGCCCACCAGCGGCGGAGAACTTCGGCGAAAAAGACTCGGCAGAGGGATCGCCACAGGCGCCTCGACTTCAAAAAATCGTTAAACTTGAAGGACTTGCATTACGTAGTTGAATTTCGCTCGAGATACTGTCACCGAGCGCGATTCAATGTAAAGCGTTTTGTGCGGAAGTTCGCAGCGCACCGCGACCACCGGTCGTACGGCACCGACCACTGGGCAGCGTTGCCGTGGCGCCGCGGATCGGCGGCAGATCGAAGCGGTTGTGCGGCAGCGCGACCGCCTGCGTCGATCCGTATAAAATCCGCAACAGTCTTCGCGGCGTCCGGCCGCCTCCCGAATGCCCGAACGCAACGCCCGCAACCCCCGCCGCAAGCCCCCGAAAAAGTCCCGCTGGCTGCGCATCGCGGCGGCGGCAGTCGCGATCCCCGTCACGCTCGCGTTCTCGGGTGCGCTGCTCGGTGCGCTCGCGCTGCTGCTGCTCAACGACCGGCTCCCGCAACTCGACGCGATGCTCGATTACCGGCCGCGCATTCCGCTGCGCGTGTACAGCGCGGACGGCCAGTTGATCGGCGAGTTCGGCGAGGAGCGGCGCACCTTCGTGCACATCGAGGACGTCCCCGAAGTGATGAAGCAGGCGGTGCTCGCCGCCGAGGACACGCGATTCTTCGAGCACGTCGGCGTCGACCTGATCGGCGTCGGCCGCGCGGCGCTCGCCAACCTGTTCGCCGGCGGCACCGAGCAGGGCGCGAGCACGATCACGATGCAGCTCGCGCGCGAGTTCTTCCTGTCGAACGAGCGGACCTACACGCGCAAGATCGTCGAGATCCTGCTGGCGCTTCGCATCGAGGACACGCTCAGCAAGCAACAGATCTTCGAGCTGTACCTGAACCAGATCTACCTGGGCAAGCGCTCGTACGGCTTCGCCGCCGCTGCGCGCACGTATTTCGACAAGCCGCTCGCCAGGATCAGCGCGGCCGAGGCGGCCGTGCTCGCCGGACTGCCGAAAGCGCCGTCGCGCTTCAACCCGATGGTCAACCCGGCGCGCGCGATCGAGCGCCAGCGATACATCCTCGGGCGCATGCGCGACGCCGGCTTCCTCACGCTCGCGCAATACGAAGCGGCGATGACCGAGCGGCTCGTGTTCTCGCCCGCACGCGCCGACTACCCGGTCCAGGCGCCGTACGTCGCCGAGCTCGCGCGCCAGCTCGCGTTCGAGCTGTATCGGGAGGACATCTATTCGGCCGGGCTGAAGGTCTACACGACGATCGATCCGCAGCACCAGGCGGCCGCCAACGTGGCGCTCGAGAAAGGCGTCGTCGACTACGACCGGCGGCACGGTTTCCGCGGGCCCGAGCGCGTCGTCGACCTGCCCGCCGATGCGCGGGCGGCCGACGACGCGATCGACGCGGCGCTCGGCGAACAGAGCGACATCGGCCCGTTCCTCGCGGCGGTCGTGCTCGAGGCCGACCCGAAGAAGGTCGTCGTCTCGCGCGGCGACGACCAGCCGATCGAGATCACCGGCAACGGGCTGAAGTTCGCCGCCTCGGCGCTGGGCCCGCGCGCGAGCGCCTCGCGACGGCTGGTGCGCGGCGCGCTGATCCGCATCAGCGGCAACGCCGAAGAGGGGTACCGGATCTCGCAGCTCCCCGAGGTGCAGGCGGCGCTGGTGTCGATGGACACGCACGACGGCGCGGTGCGCGCGCTGGTCGGCGGATTCGATTTCGAGCGCAACCGCTTCAACCGCGTCGTGCAGGCATGGCGCCAGCCGGGATCGAGCTTCAAGCCGTTCATCTACTCGGCTTCGCTCGAGAAGGGCTTCATGACGTCGACCATCGTCAACGACGCGCCGGTCCTGATCGATCCCGCACGCACCGGCGGGCAGCTCTGGGATCCGAAGAACTACGACGGCAAGTACGAAGGCCCGATGCCGTTGCACACCGCGCTGGCGAAGTCGAAGAACATGGTCTCGGTGCGCATCCTCGATGCGATCGGGCCGCAGTATGCGCAGGATTACGTCTCGCGTTTCGGCTTCGATCCCGAACGGCATCCGGCGTACCTCACGATGGCGCTGGGCGCCGGATCGGTCACTCCGTGGCGGATGGTCGAGGCGATCTCGGTCTTCGCCAACGGCGGATACCGCGTCGAGCCGTACATCGTCTCGCGGATCACCGACAGCAACGGCCGCCTGCTGGCGAGCGCGAAGCCCGACCGCGCCGGCGACCCATCGCTGCGCGTGATCGATGCGCGCAACGCGTTCCTGATGGACTCGATGCTGCGCGACGTCGTTCGCGTCGGCACGGCGACGCGGGCGAAGTCGCTCAAGCGCAGCGATCTCGCCGGCAAGACCGGAACGACCAACGACTCGATCGACGCCTGGTTCGCCGGGTACCAGCCGTCGCTCGCCGCGGTCGCGTGGGTCGGCTTCGACCAGCCGCACAAGCTCGGTGACCGCGAAACGGGCGGCGGCCTCGCATTGCCGATCTGGATCGATTACATGGCGACGGCGTTGCGTGGCGTACCCGAGAGCCCGATTTCGCCGCCCGAGGGCGTCGTGCGTATCGAAGGCCAGTTCTACCTGTCCGAGACGCGCCCCGGACTCGGCATCGCCTCGCTCGGCGTCGCCGAGGAGGGCGTCGCCACCGGCGCCGAAGCGGACCGGATCCGCGACCAGGTGTTCTGAAGTGCGGCAGGCGTCCGCGCGCGGGTTGCGATGGCGGGCGGCGTTCGCGGGAAGCGCTGGTTCGCACGAAGCGCAAGGGGCACTGACTTGAGCGGCGCAAGGCAAGGCGCCGACGCGAGGGGCTTCGGCAGAGCCGTGCCCGTACGGCTCGCCGCCGCGCTGCTCGCGACCGCGCTGCTCGCGGCCTGCGGCCAGCGCGGCCCGCTCTATCTGCCGGCCGATCCGCCGCCCCGACCCGCAACCGCGGCGCCGGCGCCCCCCGCAGGCGCCGGACAGGCGAACCCATCGCCCGCAACCCCGGTGCAGCGGGCACCGGCACAACGGGAGCCGGTGGCGCCCGACCTCAGCGAGAAGCCGCGACGATGACGAATCCCTTGATCGACTACCGCAACGGCGTGCTGCACGTCGAGGACGTCGACCTGCACGAGATCGCCCGACGCCACGGCACGCCCGCGTATGTCTATTCGCGCGCGGCGATCGAATCGGCGTTCGCCGCCTTCGTCGACGCCGTCGGTACGCGCGATGTGCTCGTCTGCTACGCGCTGAAGGCGAACTCGAACCTCGCCGTCGTCGACCTGCTCGCGCGCGCCGGTGCCGGCTTCGACATCGTTTCGGGCGGCGAGCTGCAGCGCGTTCTCGCCGTCGGCGGCGACCCGGGCAAGATCGTCTTCTCGGGCGTCGGCAAGAGCGAAGCCGAGATGCGCATGGCGCTCGAAGCCGGCGTTCGCTGCTTCAACGTCGAATCGGAGGGCGAGCTGCTGCGGCTCGATCGCGTGGCCGCATCGATGCGTCGCCGCGCGCCGGTGTCGCTGCGCGTGAATCCCGACGTCGACGCGGGCACGCATCCGTACATCTCCACCGGTCTTCGCGAGAACAAGTTCGGCATCGCGCACGAGGACGCGCTCGACGTGTATCGGCGCGCGTCGCGCCTGGCGAACGTCGAGGTGATCGGCATCGATTGCCACATCGGTTCGCAGATCACCGCGGTCGAACCGTACCTCGCCGCCGCCGACAAGCTGCTCGAGCTCGTCGACGCGCTGCACGCCGAAGGCATCGGGCTGCGTCACATCGATTTCGGCGGCGGCCTGGGCATCCGCTACCGCGACGAGGAACCGCCGAGCGCGCAGGCGCTGCTCGCCGCGCTGTTCGAGCGACTCGACCGGCACCCGCTGGGACGCCGTCATGCGCTGCTGTTCGAGTTCGGCCGCTCGATCGTCGGCAATGCCGGCGTGCTGCTCACGCGCGTCGAGTACCGCAAGCGCAACGGCGAGCGGCGCTTCGCGATCGTCGACGCGGCGATGAACGACCTGATGCGCCCGGCGCTGTACGACGCGTACCACGGCGTGTTGCCGGTGCGCGTTCGCGACGAGGCGCCGGAACGCTACGACGTCGTCGGCCCGGTGTGCGAATCGGGCGACTGGCTCGCGCGCGATCGCTCGCTGGCCATCGCCGACGGCGACCTGCTGGCGATCGCATCGGCCGGCGCGTACGGGATGGCGATGGCGTCGAACTACAACACGCGACCGCGCGCCTGCGAGGTGCTGGTCGACGGCGCGCGCATGCACGTCGTGCGCGAGCGCGAAAGCACCGAATCGCTATTCGCGCTGGAGCGGCGCCTTCCGTAACGACGCCCGGGCGAGCGTGCCCGGGCCGGGCGGGCGCGCCCAATGCCAGGTCAGGCGCAGCGCGAGCAGGCCGGCGACGATCAGCGCGTAGGCGAGCGGCTCGGCGAAGTCGTTCTTGCCCGCCTTGTGCCACCAGAAATGCAGCACGGCGAGCACTGCGATCGGGTAGACGAGCCGGTGCAGTTCCTGCCAGCGTCGACCGAGCCGGCGCATCATCGCCTGCGTCGAGGTGGCCGCGAGCGGCGCCATCAGCAGGAACGCGGTGAAGCCGACCGTGATGAACGGCCGCTCGAGCACATCGTCGACGATCGCGTTCCAGTCGAACCACTGGTCGAGCCAGACATACGTGAGCAGGTGCAGGCACGCGTAGAAGAACGCGTACAGCCCGAGCATCCGGCGCACGCGCACCAGCGCGTTCCAGCCGAACAGGCGGCGCAGCGGCGTGACCGACAGCGTGGCGCACAGCATCACGAGCGCCCACGTTCCGAGGGAGCGCTGGACGAACTCGACCGGGTTCGCGGTGAGCGCGTCGAGCCAGCCGAGCACGAACAGCCGCGCGAGCGGCAGCAACGCGAGCACGAAGACCGCCGCGCGCAGCGCGCGCATCGAGCCGGCGGCCGACGCGAGGCGCAGCTCAGTACTCCTTGCGCAGGTCCATTCCCGCGTACAGCGAAGCGACCTGGTCGGCGTAGCCGTTGAACATCCGGGTCGGGTGTCGGCGCGCGAACAGCCCGCCCTCGCCGATCCGGCGTTCGGTCGCCTGCGACCAGCGCGGGTGGTCGACGTCGGGATTCACGTTCGAATAGAAGCCGTATTCGTTGGGCGCCGCGCGATGCCAGCTGGTGACCGGCTGGCGCTCGACGAAGCGGATCGCGACCAGCGATTTCGCGCTCTTGAACCCGTATTTCCACGGCACGACGACGCGCAACGGGGCGCCGTTCTGCTTCGGCAGCACTTCGCCGTACAGCCCGAAGGTGAGCAGCGTGAGCGCATGCGCCGCTTCGTCGATGCGAAGGCCTTCGACATAGGGCCACTGGAGCACCGGCGAGCGCAGGCCGGGCATCTGTTTCGGGTCGGCGAGCGTGACGAACTCGACGAACCGGGCGTTGCCGGTCGGCTCGACGCGCTTCATCAGCTCGGAGAACGGGTAGCCGATCCACGGGATGACCATCGACCAGCCCTCGACGCAACGCAGCCGGTATACGCGCTCCTCGAGCGCAGCGAGCGCGAGCAACTCGTCGACGTCGAAGCGCCGCGGCCGCGCGACCGCTCCCTCGACCGAAACGGTCCACGGCCGCACGCGCAGCGAGCCGGCGCGGCGGGCCGGGTCTTCCTTGTCGGTGCCGAACTCGTAGAAATTGTTGTAGCCGGTGACGTCCTCGTACGGCGTCGGACGCTCCATCGTCGAGAACGGGCTCGACTTGCCGGCGAGCTTCGCCGGCGGCGGGTCATCGGCGCTCGCGGCGAGCGCGCCCGGGGCGACGGCGAGACCGGTCGCTGCGCGCAGCAGCGCCCGGCGCTGTTCGTAGACGCGCTTCGGGGTGATCTCGCTCGGCGCCGGCGCGGCGCCATCGGCGGAACGAAGCTGCATGGCGGCCTCCTTGCTCACGGTGCGTCGCACCGCGGGTCGGTCACCTTACGGCTTCGCGACCCGCCGCGCCACCGCGCGCCCGCGCCCCGGCCCCCTCGAGGACCGAACCGCACGGGGGAATGAAGCGTCAGCGCAGGCCGGCCATGTACTCGGCGACGGCCTTGATCTCGCGGTCGGACAGGCGCTCGGCGACCGTGCGCATCGTGTCGCTGTTGCCGCGCGCGCCGCTGCGGAACGCGACGAGCTGCGCTTCCGCGTATTCGGCGAATTGCCCCTGCAGCCGCGGATACTGCGCCGGGATTCCGGCGCCGTTGGGACTGTGGCATCCGGCGCACGCCGGCACGCCCTTGGCGGCGATTCCGACCCGGTAGACGTTGCGGCCGAGCTCGGCGAGTTCCTTGTCCTTCGCGACCGTCGGCTGGAGCGCCTGCGCCGCGAAATGCGCCGAGACGTTGCGGATGTCGTCGGGCGAGAGCATCGCCGCGAAGCCCGCCATGATCGCGCTCGCTCGCAGCGCCTGCTGCTCGCCTTCCTGGACCTTGAAGTCGTTCAGCTGCTTGACCAGGTAGTCGGCATGCTGCGCGGCGAGCTTCGGATTCGCCGGCGTCGGGCTGTTTCCGTCGGCCGCGTGGCACGCCGCGCAGACTTCCTGCGCGATCTGCGCGCCCCGCTTCGCGTCGACCTGCGCGGGCGGGGTCGCGGCGGCCTGCGCCCAGGCGCCCTGGACGAATGCGAAGGCGAGTGCGACGCCGACCGCTGTGCGGACCCGGGAAGCGACCGGAACTCTGGCTCGGAACATGGGCGAACCTGCAAGGCGACGGACCCGGAAAAGGTCCGACAAAGCCTGCGATTGTACAATAGCGCCTGCTCCCGTCGAGGTCGTTCGCCGCCGTGGTTCCCGCCCTGTCGTCCGCGCGGTTCGCAACCACCGTCGCACGGCTCTCCCAGTTGCCCCCCGCCGATCTGGCCGAAGTGGCGTTCGTCGGCCGCTCGAACGCGGGCAAGTCCTCGGCGATCAACGTGCTGTGCCGCCAGCGCCGCCTCGCTTTCGCGAGCAAGACGCCCGGCCGCACGCAGGCACTGAACTACTTCGCACTCGGCCCGCCGAACGCGGCGCCGCTCGCCTGGCTGGTCGATACCCCGGGGTACGGTTTCGCCAGTGCGCCGCTCGAGGTCAAGCGCGGCTGGGACCAGCTCGCCGGTCGCTATCTGTCGCTGCGCAGCTCGCTCGCCGGCGTCGTGCTCGTGCTCGACGTCCGCCGCGGCGTCACCGAGCTCGATCGCGCGCTGCTCGGCTGGATGCGCGCCGACGTCCCGATCCTCGTGCTGCTGAGCAAGTCCGACAAGCTCGGCCACGCGCAGCGCGCGCAGGCGATGCGCGACGTCGAGACCGCGCTGCTCGAGACCGGCCTCGCGAACCCGCTCACTCTGCTATCGTTTTCGGCGACCCGCCGCATCGGGCTGGACGAGGCGCGCGAGATCATCGGCGACTGGCTCGCACACGAGGGCGCGCACGAGCCATCCGGCGTCGGCGTCGACCCGGCGCAGGCCGACGCCGCGCCCGACGCACCGGCGGCCGACGGCACGCGGCGCATCGCGCCAGACGGAGACACGCAATGACCCACGAATCCTTTCCGCAGGGCTTTCCCTTCACCCGGATGCGCCGGCTGCGACGCGACGACTTCTCGCGCCGGCTCGTGCGCGAGCACCGGCTCGCGGCCGACGACCTGATCTACCCGGTGTTCGTGCTCGACGGCGCGTCGCGCACGCAGCCCGTCGCGTCGATGCCGGGCGTCGAACGCTTCAGCGTCGACCGGCTGCACGCGGTCGCCGAGGAATGCCTCGAGCTCGGCATCCCGGTGATCGCGCTGTTCCCGGTGATCGAGCCCGCGGCGAAGAGCGCCGACGGCGCGGCGGCGACCGACCCCGACGGACTGGTGCCGCGCGCGGTTCGCGAATTGAAGAAGCGCTTTCCGGAGCTCGGCGTGCTCACCGACGTCGCGCTCGACCCGTACACGACGCACGGACAGGACGGCGTCGTCGACGCGAACGGCTATGTGCTCAACGACGTGACGGTCGAGATCCTGCAGCGCCAGGCGCTCGTGCAGGCCGAAGCCGGCGTCGACATCGTCGCGCCTTCCGACATGATGGACGGCCGCATCGGCGCGATCCGCGGCGCGCTCGAGCAGGCGCGCTGGATCCACACGAAGATCATGGCGTACTCGGCGAAATACGCGTCGGGCTTCTACGGACCGTTTCGCGACGCGGTCGGCTCCTCGGGCAATCTCGGCAAGGGCGACAAGAAGACGTACCAGATGGACCCGGCCAACTCCGACGAGGCGCTGCGCGAAGTCGCCCTCGATCTCGCCGAGGGCGCCGACATGGTGATGGTCAAGCCCGGGATGCCGTATCTCGACATCGTGCGCCGGGTGAAGGACGCGTTCCGCTGCCCGACCTTCGTCTACCAGGTCAGCGGCGAGTACGCGATGCTCAAGGCCGCCGCGGCGAACGGCTGGCTCGACGAACGCACCGTCGTCGCCGAGTCGCTGCTGGCGATGCGCCGCGCGGGCGCGGACGGGATCCTCACGTATTTCGCGCGCGACGTCGCGCGCTGGCTGCGCGAAGCGCGCTGAGCCCGCCGAAGCCGACCGGCCGGGCAACGGTGCGCGAATGGAGCTGATCGTCGTCGCCGCCGACAGCGCCTCGATCGTCACGTCGCTCGACGAGGTTCCCGAAGACGCGTTCGTCTGGTGCGATTGCGTCTACCCGGACGGCCCGGCGTGGACGGACACGGTCGAGCGTTTCACCGGCGTTCGCGTACTCGACGAACACCTGCGCGACGCCGAGAACCCGGGTCATCCGTCCTTTTTCGACTCGACGAACGAGTACGAGATGATCGTTTTCCGCGGACTCGCGATCCGCGTCGAGTCGGTCGAGCCTTGGGAAATCTTCCCGCTGAAGACCCGTCCGGTCGTGTTCTTCCTGTTCCCGCGAATGCTCGTCACCGTGCGCGCGCCCGACAGCCGGCTCGTGCGGGATGCCCGCACGAGGCTGCTGGCGTCGGCCGGCCGTTCGCGGCTGCCGTCGCAGCCCGAAGACCTGATGCTCCGACTGCTCAACGCGATGGTCGATCGCTACCTGGAGTTGCGCCAACCGCTGGGCGCGCAGTTCGAACGCTGGCAGCGCCAGCTGCTCGATCCGCGCAAGCCGTTTCGCGACTGGTACGGGCTGCTCGAGGCGCGTCGCGAGGCGCGCCGGCTCGAGGATCTGTGCGAGGAGCAGCTCGACGCCGTCCAGGAGTGGCGCGACGAACGGCTCGAGCACGCCGGATCGAGCGGCGCCGGGCTCAGCGATGCCCTGCTCGTGCGCACCAGCGACGTCGTCAACCACATCGAGCGCGTGAGCAGCCACGCGCAACGCCTCGAGTCGTCGCTCGAAAATGCGGTTCAGTTGCACTTCTCGGCGACCGCGCACAGGACGAACGAGGTGATGCGCGCGCTCACCGCGATCACCGCGGTCTTCATGCCCCTGACGCTCGTCACCGGGATCTTCGGCATGAACTTCGAGTTCGCGCCCGGCCTGCACTCGCGCTCGGGCTTCTGGTGGACTGTCGGCTCGATGGCCGTGCTCGGCGTGCTGATGCTGCTGTTCCTGCGCGCGCGGGCCGTATGGTCGGCCTCGGCGCTGATCGGCCGCGACGAGGCACGCCGGCGCCGCGCGCGACGCAGCCGCCGCTCGGACGATCCGGTTCCCCGTTAGACACCATGGTCGCCCCCCGATGCGCGGGCGACCCTGGTGTCCAGCCGGCGGCGCGTCGAGCTTCGGCGGAAAACCGACAGCGATCAGCCTTCCTGTATCGCCCGCGTCTCGTCGGCGGCCCACCTCGCGTACGCGGGCCAGACGGCTTCGGGCGCGAGCGTGACGATCTCGGGCACGTCGTACGGATGCAGCGCAGCGAGCCGCTGCACGCATTCGTCGTGACGCGTCGCGCTGGTCTTCACCAGCAGCGTGACTTCGTCCGCGTGCTCGACGGCACCCTGCCATCGATAGACCGAGCGGCAGGCGCCGAGAATGTTCACGCACGCGGCGAGCCGATCGTCGACGAGGGTGCGCGCGATCGTCGCCGCGACCGTTTCGTCGGGCACGTTGCTGAGGATCAGGCGCAGGGCGTCTTCGTTCATGCGCGTCGTCGTCATCGATTCACCTCGCGAAGCGCCGGCGCGTGAGCACCGTCGCGATGTACAACGCCACGGCCGTATAGCCGAGCAGGATCGCCAGCGGTGCGAGCGGCGCGCCCGGCAGGCTCCCCAGCACCATCGGGCGCGACAGCTCGACGGCGGCCGCGAGCGGCAGCGCGCGCGCGACGGCCGCCAGCCAGTCCGGCAACTGGTCCATCGGAAAGTAGACGCCGGACAGGAACGTCATCGGCGTGATGACCAGCGTGAAATAGAACGTGAAGAAATCGTAGCCGCGCGCGAGCGCGTTCACGCACAGGCCGATCGCGCCGAAGCACAGCCCGGTGAGTGCGACGACGACGAGCGTCAGCGGCAGCGTGGGCTCGCGCGAGATGTCGAGCACCCAGACGACGGCGAGGATCGCAAGGCCCGACAGGACGCTCTTGGCGCCGGCCCACAGCCACTCGGCGACCAGCACGTCGTCGAGCTCGAGCGGCGCGTTCATCAGCGATTCCCAGGTGCGCTGCACGTGCATCCGCGAGAACGCCGAGTACAGCGACTCGAAGCTCGCCGCCATCATCGTGCTCATGCACATCGAGCCGGCCGCGAGGAACACGATGTACGGCACCCCGTCGACGTACTCGAGCAGGCGCCCGAGCCCGTAGCCGAACGCGACCAGGATGATCAGCGGATCGGCGACGTTGCCGATGAGGCTGGCCAGCGCGAGCTTGCGCCAGACGAGCAGGTTGCGCCGGAAGACCGGGACGAAGCGCATCGAGAACCGCGGCGGCGCGTAGCGATTCATCTCAATCGCGCAGGTCGCGCCCGGTGAGCTTCAGGAAGACGTCCTCCAGGTTCGCCGGCCGCTGCAGCGCGCGCAGCGGCGGCGCGGCGCCTGCGGCGTCGGCGACCGCGCGCTGCGCGCTGCCGACGTCGGTGCAGTACAGGAAGGCGGTCTCGCCGACCAGCTCGACGCGGGCGGCCAGGCGCGGGGCGCGCTCGGCGGCCCATCGCGCAAGGCCATCACCGGTCACCTCGATCACCTGCGGCTCGATCTCGTTGGCGATCAGCGCGCCCGGCGTATCGAGCGCGATGCGCGTGCCGTGGTCGATGATCGCGATCCGGTCGCACAGGCGCTCGGCCTCTTCCATGAAGTGCGTCGTCAGCACGATCGTCTTGCCGCGCGCGAGCAGCTGCTTGAGCCGCTCCCACATCAGATGGCGCGCCTGCGGGTCGAGCCCGGTGGTCGGCTCGTCGAGGAACAGCACTTCGGGGTCGGCGACGAGCGCGCGCGCGAGCGTGAGCCGGCGGCGCATCCCGCCCGATAGCTCGTCGATGCGCGCGTCGCGCTTGTGCGCGAGCCCGGCAAAGGCGAGCAGGTCGTCGAGCCGCGCGGCGACGCGCGCGCGCGACAGGCCGAAATAGCGCCCGAAGACGAGCAGGTTCTCGGCGGCGGTGAAATCGGGATCGAGCGAATCGCTCTGCGGAACCACGCCGACGCGCGAGCGCGCCTCGCGCGCACGGGCGGGAATCGGCATCCCGAGCAACTCGATCGAGCCCGAGTCGGGCTCGACCAGCCCGAGCACCGCCTTGAGCGTCGTGCTCTTGCCGGCGCCGTTCGGGCCGAGCAGCCCGAAGCATTCGCCGGCGCGCACCGAGAAGTCGAGGCCGGCGATGGCCTCGACGCTGCCGAAGCGCTTGCGCAGCGCGCGAACGCTCAGGACGTCGGCCATGCCAGCGCCGGCGCCCGCTTCCGCCGCCCGCGCGGGTGCGTCAGCTGCCGGCCTGCGCGCCCTCGTCGGCTTCCGTCGGCTCGGGGCGGTCCATCAGCTCGATCAGCGCCATCGGCGCGGCATCGCCCTCGCGAAAGCCGAACTTCAGGATGCGCAGGTAGCCGCCGTTGCGCGTCGCGTAGCGCGGGCCGAGCTCGGCGAAGAGCTTGACGACCATCTCGCGATCGCGCAGCCGGTCGAAGGCGAGGCGCCGGTTGGCCAGCGACGGCTTCTTGCCGAGCGTGATGATCGGCTCGACGACCCGGCGCAACTCCTTGGCCTTCGGCAACGTCGTCTTGATCAGCTCGTGGCGCAGCAGCGAGTTGCACATGTTGCGCAGCATCGCCTCGCGATGGCTGCTCGTGCGGTTCAGTTTTCGTAGTCCGTGACCGTGACGCATGACGGTTCCTCGCGTTCTCGGCTTTGTTCGTTAGGGGCGCTCGAGCCCGGCCGGCGGCCAGTTCTCGAGCTTCATGCCGAGCGTCAGCCCGCGCGACGCCAGCACTTCCTTGATCTCGTTGAGCGACTTGCGTCCGAGGTTCGGCGTCTTCAGCAACTCGTTCTCGGTGCGCTGGATCAGGTCGCCGATGTAGTAGATGTTCTCGGCCTTCAGGCAGTTCGCCGAACGCACCGTCAGCTCGAGGTCGTCGACCGGACGCAGCAGCAGCGGGTCGATCTGCGGACCGCGCGCGCCGCCGAGGACGGGTGCTTCGGCGGCCAGCTCGGCGCCGCCCTCGAGCGCCGCGAACACCGACAACTGCTCGACGAGGATGCGCGCCGACTGGCGAACCGCCTCCTCGGGCGCGATCACGCCGTTCGTCTCGACGTCGACGACGAGCCGGTCGAGGTCGGTACGCTGCTCGACGCGCGCGCTCTCGACCTGGTAGCTCACCCGACGAACCGGCGAGAACGACGCATCGAGCACGATCTTGCCGATCGTCTTGGTCTCGGCCGGACTGCGCATCGTGCCCGGCAGGTAGCCGCGGCCGCGCTCGACCTTGATCGACATGTCGAGCTTGCCGCCGTCGGTGAGCGTCGCCACGACGTGCTCGGGATTGATCACCTCGACGTCGTGCGGCACGTCGATGTCGGCGGCGGTGACCGGCCCCGGCGAGTCCTTGCGCAGCGTGAGGAACACTTCGTCGCGGTTGTGCAGGCGGAACGTGACGCCCTTGAGGTTCAGCAGCAGGTCGACGACGTCCTCGCGCACGCCGTCGATCGTCGAATACTCGTGCACGACACCGGAAATCTGCACCTCGGTGGGCGCGTAGCCGACCATCGAGGACAGCAGTACGCGGCGCAGCGCGTTGCCCAGCGTGTGTCCGTACCCGCGTTCGAACGGCTCCATCACGACACGGGCATGCGATGCACCGATCTGCTCCACCTCGACGATGCGCGGCTTCAGCATGGCAGTCTGCATAGGGTTCCTCTCGATTAGCGCGAGTACAACTCGACGATCAGGCTCTCGTTGATGTCGCCGGCCAGGTCGCCGCGGTCGGGCAACGTCTTGAACACGCCTTCCATCTTGTTCTTGTCGACCGAGACCCACGCGGGGAAGCCGGTCTGCTCGGCCAGGTTCAGCGCGTCCTGGATGCGCGCCTGCTTGCGCGCCTTCTCGGTGACGGCAACGACGTCGTCGGGCTTGACCAGCAACGACGGAATGTTCACGGACTGCCCGTTCACCGTGACCGACCGGTGGCCGACGAGCTGGCGCGCTTCGGCACGCGTCGACCCGAATCCCATCCGGTACACGACGTTGTCGAGCCGGCATTCGAGCAGGCGCAACAGGTTCTCGCCGGTATTGCCCTTGCGCCGCTCGGCCTCCTCGAAATAGCGCCGGAACTGGCGCTCGAGCACGCCGTACATCCGCTTGACCTTCTGCTTCTCGCGCAGTTGCAGGCCATAGTCGGAGGGGCGCGCACCCGACGTGCGCCCGTGCTGGCCGGGCTTGCTGTCGAGCTTGCATTTCGAGTCGAGCCCGCGCCGCGCGCTCTTCAGGAACAGGTCGGTGCCTTCGCGACGGGAAAGCTTGGCTTTCGGTCCGATGTAACGTGCCACGATGAATCCTCTCTATGCGCGAATCGCTTCGCGGTCAGTCCGTCTTCGGGAACCCGGCCGCGAGGCGGCCTTGCGGGTGACGAACGGTGGGCTTACTGAAAACAAGTAAAGGGTGAAGGGTGAAGGGTGAAGGGGAACAGAGCTCGGTGCGCGTCGCCGCCGGGGCTTCCGCCCTTTACCCTTCACCCTTCACCCTTCACCCTTCACTTCCTAAATGCGCCGCTTCTTCGGCGGACGGCAGCCGTTGTGCGGAATCGGCGTGACGTCCTGGATCTGCATGATCTTGATGCCGAGCGCGTTGAGCGCGCGCACCGACGACTCCCGGCCCGGGCCGGGGCCGCGGATCAGGACCTCGAGGTTGCGGATTCCGCACTCCTGCGCCGCACGTCCGGCCGCTTCGGCGGCGACCTGTGCCGCGAACGGCGTGGACTTGCGCGAGCCCTTGAAGCCGGCGCCGCCCGAGGACGCCCACGACAACGTGTTGCCCTGGCGGTCGGTGATCGTGATGATCGTGTTGTTGAACGACGCGTGCACGTGCGCGATGCCGTCGGAGACGTTCTTGCGCGCCTTCTTGCGTGCGCGCGATGCGGCCGCCGCCTGCGCCTGCGATTGCGATTTCGTTGCCATGGATCCGTTTCCTTATTTCTTCAGCGCGACGCCGGCCCTGCGCGGACCCTTGCGCGTGCGCGCATTCGTGCGCGTGCGCTGGCCGCGCACCGGCAGCCCGCGGCGATGCCGTGTGCCGCGATAGCAGCCGAGGTCCATCAGCCGCTTGATCGACATCGACACCTCGCGGCGCAGGTCGCCCTCGATCGTGAAGCGCCCGATCTGCTCGCGCAGACGCTCGAGCTCCGCGTCGTTCAGGTCCTTGACCTTCTTGTCGAACGGAATGTTCGCCGCCTCGCAGATCTGGCGCGCGCGCGCGCGCCCGACGCCGTAGATCGCCGTCAGCCCGATCTCGGTGTGCTGACGGTCGGGGATGTTGATGCCGGCAATACGTGCCATCGCTTTTCCTCTTTCAGCCCTGACGCTGCTTGTGCCGCGGGTCGGTGCAGATCACGCGAACCACCCCGTTACGCTTGATGATCTTGCAGTTGCGGCAGATCTTCTTCACCGATGCCATCACTTTCATCGCTCACCTCGCTGTCCCGTTACCTCGCGCGGAAGACGATCCGCGCTCTCGACAGGTCGTACGGCGTGAGTTCGACCGTGACCTTGTCGCCCGGCAGGATGCGGATGTAGTGCATGCGCATCTTTCCGGAAATGTGCCCCAACACCATGTGACCGTTCTCGAGCTTGACGCGAAACGTTGCGTTGGGCAGGTTCTCGACGACCTCGCCCTGCATCTGGATGACGTCTTCCTTGCTCATCGATCCGCGTCGCGCCCGGCTCGCTCATCCGTTCCTTTTCCCGGAGCGCAAGGCGCACAAGGCTACACGCCGACCCGTTTCGCACCGGACTTCTTCAAAAGACTCTCGTACTGGTGGGACATCACGTACGCCTGTACCTGCGACATGAAATCCATCGTTACGACCACGATGATGAGCAGCGAGGTACCGCCGAAGTAGAACGGGACGTTCCACTCGAGCACGAGAAATTCGGGCAGCAGGCAGACCGCGGTGACGTAGATCGCCCCCGACAGCGTCAGCCGCATCAGGATCCGGTCGATGTAGCGCGCGGTCTGCTCACCCGGACGGATGCCCGGAATGAACGCGCCGCTCTTCTTCAGGTTGTCGGCCGTCTCGCGGCTGTTGAAGACGAGCGCGGTGTAGAAGAAGCAGAAGAAGATGATCGCGGCGGCGTACAGCAGGATGTAGACCGGCTGGCCGGGCGAGAGCGTCGAGGCGATGTCGCGCAGCCAGCGCACGGCCGGGTTCGACGGGTCGCCCGACGTGAACCACTGCGCGATCGTCGCCGGGAACAGGATGATCGACGACGCGAAGATCGGCGGGATCACGCCCGACATGTTCAGCTTCAGCGGCAGGTGCGAGCTCTGCCCGCCGTACACCCGGTTGCCGACCTGGCGCTTGGCGTAATTGACGGTGATCTTGCGCTGGCCGCGCTCGACATACACGACGAAGGCGGTGACGGCGACGACGAGCGCGATGATGATCAGCGCGATGAAGGCACTCATCGCCCCGGTGCGGATCAGCTCGCCCATGCCGCCGATCGCGCTCGGCAGCCCGGCCACGATACCGGCGAAGATGATGATCGAAATCCCGTTGCCCAGGCCGCGTTCGGTGACCTGCTCGCCGAGCCACATCAGGAACATCGTTCCGGTGACCAGCGAGACGACCGCGGTGAAGCGGAACGCGGGACCCGGGTCGATGACGAGCCCGGGCTGCGCCTCGATGGCGATCGCGATGCCGATCGCCTGGAAAGTGGCCAGCCCGAGCGTGAACCAGCGCGTGTACTTGGTGATCTCGCGCCGCCCGGCCTCGCCTTCCTTCTTCTTCGCCTCGAGCGTGGGCACCACGACGGCGAGCAGCTGCATGATGATCGCCGCCGAGATGTACGGCATGATGCCGAGCGCGAACACGGTGAAGCGCGACAGCGCGCCGCCCGAGAACAGGTTGAACATCCCGAGGATGCCGCCCTGCTGGCCCTGGAACAGTTGCGTCAGCTGGTCGGGGTCGATCCCGGGAACCGGAATGTGCGCGCCGATCCGGTACACGACGAGCGCAAGCAGCAGGAACCACAGCCTGCGCTTGAGATCGCCGAACTTTCCCGACTTGATCAGCGTTGCGGGATTCGTTGCCACTTGCCTCGCCTAAGACCCTTGCCTTGTCGCGAACGATGCGTCAGCCGACCGAGCCGCCGGCGGCTTCGATCGCCGCCTTCGCGCCCTTGGTCGCCGCCACGCCGGTCAGGCTCAGCTTGCGCGTGAGCGTGCCCGACAGGAAAACCTTGGCGCCGCGCGCCAGTTGCGGAACGACACCCGCTGCCTTGAGCGTGAGCAGGTCGACCTCGGTGGCCTCGAGCCGCTCGAGGTCCGACAGGCGCACCTGCGCGGTGTCGTCGCGCGTCATCGAATTGAAGCCGCGCTTGGGCAGCCGGCGCTGCAGCGGCATCTGGCCGCCTTCGAAGCCGAGCTTGTGGAAGCCGCCCGAACGCGACTTCTGGCCCTTGTGACCGCGCCCGGCGGTCTTGCCCAGCCCCGAGCCGATGCCTCGGCCGACGCGCTTGCCGACGGGGCGGCTGCCTTCGGCCGGTTTCAGATCGTTCAGTTTCATGCCTGCACCTTCAACAGGTACGCGACCTTGTGGATCATTCCGCGCACCGCCGGCGTGTCTTCCAGCTCGCGCACGTCGTTGACTTTCCTCAGCCCCAGGCCGAGCACCGTCGCACGGTGCGTGCCGCGCGTGCCGATCGGGCTGCGCACCAGGGTGACCTTCACCGTTTTCTTGCTCATCGCTTGCTCCATCCGCCGCCGCGCGCGGGCGCCGCTCAGCCGAGGATTTCCTCGACCGACTTGCCGCGCTTGGCCGCGATCTCGGCCGGCGTGTTCAGGTTGCGCAGCGCGTCGATCGTCGCGCGCACCATGTTGTAGGGGTTCGACGAGCCGTGGCTCTTCGCCACGACGTTGGACACGCCCATGACCTCGAAGATCGCGCGCATCGGACCGCCGGCGATGATCCCGGTGCCGTCCGGCGCGGGCTTGAGCATCACGACGGCCGCGCCGTGG
Organism: Burkholderiaceae bacterium; assembly: GCA_036675585.1. Classification (GTDB taxonomy): domain Bacteria; phylum Pseudomonadota; class Gammaproteobacteria; order Burkholderiales; family Burkholderiaceae_E; genus Zeimonas. Next base: position 55,588 of record JAKFES010000001.1, read on the forward strand.
CGGCCCATCACCTGGTGATGCAGCGTTCCGCTGCGCAGCGGGATCTTGACCAGCTTGCGCCGCGCCTCGTCCATTGCCTTCTGCACCGCGACCGGCACTTCGCGCGCCTTGCCCTTGCCCATGCCGATGCGGCCGTCGCCGTCGCCGACCACGGTGAGCGCGGCGAAGCCGAGGATGCGCCCGCCCTTGACGACTTTCGTGACGCGGTTGACGGCGATCATCTTCTCGCGCAACCCGTCGTCGCGCTCCTCGCCCATCTTGCCGCCGATCTTCGCCTGAATCTTTGCCATCTTCGAATCCGTTAGTCGGTGTGCCGCCGTGGTCGGGCGCTCAGAACTGCAGACCCGCCTCGCGGGCGGCTTCGGCCAGCGCCTTCACCCGTCCGTGAAAGCGATAGCCGGCGCGATCGAACGCGACGCGATCGATACCCGCGGCAAGCGCCTTCTCGGCGATGCGCCGGCCGACGAGCGCCGCGGCGCCGACGTTGCCGCCGCGCCCCGCCTGGCCCGCCAGCTGGTTGCGCAGCTCCTGCTCGAGCGTCGATGCCGCGACCAGCACCTTGTGGCCGGTCTCGTCGACGATGCTCGCGTAGATGTGCGTGTTCGTGCGGTGCACCGTCAGCCGGCGCATCCGCAGTTCGCGGATCTTCAGCCGGGTCTGACGGGCGCGGCGCAAGCGCGGTTGTTTCTTGTCCATCGATCAAATCCTGTGAAGCGGTCGGCTCGCTCGGTTCAGCGTGGCGCGGTTGCGCGTCCCTTACTTCTTCTTGACTTCCTTGAGCACCACCCGCTCGTCGGAATACCGCACGCCCTTGCCCTTGTAGGGTTCCGGCTTGCGATAACGGCGAATCTCGGCGGCAACCTGGCCGACGACCTGCTTGTCGGCGCCCTTGATCACGATCTCGGTCTGCGTCGGCGTCTCGGCCTTGACGCCTTGCGGCAGCGCGTGCACGACCGGGTGCGAGAAGCCGAGCGACAGGTTCAGGCTCGTTCCCTGCACCTGCGCGCGAAAGCCCGTTCCGACCAGCTGCAGCCGCCGCTCGAAGCCCTTCGAGACGCCCTCGACCATGTTCGCCACCAGCGCGCGATACGTGCCGCTCATCGCGTTGGCCGACGTGCTCGCATCGGCCGGCTCGAACACGATGTTGGCGCCGTCGCGCGCGACGCGCACCAGCGGGTTCACACGCTGCTCGAGCGAACCGAGCGGACCCTTGACCGCGACGCGGCCGGGTTCGATCGTGACGTCGACGCCGGCGGGCACCGGGATCGGACTCTTGCCTACTCGGGACATCCGTTTTCCTCCGTCAGGCCACGTAGCCGATGACTTCGCCACCGACGCCGTTGGCCCGCGCATGGCGGTCGGTCATGACGCCGCGCGACGTGGTGACGATCGCCACGCCCAGTCCGTTCATGACCTGCGGCAACGAATCGCGGCCCTTGTACACCCGCAGCCCGGGGCGCGAAACGCGTTCGAGGCGTTCGATGACCGGACGGCCCGCGTAATACTTCAGGCGCACCTCGAGATGGTTCTTCGGCGCCTCGCCGGTGACGGCGAAATCGTCGATGTACCCCTCGTCCTTCAACACCTGTGCGATCGCCACTTTCAGCTTGGACGACGGCATGGATACCGATTCTTTTTCGACGCGCTGCGCGTTGCGGATGCGCGTGAACATGTCGGCGACCGGATCGCTCATGCTCATGATGGATTCCTCGTTGCTCGCTCGTTGCCCGCTTGCCCGGCGCCGCTCACCAGCTGGCCTTCGTCAATCCGGGCACCTCGCCGCGCATCGCGACTTCGCGAAGCTTGTTGCGCCCCAGGCCGAACTTGCTGAAGGTGCCGCGCGGGCGCCCGGTGATCGCGCAACGGTTGCGCAGACGCGTCGGGCTCGAATCGCGCGGAAGCGCCTGCAGCTTCAGCCGCGCCTGGTAGCGATCTTCTTCGCTCAACGACTGGTCGTTGATGATCGCCTCGAGCGCCTTGCGCCTGGCGGCGAACTTGCGCACCGTTTCCCGGCGTTTCAGGTCGCGATTGATCAGAGCGAGTTTGGCCACTGTTTCGTTTCCTGCTTCAGTTGCGGAACGGGAACTTGAACGCCGCAAGGAGCGCCTTCGCTTCGTCGTCGTTCTTCGCCGTCGTCGTGATCGCGATGTCGAGACCGCGTACCGCGTCGATCTTGTCGTAGTCGATCTCGGGGAAAATGATCTGCTCCTTGACCCCGAGGTTGTAGTTGCCGCGCCCGTCGAAGGCCTTGCCCGAGATGCCGCGGAAGTCGCGAACGCGCGGCAGCGCGACGGTGACCAGCCGGTCGAGGAACTCGTACATGCGGGCGCCGCGCAGCGTGACCATGCAGCCGATCGGATAGCCGGCGCGGATCTTGAATCCGGCGATGGCCTTCTTCGCCTTGGTGACGACGACCTTCTGCCCCGAAATCTTCGTGAGATCGCCCTGGGCGTTCTCGAGCACCTTCTTGTCGGCCACCGCCTCGCCCACGCCCATGTTCAGCGTGATCTTCGTGATGCGTGGCACCTGCATCACCGACTGGTACCCGAACTGCTTCATCAGCTCCGGCACGACCTTCTCTCGATACTGCTGCTGCAACCGAGCCATCGTATGTTCCTATTCCGAATACGCGCGCAGCGAAGCCGGCAAACGAAGACGAGGCTTTGCCCCTTCCCCCTTCACCCTTCCCCCTTCACGCATTCACCATCTCGCCGTTGGACTTGAAGTAGCGCACCTTGCGCCCGTCCTCGAGCGTGCGTACGCCGACGCGGTCGCCCTTGCCGGTCGCCGCGTTCCACAGCATCAGGTTCGACTGGTCGATCGGCATGGCCTTGTCGACGATGCCGCCCTGCTGTCCCTTCATCGGGTTCGGCCGCACGTGCTTGCGGACGAGGTTGATGCCCTCGACGACCAGGTGCGTCTCGTCGACCCGGCGCAGCACCGTGCCGCGCTTGCCCTTGTCGCGACCGGCGATGACGACGACCTCGTCGCCCTTGCGGATCTTGCGCATTCAGATCACCTCCGGAGCGAGCGAAACGATCTTCATGAAGCGCTCGGTGCGAAGCTCGCGCGTGACCGGCCCGAAGATGCGCGTGCCGATCGGCTCGAGCTTGGCGTTCAGCAGCACCGCCGCGTTGCCGTCGAAGCGGATCAGCGAGCCGTCCTGGCGGCGCACGCCCTTGGCGGTGCGCACGACGACGGCGTTGTAGATCTCGCCTTTCTTGACCCGGCCGCGCGGCTGCGCCTCCTTCACCGACACCTTGATGATGTCGCCGATGCCGGCATAGCGACGCTTCGAGCCGCCCAGCACCTTGATACACATGACCGAACGCGCGCCCGTGTTGTCGGCGACGTCCAGCGTCGATTGCATCTGAATCATTTTTGCTTTCCCAACTTGATCCGCTTCGCGCCGCTCGATGCGAGCCGCGCCTGCGCGGTCAGTCTTGGTCCCGTGGTTTGGGGAATCCGGGGCGGCTCGAGAAAAACCGCCCGAGCAACCGGAAGCCGGCGATTATGGCACGCGCACAGCCGGTGCGCAAGCCACGGCGCGGGAGTCCGACGAAGACCTCAGGCGGCGACCGCGCGCACCAGGCGCGCGACCGACCACGACTTGGTCCGCGAGATCGGGCGACCCTCCTGGATCTCGACCAGGTCGCCCTCGTTGTACGGTGTCTCGGCGTGCGCGTGGTACTTGGTGCTGCGCACGATGTACTTGCGGTAGACGGGGTGCATCACGCGCCGCTCGACCAGCACGGTGACCGTCTTCTGCATCTTCGTGCTGACCACGCGTCCGACCAGCGTCCGCTTGGTGCCTTTCGCGCTCGCCGGGGTCGCTGCCCCGGTCGTGGCTTCGCTCGTCGTCATTTGCCCGCCGCCTTCTCGTTCATCACCGTGCGCACGCGGGCGATCGCCCGACGCGTCTTGCCCAGCTGGCTCGTGTTGTTCAGTTGCTGCGTCGCGATCTGCATGCGCAGCGAGAAATGCGCGCGCAGCAGGTCGTCGAGCTCCTTCTTGAGCGCCGCGGAATCCTTGGCGCGCAGTTCCTTCGCTGTCATCTCGATGTTCCTCCGGTCGCACCCATCACTGGCCGACCATGCGCGCGACGAAGACGGTGCCGATCGGCAGCTTCGACGCCGCCAGCCTGAACGCCTCGCGCGCGAGTGCCTCGTTCACGCCGTCCATTTCGTAGAGCACCTTGCCCGGCTGGATCTCGGCCACGTAGAACTCGGGGTTGCCCTTGCCGCTGCCCATGCGGACTTCGGCCGGCTTCTTCGAGATCGGCTTGTCGGGGAAGATGCGGATCCAGATGCGGCCGCCCCGCTTGATGTGGCGCGTCATTGCACGACGTGCCGCCTCGATCTGGCGCGCGGTCAACCGGCCGCGGCCGGTGGCCTTGAGCCCGAATTCGCCAAAGGCGACCGAAGCGCCGCGCGTGGCCAGGCCCTTGTTGCGGCCCTTCTGCTCTTTTCTGTATTTGCGTCGAGCGGGTTGCAGCATCGCTCACTCCTTGATCGGGCCGCGAAGGCCCTCAATCGCCTTTCTTCTCGCCGTCGGCGCCCGCAGCGCCGCCCGCGACCTTGCGCACGCGCTTGACGGCCGATTTCGGCGCCTCGGCCCCTTCGCCGGCGGACTTCTCCGCCGGCAGCGGCGCACCGCCTTCGCCGTCGGCGCGACGGCGCGGCCCGCGTGCGCCCGGACGTCCCGGCGCACGCCGCGTGCGGCGCTCGTCCTTCTCCGGACCGAGCGCGGCTTCCTTGTCGGCGCCCAGCGGCGCGTCGCTGCGACCGAGCGTGTCGCCCTTGTAGACCCAGACCTTGACGCCGATGATCCCGTAGGTCGTGCGCGCCTCGGAGAAGCCGTAGTCGACGTCGGCACGCAGCGTGTGCAACGGCACGCGACCCTCGCGGTACCACTCGGTGCGCGCGATCTCGATCCCGTTCAGCCGGCCGGCGCTCATGATCTTGATGCCCTGCGCGCCCAGGCGCATCGCGTTCTGCATCGCACGCTTCATCGCGCGGCGGAACATGATGCGTTTCTCGAGCTGCTGCGTGATCGAGTCGGCAATCAGCTGCGCGTCGATCTCGGGCTTGCGGATCTCCTCGATGTTCACGTGCACCGGCACGGCCATCAGGCGCTGCAGATCGACCTTGAGCAGCTCGATGTCCTCGCCCTTCTTGCCGATGACCACGCCGGGGCGCGCCGAGTAGATCGTGATCCGCGCGTTCTTCGCCGGACGCTCGATCAGCACGCGACTCACCGAGGCGCTGCGCAGCTTGCGGCGCAGGTACTCGCGCACCTTGATGTCGTCGTTGAGCGTCTGGGCGAACTGGTCGCCGGTGGCGTACCAGCGCGACGACCAGTTGCGCGTGACGGACAGGCGAAAACCCGTCGGATGAATCTTCTGTCCCATGTGTTTCCTCAGGAGCCCCGGGTGCTCACTTGTCGGCGACGGTCACGAAGATGTGGCACGTCTGCTTCTCGATGCGCGCGCCGCGGCCTTTCGCACGCGCCGCGAAACGGCGCATCGACTTGCCTTTCTCGACGTGGATCGTCTTGACCTTCAACTCGTCGATGTCGGCGCCGTCGTTGTGCTCGGCGTTGGCGATCGCCGATTCGATCACCTTGCGCACGATCTTCGAGGCCTTCTTCGGCGAGAACTGCAGGATGTTCAGCGCCTGCTCGACCGGCTTGCCGCGCACGAGGTCGGCCACCAGCCGGCCCTTCTGCGCCGACAGGTGAACCCCTCTCAAAATGGCCTGGGTTTCCATCGTCGTGTCCTCAGCGCTTCATCGACGACTTGCGGTCGGCGGCGTGGCCCTTGAACGTGCGCGTCAGCGCGAACTCGCCGAGCTTGTGCCCGACCATGTTCTCGTTGATGTACACGGGTACGTGCTGCTTGCCGTTGTGCACGGCGATGGTCAGCCCGATGAACTCGGGAACGATCGTCGAACGGCGCGACCAGGTGCGAATCGGCTTCTTGTCCTTGGTCGCGAGCGCGACGTCGATCTTCTTCATCAGGTGCCCGTCGACGAACGGACCTTTCTTTACGGAACGTGCCATGGCTTACTCGTCTGTGAGCGGTTACTTGCGGCCGCGCCGCTGCACGATCATCGAATCGGTGCGCTTGTTTCTGCGGGTCTTGTAGCCCTTCGTCGGCACGCCCCACGGCGACACCGGATGCCGGTTGCCGCGCGTGCGCCCGCCGTGCGGGTGGTCGACCGGGTTCATCGTCTCGCCGCGCACGGTCGGACGGATGCCGCGCCAGCGCGTCGCGCCGGCCTTGCCGATCTGGCGCAGGCTGTGCTCTTCGTTGCCGACTTCGCCGATCGTCGCACGGCACTCGATGTGCACCTTGCGGATCTCGCCCGAGCGCAGACGCACCTGCGCGTACGCGCCTTCGCGCGCCAGCAGCCGCGCCGACGCGCCGGCCGAACGCGCGATCTGCGCACCCTTGCCCGGCTGCATCTCGATGCAGTGGATCGACGCGCCGACCGGGATGTTGCGGATCGGCAGCGAGTTGCCCGGGCGGATCGGCGCCTCGGAGCCGTTCATCAGCGAAGCGCCCACGCCGACGCCGCGCGGCGCGAGGATGTAGCGACGCTCGCCGTCGGCATAGCAGAGCAGGGCGAGATGCGCCGAGCGGTTCGGGTCGTACTCGAGGCGCTCGACCTTCGCCGGGATTCCGTCCTTGTTGCGACGAAAATCGACGACGCGGTATTGCGCCTTGTGCCCGCCGCCGCGATGACGCGTCGTGATGCGCCCGAGGTTGTTGCGTCCCGAGCCGCGCTTCTTGCTCTCGGTGAGCCCGTCGACCGGCCTGCCCTTGTGCAGGTTCGGCGTGACGACCTTCACCATCGCGCGGCGGCCCGGCGAGGTCGGCTTGGTCTTGACGACAGCCATCAGATGGCCTCTGCGAAGTTGATTTCCTGACCCGGTTTCAGGCTCACGTACGCCTTGCGCACGTTGCGGCGACGGCCGTTGAATCGGCCGAAGCGCTTGCTCTTGCCCTTCTGGTTCAGGACCTGCACCGACTCGACCTGCACCTTGAACAGCAGCTCGACCGCGGCTCGGATCTCGTCTTTCGAGGCGTCCTGCAGCACGCGGAACGCGACCTGGTTTTCCTTCTCGGCGATCATCGTCGCCTTCTCGGAGACGATCGGCGCGACCAGCACCGTCATCAGACGTTCGGTGTTCATGCCAGCATCTCCTGAACGCGAGCGAGCGCCGGGCGCGTGATCAGCACTTTCGAGAACTGCACCAGCGAGACCGGGTCGGCGTGGCGCGGCTCGAGCACGAGCACGTGCGGCAGGTTGCGCGAAGCCAGGTACAGGTTCTCGTCGATGCTGTCGGTGATCACGAGCACGGAATCGCCGTGGACGCCCAGGCCCATCGCCTTGATCTTGTCGGCGAGCAGGCGCGTCTTCGGCGCCTCGATCGTGAGTTCCTCGATGACCGCCACGCGGTCTTCGCGCGAGAGTTGCGAGAGGATCGAGCAGACCGCCGCGCGATACATGCGCCGGTTGATCTTCTGCGTGAAGTTCTCGTCGGGCGAGTTCGGGAAGATCTTGCCGCCGCCGCGCCACAGCGGGCTCGACGTCATGCCGGCACGCGCGCGGCCGGTGCCCTTCTGGCGCCACGGCTTCTTCGTGGAGTGGCGCACCTCCGAGCGGTCTTTCTGCGCGCGGTTCGCGCTGCGACCGTTCGCGCGGAACGCGGTGACGACCTGGTGGATCAGCGGCTCGTTGAAATCGCGTCCGAAGATCGTGTCGGGGGCTTCGACCTTCGAGGCGGCCTGGCCCTGCGCGTCGAGCAGTTTCAGTTCCATTCGTGCGCTCCTCAGGCCTTGCCGGCCGCGCGCCTGCCCTTGGCGGGCGTGCGGACCGCGGGCGTCACGACGACGCTGCCGTTCTTCGAGCCGGGCACCGCGCCGCGAACGAGCAGCAGTCCGCGTTCGGCGTCGACGCGCGCGACCTCGAGGTTCTGCACCGTGCAGGTGACGTCGCCGAGATGACCCGACATCCGCTTGCCGGGGAACACGCGACCCGGATCCTGCGCCATCCCGATCGAGCCGGGGACGTTGTGCGAACGCGAGTTGCCGTGCGAAGCGCGCCCCGAACCGAAGTTGTGGCGCTTGATCGTGCCGGTGAAGCCCTTTCCGATCGAGGTGCCCTGCACGTCGACCATCTGGCCGGCGGAGAACATCTCGGCCTTGAGCACCGCACCCGGCTGCAGTTCGGCGAGCGCATCGGCCGGCGCGAGGAATTCGCGCAACACCGAACCGGCTTCGACGCCGGCCTTCGCGAAGTGTCCGGCCTGCGGCCGGGTCACGCGCGAAGCGCGGCGCTTGCCGAACGCGACCTGAACCGCGCTGTATCCGTCGGTCTCGACGGTCTTGATCTGGGTGACGCGATTGCCGGACACATCGAGCACCGTCACCGGAATCGAGTCGCCCTCGCCGGTGAAGATGCGCATCATGCCGACCTTGCGTCCCACAAGGCCAAGGCTCATTGTTTTCTCCGATCCCGGCTGCGATTGGCCAGGTGATGCGCGGGCGCCGCAGCGGTTGCGTCACCCCGAAAAAAGACCGCGATCATAGCATCTGCCACGGACCCGCGCAAACGCGCCCGATCCCACCGGGCCGGGCGCCCGCCCGGCGCTCTCGTCCCGGAGATTCCCGCATGCCCTTTCCCGACCCCGCCTGGCTCGACGCGCAGTACGACGCTCGCGCCGCGAGTCCCGATCATCCGGCGAGCTTCGCGCGGTGGGCCGCCGCGTCGGACGCGGCCCGTGCGCAACTGCCCGCACGGCTCGACCTGCGCTACGGCGCCGGTCCGAAGCAGCTCGCCGACTGCTTCGATGCCGATCGGCCCGACGCACCGGTCTTCGTGTTCGTCCACGGCGGTTACTGGCGCGGCTCGGACAAGTCGCTGTACGCGTTCGTCGCGCCGGTGTTCGTGCGCGCCGGCGCGCATGTCGTTCTCGTCGACTACGACCTGTGCCCGGCAGTGACGATCGACGACATTGCGCGCGAGATCGACGAGGCGATCGACTGGATCGCGCTGCGGTACGGTGCCAGGACCCGCATCGTCGTGAGCGGCCACTCCGCCGGCGGGCATCTGGCGGCATGGGCACTGAGCGGCGCCGGCCGGAGCGGCACGGGCGGGGACGTCGGGCGCCGGGCGTCGAACCCGGTCGACGCCGCATTGGGTATTTCGGGGCTGTACGATCTGGAACCGCTTCGGCACACGCCGTTCCTCGCCGCCGACCTGCGCCTGACCGAGTCGTCGGCCGAGCGGCTGAGTCCGGCGAACCGTCCGCCGCCGCGCGGACGCCGTTTCGTCGCCGTGGTCGGCGGCGATGAAAGCGACGAGTTCATCCGGCAGTCCGAGCACCTCGCGCGCCGCTGGGGACCCGAGATCGTGCCGGTCTGCGAACGGATCCCGCACCGGCGCCACTTCGACATTCTCGACGACCTGGCGAACCCCGACGCGCGGCTGCACGCACTCGCGCGCTCGTTGCTGCGCGATTGAGCGAGCGGCGCGGCGGGAACGAACGAAAACGGCCGCCTGCGCACCGATGCGCGGGCGGCCGCTGCGGCGAGAAAGCGCGCGACGATCAGCCGCGCCAGCCCTCGGCCTGGTGCACGTAGATCTTCACGTCGACGCCCGCCGGCAGATCGAGCTTGGTCAGCGCGTCGATCGTCTTGTCGGTCGGGTCGACGATGTCCATCAGCCGTTGATGCGTGCGCATCTCGAACTGGTCGCGCGAGGTCTTGTTCACGTGCGGCGAACGCAGCACGTCGTAGCGCTCGATCCGCGTCGGCAACGGCACGGGGCCGCGAACGACGGCACCGGTGCGCTTCGCCGTGTCGACGATCTCCGCCGCCGACTGGTCGATCAACCGGTAATCGAACGCCTTCAGGCGGATGCGGATCTTCTGGTTTGCCATTTTGTTTCTCAAAGAACGGGCCGCGCGGAGCGCGGCATGATTTTCCGAGTGAAGGGGGAAGGGTGAAGGGTGAAGGGGGCCGAGCCGATGCGGCGAGCGCCGCGCTTGCTTTTCCCCTTCTCCCTTCCCCCTTCTCCCTTCCCTGTGTTTCAGTTACTCGATCACCTTCGCCACCACGCCGGCGCCCACCGTGCGCCCGCCCTCGCGGATCGCAAAGCGCAGCCCCTGCTCCATGGCGATCGGCGCAATCAGCGTCACCGTCATCTTCACGTTGTCGCCCGGCATCACC
>JAKFES010000294.1:0-2231 GCA_036675585.1 Burkholderiaceae bacterium
CTCGCTGAACAGCTCGAACAGCTGATCGGCCTGCCCGGGCGCCTCGAGTGGCCCGACGACGAGTTCGAGGACGCGCGCCTGCGCGGCGGATCCGCTCGCCGGCGCCGCCGCGCGCTGCGCTTCTTCGCCGCGTAGCGCGGCGTCGCCCGCGGCGGCGGGACGGCGCTCGGCCGCGCCGGTGGCCGCTTCCCCGGCGAACGCCCGCAGGCTCGCGCGCACCGCGCCGTCCTCGACGAAGTTCCGGTCGTCGCCGTCCCGGTATCGTGCGAGCTGCGCGCGCATCGCGTCGCCCGCCTGCAACAGCGCGTCGACCATCGCGACGCTCGGCGCGACCTCGCGCCGGCGCAACCGGTCGAGCAGCGTCTCCATGTCGTGCGTCAGCTCGGCGAGATCGGCGAAACCGAACGTCGCCGCGCCGCCTTTCACGGAATGCGCGCAGCGGAAGATCGCGTTCAGCGTCTCGTCGTCGGCGGCTTCGACGTCGATCTCGAGCAGCAACTGCTCCATCCGCTCGAGGTTCTCCGCGGCCTCCTCGAAGAAGACCTGGAAGAACTGGCTCAGGTCGATCCCGGCGCCCGCGCTCGGCGTCGGCGTCGTCTCGCTCATTGCCGGCTCTCCGAATCGGGCATCACCTTGCGGATGACTTCGACCAGCTTCGCCGGATCGAAGGGCTTGACCATCCATCCGGTCGCGCCGGCTTCGCGCCCGGCACGCTTCATGTCGTCGCCCGATTCGGTGGTCAGGATCAGGATCGGCGTGGCCCGGTATTGCGGCAGCTCGCGCAGCTTGCGCGTCAGTCCGATCCCGTCGAGCCGCGGCATGTTCTGGTCGGTGAGCACGAGATCGAAGCTGCGCGAGCTCGACTTGTCCCACGCGTCCTGTCCATCGACCGCGACGACGACCTCGAAGCCCGCACCCCGGAGCGTGAACGAGACCATCTGCCGCATCGACACCGAATCGTCCACCGCGAGAATCGTTTGCATGCCTGTCTCCGCTATCGTTTCGGCATCAGCCGAACAGTTCGACCGAGCCTGCGTCCATCTCGCCGCAGGTCACCGGGTTGGCGCGAACGGGAAGCGCCGCAACGGCGGCATCGTCGTCGTCGGCTCCGAACGCGTCCTGCGCCAGCCGGTCGGCGCAGTTCTGCAAGCGCTGCCGCGTGTGCGCGATCAACTGCACGCCCAGGTCGTGGAACTGCAGCGACGTGATCGCCGTACGCAGGTCGCGTCGCAGCGTCGCGAGCTCGCGATCGCCGTCGACCTCGGCATCGCCCGTCCCCGCGGCAGCGCCCGCCGTGAGCGCGTCCGCCCGCGCCGCCGCCGCATGGAAGATCGCGATCAGCGACTCGCACGCGTCGTCGAGCAGGTCGCGCAACCGGTCGAGGTCGTTGCACGCGGCAACCAGACCTTCCTGTATATCGGCCGTCAACGGCAGGAAAACGCCGCCGCTCGTCGGATCGTCTCGCATCGGGGCTACTCCACGGGTCGGGGCGAGCGCGCCGGCGTCGCCGCGCTTCGCGCAGGCGCCGGCGGGCCCCGGAATCGTTCGATCAGGCGCGGTGCGATCGCCGTCAGCGGCAGCACCTCGTGCACCGCGCCGTGCGCAATCGCCTCGCGCGGCATGCCGAAGATCACGCAGCTTCCCTCGTCCTGCGCGATGTTCCAGCCGCCCGCGTCGCGCAACTCGCGCATCGCGCGCGCGCCGTCGCCGCCCATTCCGGTAAGCATGACGCCGAACGCATTGGCGCCGACGGCGCGCGCCGCCGAGCGAAACAGCACTTCGACCGACGGACGATGGCGGTTCACCGGCTCGCCGTCGGCCACGCGTGCGACGTAGTTCGATCCACTGCGCTCCACGTACAGATGCAGCCCGCCGGGCGCGATGTACGCGTGGCCGGGCAACACCCGCTCGCCGTCGACCGCTTCCTTCACCGCGATCCGGCACAGCGCATTCAGCCGCGCCGCGTAGCTCGCGGTGAAGCCGGGCGGCATGTGCTGCGTGATCAGGATCGCGGGTGCATCGGCCGGCAGATGGACGAGCACTTCGCGCGTCGCCTCGGTGCCTCCGGTCGACGCACCGATGAAGACGAGCTTCTCGGTGGTGAGCCAGCGCCGGCCCGGCGCGAGCGCACTGGCCGGCGGCTCGGGCACCCCGCTCGGGCGCACGGCGCGAGCGCTTCCGGCGCCTGCGGAGAGGTTCGCCCCTGCGGCGGGGGTCGCTCCCGCGGCGCG
>JAKFES010000106.1:0-15119 GCA_036675585.1 Burkholderiaceae bacterium
CCGCCCCCGCTGCCGAAGCGCCCGCTGCTGCTCCCGCCGCCGAAGTACCTGCCGCCGCTGTATCGCAGGGCGACGCTGCGCCCACGCCGGCGCCGCGCGCGACGACCAGCGCTGCTCCCGCACCGCGTCGATTTACGCCGGTCGCAGCGCCGCAGCGCCCCGAACCCAAGCGCCCCGAGCCGAAGGCAACCCGCGGCGGCGACAGCCGCCGTCAGTCGGGCAAGCTCACCGTCACGCGTGCGCTGAACGAAGACGAAGGCGCCCGTGCGCGCAGCCTCGCGGCGCTGAAGCGCGCCCGCGAAAAGGAAAAGCGCTCGCACACCGCCTCGTCGGGGCCCCGTGAGAAGCAGATCCGCGAAGTCGTCGTGCCCGAAAGCATCACGGTCCAGGATCTCGCCAACCGTATGGCCGAAAAGACCAGCGATCTGGTCAAGGCGCTGTTCAAGATGGGGGTCCCGTCGGCCAGCACCGACACGATCGATCAGGACACCGCCGAATTGCTCGTCACCGAGTTCGGGCATGAGATCATCCGTGTCAGCGAAGGCGACATCGACATCCGTCACGACGAAGATGTCGACGATGCCGAACATCTGAAGCCGCGCGCCCCGGTCGTCACGATCATGGGCCATGTCGATCACGGCAAGACGTCGCTGCTCGACGCGCTGCGCGGTGCGAATGTACAGGCGGGCGAAGCCGGCGGCATTACGCAGCATATCGGCGCCTATCAGGTGAAGACCCCCGACGGCAGCCAGGTCACCTTCCTCGATACGCCGGGCCACGAAGCCTTTACCGAAATGCGTCAGCGCGGTGCCAATGTCACCGACATCGTCATCCTGGTGGTGGCCGCCGACGACGGCGTGATGCCGCAGACGGTCGAGGCGATCAACCACGCGAAGGCCGGCGGCGTGCCGATGGTCGTCGCCGTGAACAAGATGGACAAGCCCGAGGCGAATCCCGACCGGGTCAAGCAGGAACTGGTCGCGCACCAGGTCGTTCCCGAAGAGTACGGCGGCGAGGTGCCGATCGTCCCGGTTTCGGCGAAGACCGGCGCCGGCATCGACACGCTGCTGGAGAACGTGCTGCTGCAGGCCGAGGTGCTCGAGCTCACCGCGGTGCGCGACGGAGCAGCCAAGGGCCTGGTCATCGAGGCGCGCCTCGACAAGGGGCGTGGCGCGGTCGCGACCGTGCTCGTGCAGTCGGGAACGCTCAAGCGCGGGGACATCGTGCTCGCCGGTTCGTCGTTCGGCCGCGTGCGCGCGATGCTCGACGAGAACGGCAAGCCGGTCTCGCAAGCCGGGCCGTCGATTCCGGTCGAGATCCAGGGCCTGCAGGACGTTCCGGCCGCCGGCGAGGAAGTGATCGTGCTCGGCGACGAGCGCAAGGCGCGCGAGATCGCGCTGTTCCGGCAGGGCAAGTTCCGCGACGTCAAGCTCGCCAAGCAACAGGCCGCGAAGCTCGAGAACATCTTCGAGCAGATGTCGGGCGGCGAGGTGAAGACACTGGCGCTGATCGTGAAGGCCGACGTCCAGGGTTCGCAGGAAGCGCTCGCGCACGCGTTGCTGAAGCTCTCCACCGACGAGGTGCGCGTGCAGATCGTGCACCAGGGCGTGGGCGGCATCAGCGAGAACGACGTGAACCTCGCCATCGCATCGAAGGCCGTGATCATCGGCTTCGACGTGCGCGCCGACCAGCAGGCCAAGCGCCTGGCCGAGACCAACGGCATCGATATCCGCTACTACAACATCATCTACGACGCCGTCGACGATGTGAAGAAAGCGATGTCGGGGCTGCTCTCGCCCGAGCAGAAGGAAGAGGCGCTCGGCGTGGTCGAGATCCGGCAGATCTTCCGCGTGCCGAAGATCGGCAACATCGCCGGCTGCATGGTGCTCGAGGGCGTCGTGCGCCGCGCGGCGAAGGTCCGGCTGTTGCGCGACCACACGGTGGTCTGGACCGGCGAGCTCGATTCGCTCAAGCGCTTCAAGGACGACGTTCGCGAGGTCCGCGAGGGCTTCGAGTGCGGCCTGTCGCTGAAGGGCTACGACGACATCCACGAGGGCGACCAGCTCGAGGTCTTCGAGATCAAGGAGGTCGCTCGCACGCTGTAGGCGTGCGGCGGATCGAAATGGCGAGGCAGCGGGGCGCCGTGGCGCGCAGCGTACGGGTCAGCGAGCAGGTGCATCACGAGCTCGCCGACCTCGTGCGCGCCGAGCTGAAGGACCCGGGCCTGACGGGCATGGTCACGATCACCGGCGTCGAGTTGACGCCCGACTATGCCTACGCGACCGTGTATTTCAGCGTGCTTCCCGACGACGAAGCCGCGGTTGCCGCGACGCTCGCCGGCCTGCGCCGCGCGGCGGGTTTCCTGCGCGCTCAACTCGGGCGCCGCGTACGCATCCACACGACGCCCGAGCTGCGTTTCGTCCACGACGCTTCGACCGAACGCGGCATCGCGATGTCGAAGCTCATCGACGAAGCGAACCGGCGACAGGCGGACGACTGAAGCTTCCCGGCGCTCCGCTCCGGCGTGGCGCCGGACGCGCGCCTTTTTTTCCCGGCAGGCCGTGCGCCCCATCCCCGGCCGTTTCCGCGATCGCGTTCGCGGGGGCGTGTCGACCCGAGCACCGATGACCTCACGCAAGACGCTTCGCGAACCGATCGACGGTGTGCTGCTGCTCGACAAGCCGGCCGGGCTGACGTCGAACGACGCGCTCGTGCGTGCGCGCCGCCTGCTCGGTGCGCGCAAGGCGGGCCACGGCGGAACGCTCGACCCGCTCGCCACCGGGCTGCTGCCGCTGCTGTTCGGCGAGGCGACGAAGTTCGCGCACGACTCGCTCGACGCGGACAAGACCTATCTCGCGCAGCTCACGCTCGGCGTCGTCACCGAAACCGGCGATGCCGAGGGGTGCGTGCTGCGCGAAGGCGAACCGGTGCGCGAGGAGTCGGCGGTGCGCCGGGCGGCGAGCGCGTTCGTCGGCGAGATCGACCAGATTCCGCCGATGCACTCGGCACTCAAGCGCGACGGCCGGCCGCTGTACGAGTACGCGCGCGCCGGCGTCGTCGTCGAGCGTGCGCCGCGGCGCGTGACGATTCACGCGATCGACCTGCTGCGCTTCGACCCGCCGCGCGCCGAACTGCGCGTTCGCTGCAGCAAGGGCACCTATATCCGCACGCTGGCGACCGACCTGGGCGAGCGGCTCGGCTGCGGCGCGCATTTGAGCGCGCTGCGCCGCGAGGCGGTCGGCGTGCTCGACGTGGCCGACGCCGTCACGCTCGAAGCGCTCGAAGCGCTCGGCACCGACGAGCGTCGCGCCCGCCTGCTGCCGCTGGACACGATGATCGCGGGGCTGCCACGTGTCGACCTCGACGCGGTGCGGGCGGCGGGATTCGGCCACGGCCAGAAAGTGCGCATCGGCCCGGCCTGCGTACGCGCGCCGCAGGATGGCGCAGGACCGGGCGAGGCGGACGGCGATGCGCCGGCGCTCGCCGCCGGGCGGGTGCGCGTCTACCGGGCCGGGCACCTGCTCGGCATCGCCCATCACGTCGACGGGACGCTGATACCCCAGCGGCTCGTCTCGACCGGCGCCACGAGCGCTCCAGGAACCGAAACGGGAAACATCCGATGACCCTCGCCATTCGAAACATCGCCATCATTGCGCACGTCGATCACGGCAAGACGACACTCGTCGACCAGCTCTTGCGCCAGTCCGGGACGTTCCGCGCCAACCAGCAGGTCGCCGAGCGCGTCATGGACAGCGGCGACATCGAGCGCGAGCGCGGCATCACCATCCTGGCCAAGAACTGCGCAGTCGAATACGCCGGCACGCGGATCAACATCGTCGACACGCCCGGGCACGCCGACTTCGGCGGCGAGGTCGAGCGCGCGCTGTCGATGGTCGACGGCGTGCTGCTGCTGGTCGACGCGGTCGAGGGGCCGATGCCGCAGACGCGCTTCGTCACGCGCAAGGCGCTCGCACTGGGCCTGAAGCCGATCGTCGTCGTCAACAAGATCGACCGCCCGGGGGCGCGCCCCGACTGGGCGATCAACGAGACCTTCGACCTGTTCGACAAGCTGGGCGCCAGCGAGGAACAGCTCGACTTCCCGGTCGTCTACGCGTCGGCAATCAACGGCTTCGCGCTCGAGCGGCTCGACGCGATGCCCGAAGGCGGGGTCGAATCGCCCGCCGCGGCGACGGCTGCCGGACTTTCGATGCGCCCGCTGTTCGAGGCGATCCTGCGCCAGGTGCCGGTTCGCGACGACGACCCGGACGGTCCGCTGCAGTTCCAGATCTCCGCGCTCGATTACTCGAGCTACGTGGGCAAGATCGGCATCGGGCGCATCGCGCGCGGCCGGATCCGCAGCGGACAGAACGTCGCGGTGCTGTTCGGCGATCCGGCGCAAGGCGGCCTTGCGCCGACGTTGGCGCGGATCAACCAGGTGCTGCGCTTCCACGGCCTGGAGCGGATCGCGGTGTCCGACGCCCAGGCGGGTGACATCGTCGCGATCACCGGGATCGACGCGATCGACATCGGCTCGACCGTCTGCGATCCGGAGGCGCCCGAGGCGCTGCCGACGCTGCAGGTCGACGAGCCGACGATGTCGATGGAGTTCCTGGTGAACACGTCGCCGCTCGCCGGGCGCGAAGGCCGCTTCGTCACCAGCCGGCAGATCCGCGAGCGCCTCGAGCGCGAGCTCAAGAGCAACGTCGCGCTGCGCGTGGAGTTCACCGCCGATTCCGACACCTTCATCGTCTCCGGGCGCGGCGAGCTGCACTTGACGATTCTTCTGGAGAACATGCGGCGCGAAGGCTACGAGCTCGCCGTCTCGCGGCCCAAGCCCAAGCTGCGCACGGTCGACGGCGAGCGGCAGGAGCCGTACGAGCTGCTGACGATGGACGTCGAGGAGGCGCACCAGGGTGCGGTCATGGAACTGCTCGGGCGGCGCCGCGGCGAGTTGCTCGCGATGGACCCGGACGGCAAGGGTCGCGTGCGCCTGGAGTACCGGGTGCCGGCGCGCGGGCTGATCGGCTTCCAGAACGAGTTCCTGAACCTGACGCGCGGCACCGGGATCGCGGGGCAGGTCTTCGACGCCTACGACACCTGGGCCGGCGATATCGAGGACCGGCGCAACGGGGTACTCGTCTCGCAGGACGACGGCGAGGCGGTCGCCTACGCGCTGTGGAAGCTGCAGGATCGCGGGCGCATGTTCGTCGAACCCGGCGAGCGGCTCTACGAGGGGATGATCATCGGGATCCACTCGCGCGACAACGACCTGGTCGTCAACCCGGTGCGCGAGAAGAAGCTCACCAACGTGCGGGCCTCGGGCAAGGACGAGCACATCACGCTCACGCCGCCGATCCGGCTCACGCTCGAGAAGGCGGTCGAGTTCATCTCCGACGACGAGCTCGTCGAACTCACGCCCCGCAGCATCCGACTGCGCAAACGGCATCTGAAGGAGCACGAACGGCGGCGGGCCTCGCGCGAGTCGGAGCTCGCCTGAGCGCGGTGCGTCGCCGATACAACACTCGCGCGACGCCGCGCTCGAAGCGCGCTTGTTTTTGTTGGCGGCCCGTGCAAGACACGTCATGCTTCGCTCCTGTGGAGATGGCGCGTTTTCCCTCTGAAACCGCGCTGTTCGAAACGAACATCGCACTCACGGATTCAGGAGGATCGAGTATGGCCACTGCCAAGAAGGCTGCGAAGAAACCTGCTGCAAAGAAGGCGACGGCCAAGAAGCCTGCCGCCCGGAAATCGGCCGTGACGAAGTCGGCGTCGAAAGCGCCGGCGAAGAAGGCCGCCGCCAAGAAGACCGCGACGAAGGCAGCGGTCAAGAAAGCCGCCGTGAAGAAGGCCGCGCCGAAGAAGGCTGCCGCGAAGAAGCCCGCCGCGAAGAAGACCGCCCGCAAGCCGAACGCCGCGTTCATGAAGGCGCTCACGCCGAGCCCGGCGCTGGCCTCGATCGTCGGCGACAAGCCGCTTCCGCGCACGGAAGTCGTCAAGCGGATGTGGGAGTACATCAAGAAAGGCAAGCTGCAGGACAGCGCGAACAAGCGGCTGATCAACGCCGACGACAAGCTGCGCGAAGTGTTCGGCAAGGCGCAGGTCAACATGTTCGAGATGACCGCGCTGGTCGGAAAGCACCTGCGTTGAGGCGCGACGCGCCGCGCGAGCGGCGCTGCCAAGGGCGGCCCCGAAGGCGCCGCCTCTTTTGCGCCGACGCCTCGCGAAAGGCGGCCCCTTCAGGGCCGCCTTTTTTCTGGCCCGCGCGCGGCCGGGCGCGGGCGATCGCCCCAGTACGCCGGATTGCCGTAGCTGTTCTTCAGGTGGTCGATGAACGTGCGCACGCGCAGCGGCAGGTGCCGGCGCTGCGCGATGACGGCGTGGATGGCGGTCGGCGGAGCGGCGAACGCGTCGAGCACGCTGCGCAGGCGGCCGCTGCGCAGGTCGTCGCCGACTTCCCATAACGAGCGCCATGCAAGCCCTTTGCCGTCGAGCGCCCAGTCGCGCAGCACGGCCCCGTCGTTGCATTCGAGGCTGCCGTTCACGCGGATCGACGCCACGCGCCCGTCGACGGTGAACTGCCACCCGCGTGCCTGGTTGCCGTAGGTGCCGAAGGTCAGGCAGTCGTGCTGCACGAGATCGGCGGGGGTCGCCGGCGTTCCGCGCCGCCGCAGATACGCCGGGCTTGCGACCACGACGCGCCGGTTCTCGGCGAGAGGCACGCCGACCAGGCTCGAGTCGTCGAGCGCGCCGATGCGCACCGCGAGGTCGAGGTTCTCGTTGACGATGTCGGTGATCCGGTCGGTCAGCTCGAGCGAGATCGAAACCTCGGGGTGGCTCTCGATGAACGAGGGAACGAGTGGCGCGACGTGTGCGCGCCCGAAGCCGGCCGGCGCGGTCACGCGCAAATGCCCGCTCGCCTTGACCCCGCCACGCGAAACCGACGCCTCCGCGTTGTGCAGGTCGCGTAACAGCCGCTGGCAATCCTCGAGGAACGCGCCGCCTTCGAAGGTCAGCGTGATCCGCCGGGTGGTTCGCACGAGCAGGCGAACGCCGAGGCGCGCTTCCAGTGCGTCGATGCGTCGGCCGATGACGGCGGGCGCGACGCCTTCGGCCTGCGCCGCCGCCGTCAGGCTGCCGCGTGCGGCGACCGAAACGAAGCTCTCGATCTGCTTGAAGCGCGACATCGGTTCCGGGGATTCGTTTCTCGATTATTGCAGGAAAGTAAAAACTGAAGCGACCTCGTCGCATCTTTACATCGCTTTGGAGCGCTATATGCTGTCCCCATGACGCAGACGATCCAGGCGGTCGCGTTCGATGCCTACGGCACGCTGTTCGACGTGCATTCGGTGGCGACGCTCGCCGAGCAGTTGTTTCCCGGCCGCGGCGCCGAACTGTCGAAGACATGGCGGCAGAAGCAGCTCGAATACTCGTGGCTGCGCACGATGTCGGCGCGCTACAAGCCTTTCGGCGAGATCACGCGCGACGCGCTGCGCTATTCGGCGCGCGCGCTCGGCGTGGTCCTCGACGTCGCCGCCGAAGACCGGCTGATGAGCCAGTACGCCAGCCTGTCGGCGTTCCCCGAGAACCTCGGTGCGCTGCGCGCGCTGCGCGAGGCGGGGCTGCCGCTGGCGATCCTCACGAACGGAACGCCCGAGATGGTCGACATCTCGGTGAAGAGCGCCGGCATGCAGGGCTTCTTCGATCGCGTGCTCTCGGCCGAGTCGGTGCGATGCTACAAGACGCAGCCCGAGGTGTATTCGCTCGCCACCGCCGCCTACGCATGCCGCCCCGACGAGATCGTCTTCGTCTCGTCGAACGCCTGGGACGCCGTCGCCGCCACCTGGTTCGGTTTCGACACGTTCTGGGTCAACCGCAGCGGCGCGCCGGCCGAGGAGCTCGACACCGCTCCGTGCGCGACCGGGCACCTGCTTTCCGACGTCGTCGACTACGTTCGCACGCGCCGCGAGCGCCCGCGCGGCGAACGCGCCCGGCGTCGATCCTGATTTCCCCATCCCCGGAGAACCGAAATGACTGCATCCTCCCCGACCCGACTGCCCGACGGCGTGACGATCGAAGCGCCCGTCACCGCCGAGTTCGCCGAGATCCTGTCGCATGACGCGCTCGCGCTCGTCGCGAAGCTGCACCGCGCCTACGATGCCCGCCGCCGGCAACTGCTCGCCGAGCGCGCGGCGCGCGCGAAACGGCTCGACGAGGGCGAGCGTCCGCATTTTCTGGAGCAGACCCGGGCGGTGCGCGAAGGCGACTGGAAGATCGCGCCGATCCCGAAAGCGCTCGAATGCCGTCGCGTCGAGATCACCGGACCGGTCGAGGCGAAGATGGTCATCAACGCGTTCAACTCGGGCGCGGACAGCTACATGACCGACTTCGAGGATTCGAACGCGCCGAACTGGACGAACCAGATCCAGGGCCAGGTCAACCTGCGCAAGGCCATCCGCCGCGAGCTCACGCTCGAGCAGGGCGGCAAGACCTACCGGCTCGCCGACCGGATCGCGACGCTGCAGGTGCGCCCGCGCGGCTGGCACCTCGACGAGAAGCACGTGAAGGTCGACGGCCAGCGCGTCTCGGGCGGCCTCTTCGACTTCGCGCTGTTCATGTTCCACAACGCCAAGGAGCAGCTCGCGCGCGGTGCGGGGCCGTATTTCTACCTGCCGAAGCTCGAGAGCCATCTCGAGGCGCGCCTGTGGAACGACGTGTTCGTCGCGACGCAGAAGGAGCTCGGCCTGCCGCAGGGCACGATCAAGGCCACGGTCCTGATCGAGACGATCCTCGCCGCCTTCGAGATGGACGAGATCCTGTACGAGCTGCGCGAGCACAGCGCCGGGCTCAACGCCGGGCGCTGGGACTACATCTTCTCGTGCATCAAGAAATTCAAGGTCGATCGCGATTTCTGCCTCGCCGACCGCGCGAGGGTCACGATGACCTCGCCGTTCATGCGCGCCTACGCGCTGCTGCTGCTCAAGACGTGCCACCGGCGCAACGCGCCGGCGATCGGCGGCATGAGCGCGCTGATCCCGATCAAGAACGATCCGCAGAAGAACGAGATCGCGATGACCGGCATTCGTGCCGACAAGGCGCGCGATGCGACCGATGGCTACGACGGCGGATGGGTCGCGCACCCGGGGCTCGTCGACGTGGCGATGCAGGAGTTCGTCAAGGTGCTCGGCGAGCGCCCGAACCAGATGGACCGCCAGCGCGACGACGTCCAGGTCTCGGCGGCCGACCTGCTCGATTTCAAGCCCGAGCAGCCGATCACCGAGAACGGCCTGCGGATGAACATCAACGTCGGCATCCACTATCTCGGCGCGTGGCTGGCCGGAAACGGCTGCGTGCCGATCCACGACCTGATGGAAGACGCCGCGACGGCCGAGATCAGCCGTTCGCAGGTGTGGCAGTGGATCCGCTCGCCGAAGGGCAAGCTCGAGGACGGACGCAAGGTGACGCCCGAGCTCGTTCGTGAGCTGATTCCGCAGGAACTGGCGAAAGTGAAGGCCACCGTCGGAGGTCAGACGCCCACCTACGACCGGGCCGCGCAGATCTTCGAGCAGATGAGCACGCAGGAGGCGTTCGCCGAGTTCCTGACGCTGCCGCTGTACGAGGAGATCGACTGATCGGGCGGTCGATCCAGGCGGCCGTCCGCGCCGCGCACCGGGAGAGGTGAAATGGAACCGAGCAATCCCGACCGGGTCAGCATCGTCGACATCCGGATGCCGTTCTGGTCCATGGTCGTGTTCATGGTCAAGGCTGCGATCGCGTCGATTCCGGCGTTCCTCATCCTTTCGGCGCTCGGCGCAGCGGTGTTCGCCCTGCTCGGCTGGCTCTTCGGCGGTGTGACGACCGTCTGAACGCGATGCCGCGCGCGCACTGCCTTCAGCACGTTCCCTTCGAAGGGCCGGGAAGCATCGAGCGCTGGCTGGCCGCCCACGGCGCGCAGACGACGTCGACGCGCTTCTTCGCGGGCGATCGCCTGCCCGCACCCGCCGCGCTCGACCTGCTCGTCGTCCTCGGCGGGCCGATGAGCGTCAACGACGAGCGCGAATACCCGTGGCTGGCGGCCGAGAAGGCTTTCATCCGCTCGTGCATCGATGCGGGCACGGCGGTTCTGGGGATCTGCCTGGGCGCGCAGCTCATCGCTTCGGCGATGGGCGCGCGCGTGTTCCCGAACGCGACGAAGGAGATCGGCTGGTTTGCGGTCCACGGGCTTTCGCCGGGCGGCGACGGCGTCTTCGGCTTCCCGCCGGTGTTCGATGCCTTTCACTGGCACGGCGAGACCTTCGACCTGCCCGCCGGAGCGGTGCGGCTCGCGCGAAGCGAGGCGTGCGAGAACCAGGCGTTCCAGCTCGGGCGAAACACGATCGGCCTGCAGTTTCATCTGGAAACCACGCCCGAATCGGCGCAGCAGATCGTCGCGCAGTGCCGCCACGAACTGCAGCGCGCACGCTGGGTGCAGGACGAATCGGCGATTCTCGCGGCATCGGCCGAGCAATACCGCGCGCTCAACCGCTTGATGTCCGACGTGCTCGCGCACCTGTGGCCCGCGGGCGGCGCCGCGTCCTGAGACGGCCGGTCGTGCTGCCGCTTCCCGCGCGGGGGCCCGCGCTCATCGTCGCCGAGACCGATGCCGATTTCGCCGCGGCGCGCACGCTCTTCGAGGAGTACGCGGCTTCGCTGGGCTTCGATCTCGGATTCCAGGACTTCGCCGCCGAGCTCGAGAACCTGCGATCGATGTACGCGCCGCCCTGCGGCTGCCTGCTTCTCGCGCGCGCACGCGACGAACTCGTCGGCTGCGTAGGCGTGCGCGCCTTCGATCCGCTCACCTGCGAGATGAAGCGTCTGTACGTGCGCGGCGCCGGGCGCGGGTCGGGCGTGGGGCGTCGCCTGGCGCTCGAGGCGATCGAAGCGGCGCGCCGACTCGGGTATCGGCGCATGCTGCTCGATACGCTCTCGCGCATGGTCGCCGCGCGACGACTCTACGCCACGCTCGGCTTTCGCGAGACGGCCCCGTATTACGCGAACCCGCTTGCCGACGTGCAGTACCTGGCGCTCGATCTCGAAACGAAGGGCCGGGACGGGTAGGCGCCGGACGGGTCGAGTTCTTCGCGCCGGAATGTCGAGCGCCCGCGACGATGTCAGCCGGGCCGACGCGGATACTCGGCGATCGCGTGGCCCGACGCCGTACCGTACGCCTGCGCGAACGCGCCCCGGTCGGGGCGCTGGCGCGCACGCGCGCGGGCGTCCCCCCGCGCTTTGCCGATCACGGCGGACAAGGGAGAATCGAATATGGAGTCCTGGTTGCATTCATTGAAGACGGACACGGCACAGGAGGGTTACGAGCTGGCGATCAAGCTGTCGAGAATGGGCGTCAAGTACACGCAGCCGTCGGCCGAGGTGCGCTCGCGCCTGCGCCCGGAGTACGAGCAGAACGCCGACAGTCTCATCGCGTCGTCGCAGGTCATCGCGATCCACTTCCAGACGATCGCAGCCGCCAACGGCTACTGGAAGGGCTGAGGTACGTGCCGCGGTGACGACGAGCGACGACGACGCGCTTCGCGTGAATCCCGACGAGATCGAATTCACCGCGATCCGCGCGCAAGGCGCCGGCGGGCAGAACGTCAACAAGGTCTCCAACGCCGTGCAGTTGCGCTTCGACGTCGGGCGCTCGTCGCTGCCCGAGCCGGTCAAGCAGCGCCTGCTCGCACTCGACGACCGGCGCATCAGCGCCGACGGCGTCGTCGTCGTCAAGGCACAGCGCTTTCGCAGTCTCGAGAAGAACCGCGAGGACGCGATCGCGCGGCTGCAGTCGCTCGTCGCCGCCGCGGCGCACGTGCCCAAACCGCGCCGGGCCACGCGCCCCAGCGCGGCGGCGCGCGCCCGGCGCGTCGAGGAGAAAGTCCATCGCGGCCGGATCAAGTCGATGCGACGCCGACCCGAATCGTGAATCGGTCGTCCACGCTCGGCGCGGCACGCCGTATTTGCTACTCTTTGGCACTGCAGTGAATCACGGTCGTCGGAGAGTTGCACTTGGCAAAACCCAATTACGCGTTTCAGAAACGACAGCGCGAACTCGCGAAGAAGCAGAAGAAAGAGGAGAAGCGCCAGCGCAAGTCGGAACCGGGGGCGCACGACGCCGCCGTCGAACCGCAGCCCGCTGCCAACGAACCGGGCGCACCGGTGGCGGGCGACGACGCGGGCAAGACGCCCGCCTGAGCCGCTCGCCTTACGGGCGCGCCGGCGTCTGCAGCACGCGGCCGAGTTCGCGCAGCGCCTCGAGGTCGCCGCGCCGCTCGAAGCGCAGCGGCACTCCGCTCCATCCCCAGGTGGCCGAGCCCGCGAGCCGGTAGCTCCATCGAGCGGGATCGGCAAGCTTTGCTTCGCGCAGCAAGGCGATCAGCCGCGACGTGGGGACGGTGAATTCCACCGCAACGGTGCGTGCGCCGAGCGCCGGAAGCGTGACCGCCCGATCGAACGCGGTGCCGCTGGCGAACGGCGCGCCGAGCAGTTCGATCGCGAAATCGAGGTTGCGCAGCGGGATGTCGATGTCGTTCGGGTTCTCGGTGTCGACCGCGAGCACGAAGCGGATCTCGCTCAGCCCGAGCTCGACGAGGTCGAAGTCGGCGAAGCGCAGCCGCGGTGCCTTCAGGTCGGCGGGCGGCAGCGCGTTGCAGGCGGCCAGCGCGCACGCCACGGTGGCGGCGAGCAGCATGCGCCGTCGCGTGTGTCGCGCGCCGGACACCGCAAAGGTCAGCCGCGGTCGCCTCGTCGCCATCGTCACAGCCTGGCCAGCCGATCGAGTGCGCGGTCGATCGTCTCGTCGGTCTTGGCGAAGCAGAAGCGGACGATGCGGTTCTCCGCGCCGCCCTCGTAGAACGCCGAAAGCGGAATCGCCGCGACGCCGATTTCGGTGGTGAGCCATTTCGCGAAGTCGATCTCGTTGCGCTCCGAGATGGCGCTGTAGTCGACGAGCTGGAAGAAGGTTCCCTCGCAGTCGAGCAGCCGAAAACGCGTGCGCGCGAGCCCGTCGCGGAAGCGGTCGCGCTTGCGCTGGTAGAAGGCCGCCAGCTCGCGCCACGGTTTCGGGTCGGCCAGGTACTGCGCGAGCCCGTGCTGGGTCGGCGCGTGCGCGGTGAACACGTTGAACTGGTGGACCTTGCGGAACTCGGCGCTCAGCGCAGCCGGCGCCGCGCAATAGCCGATCTTCCAGCCGGTCACGTGGAAGGTCTTGCCGAACGACGAGATCACCAAGCTGCGTTCGGCGAGCCGCGGATGGCGGCTTACCGATTCGTGCGGTCGGCCGTCGTAGACCATGTGCTCGTAGACCTCGTCGGAAATCACGATCAGGTCGTTCTCGACGGCGATCGCCGCCAGCTCGCGCAGGTCGGCTTCGCGCAGGATCGTTCCGGTCGGGTTGTGCGGCGAGTTCACCAGGATCGCCCGCGTGTGCGGGGTGCACGCGGCGCGCACGTCGGCCCAGCGCACACGGAAGTTCTCGCCCATCGGAACGGCGACCGCCCGCGCGCCGGCGAGTTCGATCGACGGCACGTAGCTGTCGTACACCGGCTCGAGCACGATCACCTCGTCGCCGGGGCGCACGACCGCCATCACCGCGGTGAAGATCGCCTGCGTGGCGCCCGCGGTCACCGTGATCTCTTCGTCCCACCGATAGCGGGTGCCGTGCACCGCTTCGATCTTCGCGGCGATGCGCTCGCGCAGCCGTGCGACGCCGGCCATCGGCGGGTACTGATTGTGGCCGTCGCGCAGGGCGGCGGCGACGGCGTCGACCAGCGCGGGATCGCAGTCGAAATCGGGAAAGCCCTGGCCGAGGTTGACCGCTCCGTGCTCGAGCGCGAGCGACGACATCACGGTGAAGATCGTCGTTTCGACCTTCGGCAGTTTCGTCTGCAGGACGAGGCGGGGCGGTGCGGGCCGTTCGTTCATCGGGTGTCTCGCGCGCTTCGGGCAGGGCCCGCGGGGCGGCCGCTGCCGGGCGGAAACGCCGCAGCGCCGTGGCCGTCGATTATAGAGAGAGCAGTCGGCCGCGCCTTCGGTCGCGCGTTCCGGCCGCCGGCATTCGTGCCATCATCGGCGCCATGCTGATCGTCCTGTCTCCCGCCAAGCGGCTCGATTTCGAGACCCCGCCGCACGTTGCGCGCCATACGCAGCCCGCGTACCTCGCTCAGTCGCGACCGCTCGTCGCGCTGCTGAAGAAGATGGACACGAAGGCGCTCGCCTCGCTGATGTCGATCAGCGACCCGCTCGCCGCGCTCAACGCGGCACGCTATTCGCACTGGAAGCCGCCTTTCACGCCGGCGAACGCCCGGCCGGCGGTGCTCGCATTCGCCGGCGACGTCTACGAGGGACTCGACGCGCCGAGCCTGGACGCCGCCGCGCTCGACTGGGCGCAGGAGCACGTGCGCATCCTCTCGGGTTTGTACGGCATCCTGCGGCCGCTCGACCTGATCCAGCCGTACCGGCTCGAGATGGGCACCCGGCTGCCGAATGCGAAGGGCCCCGATCTGTATGCGTACTGGGGCGAGCGACTGTCGCGCGCGATCGACCGGGAGCTCGCCGGGCATCGAGCGCCGGTGCTGGTGAACCTCGCGTCGGTCGAGTATTTCAAGGCCCTCGCCGGGACGCGTTCGCGCGTCGTGCAGCCGGTGTTCCAGGAGGCGCGCTCGGGGGTGTGGAAGGTCGTCTCGTTCTCGGCCAAGCGCGCGCGCGGTTCGATGGCGCGCTTCGCGATCGAGCGGCGCATCGACGAGCCGCAGGCGCTCCAGGACTTCGACGTCGACGGGTACCGCTTCGAACCGCGCGCATCGAGCGAGGCGACCTGGGTGTTCCGGCGCGACTGACGCGGGCGCCAGGGCGATTAGGGCCTGTTCACACTCCGATCGTCCCCGCGTGAGCCCGAAAAAAGCGCGCAATCCAGGCGCAAAGCGCAGCCGTGGCGGGGCTACGGCGAGCATTTGCAACGCCGAGTACGCGCTTTTTTCGGGCTCACCCTCCGGGCCGGGGCCTGCCGAGCCGCCACACTTCGTTGCCGGCTCCTTGCGTGGAACCACCACGCGCGTCGCCGGCGCCTCGTTTGGCGGCTCGGCAGGCCC
>JAKFES010000092.1:0-15008 GCA_036675585.1 Burkholderiaceae bacterium
GCGTTTCGCCGGCCCTTTTTTTTGCTTCGCGCCGCTTGCCGCGGGAGGCAGCCGTACGGCATCGGCGCGCCGGCCTCGCTTCCTAGACCTCCGCCCACATCCTCAGGAGGTTCGCCACGCTCTTCGACAGCAGATCGAACTCGGCCGACTTGCCGTCGCGCTCGAAGAGCGCTCGTCTCGCCGTGTCGAGGTCGAACAGGAGTTCGCGCCGGGCGTTGTCGCGCACGAGGCTCTGGACCCACGTTACGGCGGCCAGTCGACGTCCGCGCATGACGGGCAGGACGCGGTGCACGGTCGAAGCGGGATAGACGACGGCGCAGCCGGCCGGCAGCTTGAATTCCTGCTCGCCGGCCGCCGAGTCGATCACGAGTTCGCCGCCGTCGTAGTCCTCGGAAGCCGTGAGGAACAGCGTGATCGCGATGTCGGTGCGCAACGGAGGATCGGCACGCATGATCGCGTCGTCGACATGGTCGCCGTAGCGCATTCCTGCTTCGTAGCGGCTGAACAGCACGGGGCCGATCCGGCGGGGCCGGGCCGCGAGTTCGAAAACCGGATGGCGAGTTAGCGCTTTCTCGACCGATGCCTGCAGCCCGGCGATTCCAGTGTCGGCGCGTGCCTGCAGGTTCTGCTTGACCTGACGCGCATGCCAGCCGGCGGTCGCCTTGCCGTCGACGAATTCGACCTTGCCGAGCGCGCCGCACAGTTTCGACAGCTCGTCTTTCGAAACGACGTCGGCGAGGCAGACGATCATGGTCGCGCGTGCGCGGAGCGCGAAGACGGGGCGTTCAACGCGCCAGCCGTGAGTTCGATTCTCGAGACGGCCGCCTGGACCTCGTCGGCTCGCAGGACCGGTTTCGCCGGGGGGACGACGCTCGGCCAGGCGCGGGCGAGTTCGTCCAGTCGGCGCTCGAGTCGAGCCGAGGCTTCCCGGTTCGTGCGCTGCAGCGACGCGGCGTGGGCCGCCAGAAGATCACGAGCGACGAGGACGAATCCGCGGCCGTCCTGGTATTCGGCGTCGTTGACGAACGCGTCGCCCTTGACCGCGATGCGATATTCGTCCGCGGCGTGTCGGAGCAGGCGCATCGCCACGTCGATCACGAGCGCCGGCGCTTCGCGTTCGCTCGAGTCGACGCGGGCGATCGCCGCATCGATCCGGGCCAGCACGTCGTCGTAGAGCGACAGAACGCGGGAGCGATCCGCTCGCGCGAGGCTCGCGTCGCTCAGCGCCTGCAGGGCGTCGACGAAGGGCGCGGCGTTGCGTTGCGCGAGGGCCGCCGCGACCGATTCGTACAGCTCGGCGCGTGGATGCGAGAAATGCGCGGCGGCGTTGCCGCGATCGTTCTGTAGATACAACTCGCGTCCCACGCGCAGGTGGCCCTTCATGAGGAGCAGGCGCGTGACGTAGTCCGAAGCGGTGTCGACGGGGCCGCCGCCTTCGCCGCCTTCGCCACCTTCCCCGCCTTCGCCGCCTTCGCCGCCTCGTGCCACGGTCGCGACGGGGTGAACGCCGTGCCCGGCGAACGATGCCGCGTCGGCAGTGGGATCGGATGCGTCTGCGCTTGCCATCGCGCTTCCCGGCGTACCGAGCACGAGGCAGGCGCCCACGCCGATCCAGAGCTTGGTCGAACGATTCATTCTGGCCATCCCTCCCATCAAGATTGCGAATAGTACTCGTTCTTGTTTAGACTCGCGTTCCGTCGCGCCCCAAGCGACATCCCTTTGACCCCGAGGAGAACCAGCGTGCCCGATCGGCCGACCCGGAATGCCGTCCCCCGAACCGCCACTCGAACCGAACTCGCCGCTTCCCGGGTCCGCTGGAGCCTGCCGGTTTCGCTGGTGCTGTCCCTCGTGACGGCCGCCGCCTACTCGCAGATGACGTCTTCCGAGTCGGCGGAAACGATGCTGCAGCCGGTCGAAGTGTCTGCCGAGCAGGAGCGCAGCTACGGCACGGATCACACCCAGATCGGGACTTTCCGCGACCAGCGCATCGTCGACGTTCCGCTTACGGTGAACGTCGTGCCACGGCAGGTCATCGAGGCGCAGCACGCGACGACGATCTACGAGGCGCTGAAGAACACCGCCGGCGTGACGCGCGCCCAACTGGGTCCGACGATCTACAGCAACATCGCGATCCGCGGCATCACGGTCGAGAACCGCGGCAACTACCGGCTCAACGGGGGCCTTCCGGTCGTGAACCTGATCGACCTGCCGCTGGAGAACAAGGAGCGCGTCGAGGTGCTCAAGGGGTCGGCCGGGCTGTACTACGGGCTGATCCCGCCCTCGGGCCTCGTGAACCTCGTTACCAAGCGGGCCACCGTCCGGCCGGTGTCCGACCTCACCGTGTCCGGCAATCAGTACGGTGGCCATGGCCTGCACGCCGATCTCGCGCGACAGAACGCCGAGGGCAGCTTCGGCTGGCGCGTGAACGCCGCCGCCAACCACGTCGAGGAGGGAATCGACGGCGTCGACGGTGAGCGCCGGTTCGCGTCGGTCGCACTCGACTTCC
The DNA here is from genome assembly GCA_036675585.1 of Burkholderiaceae bacterium. Lineage (GTDB taxonomy): Bacteria > Pseudomonadota > Gammaproteobacteria > Burkholderiales > Burkholderiaceae_E > Zeimonas. Next base: position 2,507 of record JAKFES010000092.1, read on the forward strand.
AGCCGAATCGCGACTGGACCGTGAAATTCGACGCCGAGGTGATCCACCAGGACACCGTGGAGCAGGCCAGCGTGCGGGTCCCGAGCGCTGTCGCCGGCGTCGTCACGTTGCCGCGCCTGCCCGATCCGAAACGACTGCTGACCGGCCCCTGGGCACGTTACGTCGCCGACGCCCACAACGTGGTCCTGCGCAGCGATTACGCGGTCTCGGATCGCTGGATCCTCACGCTGGAAGCGGGTCGCGCCGAAACCGAGCGACCGAAGCGGTACTTCACGCAGATCGAGGACTACGACGTCGTCAGCGGTGAAGGCACAGCGCGCACGTTCGTGCAGTGCTGCCAGGACTACACCAACACGTACGGCAGGGCCGAGGCACTGGGCTTCTTCGAGACCGGCGGGTTCGAGCACGAACTCACGCTCGGCTACGCGGCGAACCGGCGCGAGCAGACTTCGGGCGCCTCGGTGCAGGTGCTGCAGCCGCAGAACCTCTACGAGCCCAGGTCGCTGTCGAAGCCGACGCCCGCACTGCCCGATCCGGTGGGTGTCGGACGAATCGACGACCGAGGCGCGTACGTGTTCGACCGGATCACCTACGGCGAGCGATGGCTGGCGACGATCGGGGCCCGGCGAATCGACTACGAGAACGATTCGGTACGCAGCCGCTTCGAGGCGCAGGAGACCACGCCCGCCGCGTCGCTTGCCTATCGCTTCACGCCCGATGCGAACGTCTACGCGAGCTACATCGAGGGCTTCGAGGAAGGCGGGCAGGCGCCGCTGAACGCCGCCAACGCGCTGGAGGTCCTGCCGGCGCTGAAGACCCGGCAGGTCGAGATCGGCGCGAAGCGCCGCTTCGACAACGGCGTGCTCGTGCAGGCGTCGCTGTTCGACATCCGTCGACCGTCGGCGGGCAAGAACGCCGCGACCAACGTGTTCGAGGTCGTCGGCGACGCGCGCTATCGAGGGATCGAGCTGTCGGCGAACGGCGATCTGTCCCGGGAGTGGTCGCTGTACACGTCGGCCCAGTTCCTCGATGCCGAGATCACGCGGGCCGCGAGTGCGGATCTCGTCGGCAAGGTCCCGGAGAACACACCGCGCCGCACGGCGAGCGTCTGGGGCGAGTACCGGCCTGCGGATCTCGTCGGGCTTCGCATCGGCGCCGGCGTGTTCTACGTCGGCAAGCGCGCGGTCAACGCCCTCAACCAGGCGTTCATCGACGGCTTCGTGCGGGTCGACGCGGGGCTGAGCTACGAGACGAAGATCGGCGGCCGTCCCGTCGTGCTGCGCGCGCTGCTCGAGAACGCGTTCGATCGAAACTACTGGGTGGCCGCCGGCAACGGTCTGCTTGCCCAGGGGCTGCCCCGCACGCTGCGGTTCAACGCACGCATGTCCTTCTGAGCGAAATGCGTGCGCTGGCAAGATGCCTGCACCGCTGGCTCGGCCTGTTCGCGGCGCTCGTCCTGTTCGTCTCCGGCGCCACCGGTGCGCTTCTCGTCGTGGCCGGTCCCATCGATCGGGCGCTCAACGCGCACTGGTACGCCTCGGGACTGGCCGAGCGCGACGTCTGGCCGGCCGCCACCTTCGACGCGGTCGCTCGCAGTGTGCGCGCGGAGTTCCCGCAGGCGCGCCTGGTTTATCGATTTCCGCGGGCGGCCGACGATTCGTTCCAGGTGCATGTGCGCGGCGACTGGCACGGCGAGGTCTTTTTCGACGCAACCGGCATCGAGCGCGGGCGTCGGGGCGAGCGCGACGGGTTCTTCCCTCTGCTCTTCGAACTGCACAGCAGTCTCCTGGCGCAGGGAACGGGAAAGGCCGTGCTGTTCGGCGCCGCCTGCGCGTATGTCGTGATGCTCGTGGCGGGGCTCGTCGCGTGGTGGCCGCGCCGCTTGCGCAACGCATTGCGGCTCGAATTTCGGCGGGGAAGCCGGCGCGCCGTTTTCGACACGCATCGGGTGGGCGGGGTGCTGCTCGGCCTCGTCGTGCTCGTGTCGGTGGCGAGCGGCGCCTACATGGCGTATCGGCCGCTCTCGACCTGGATTGCCTGGCTGGCCGGTTCGGCAACCCAGCCGCCGCCGTCGGTGTCGCGGGTGCCTTTCGCGCCGGCGACCGCGCTTGCGCTTTCGGTCGTCGTCGAAGCGGCCGACGAAGCCCTGCCCGGCGGGCGGGTGTCCATCGTCGACTGGCCGGCCGATGCACGACAGCCGCTGCGCGTGCGCAAGCAGTTGCCCGACGAAGTACACCCCAACGGGCTGTCGTCGGTCTGGCTGCATCCGGCCACGGGTGCCGTGCTGCGCGTGACGCCGTGGCGCGATGCGGACACGGCGGTGCGCGGGTTCGAGGTCATGTACCCGCTTCACATCGGTGAGCTGGGCGGGACGGCGCACAAATTGCTCGTCGGCTGCATGGGTCTTGCGTTGGCTTTTTTCGCGGCGAGCGGACCCTGGCTGTGGCTGTCGCGGCGCAACGCCGCGAGGCGAGCGGCGGCGAGCTCCCGGGCTGCTGCCACGCGCGTATCGATTCGACGCAGGTCCTAGTCCGTCGACTCGGCCGAGCGTCGAATTCCGACGCCGGATGCGCGCGCCTATAACGATTCCTGTGCCTCTTGCCTTCGAGCACAGGAGATCGCCGCCATGAACGAAGTTCCCGCTCCCGGTGTCGTGCCGCCTCGCGCACGCCGTTCGTCGTCTTTCTGCGCGCGCCGCTTCGGCGGCCAGGGAATGACCGAATACATCATCGTCGTCGCACTGATCGCCGTTGCGGCGATCGGCGTCTACACGCTGTTCGGGCAGACCATTCGCAACCAGACGGCAGGACTCGCGCTCGAGGTCTCCGGGCAGACCGCGTCGACGGCCATCGGCAATGCGCAATCGAATGCGACGACGGCGTCGACGAACGCCAACGCACGCAAGGGGCTCGATAACTACGACGCGAACAACCGCTGAACGGGAGACGCGGCCATGCCGACGCCTCGCCGAACGCAGCGCGGACAAACGCTCGTGCTCGCACTCGTGCTGCTGTTCGCGGGGCTGCTCGCGCTGTTCTTCCTGTTCGGCGTCGGGCAGGTCACGGCGTCGAAGCAACGGCTGACCAACGCCGCCGATGCCGCCGCCTACAGCGCCGCGCTGTGGCGCGCGCGCGTGCTGAATTTCCAGGCGTATGCGAATCGCGCGATCGTCGCGCAGGAAGTCGCGGTCGCGCAGGCGGTCACGCTGGTGTCGTGGGCGAAGTACTTCGAGCGCTTCACGCGCAACGCGTCGACGCTGGCCGCCGCGTATCCGCCGGCCGCTCCGGTGCTGACCGCCGCGGCCGATCTCGCGCAAACCGCGCGCGAGCTCACCGAGCGCACGGCAGCCGAGGAGATCCGGGTGCGTGCGGCGCCGACGACCGGCTACAAGTCGCTGCTCGCAAGAAGCCAGGAAGTGCTGCAGCGCGCCGCCGACGGCTTCGCGCTCGGGGCCGTGGCCAACGAGATCGTCCGCGCCAACGATCCCGCGTTCTTCGCATTCGCACTCGGCGATTCGGGCGCGTTCTCGCGCTTCAGTCGTCGCTACGAAAGCGACGTCGATCGGACCCGTTTGCGCGAGGTCGCCGTCGATTCGCTCGACCCCTTCGTGCGCGGGCCGCGGCGCGACGACCTGCGGCTGTTGCTGCTGCCTTCCTCGTGCTTCGCCCGAACGACGGATGTCGATCGCTGGTTCCGTTGGTGGCGCAAGCGCGGAGGCACCGACATGGCGCCCGATCTCGAGCGCTGGCAGGCGGTCGATACGGCGTCGATCCACAACTACCGCAAGAGCGGATTCCTGTCCCGGCGTTGTCGGCAGCGCGAGTGGCTGCCCGTCGGGTGGGGCGCGGCACAGGCGGCGAACGGTTCGGCGGACGTCGGCATCGTCGGCAATCCCGGGTCCACGCTCGACAACCGTGCGGCCACCGCGCTGGCGGCGGCGGACCTCGTCGGCGAGGCGAACGCCGGCTTCGAGCAATACAGCGGAATCGAACGCGTGCGCGAGCTGAACTACGACACGCTCGACGACGACCGCTTTCCGGTCTCGCAGATCGTCGTGCTCGCGCGCAGCGAGGCCGATCGCGTGCGAACGGCCAACGTCGTCGACGTCGGCATCGGACGACTGCGGTTGTTCGAGCGCTTCGCCGGCGACCGCTTGTGGGCGATGGCGGTCGGCGAGGCGTATTTCCGCCGCCCGCCGGGCCCGGTCGCGCGCATCGAATACGCGAGCCTGTACAGCCCGTACTGGCAGGCGCGTCTGGCGCCACCGAGCCCGGCGCAGCGGGCAGCCGCGGTGGCGTATGCGCACTGAATCACGTCGCCAGCAGGGCCAGGCGCTCGTCGAAGCGCTCGTCGCCGCGCTCGCGCTCGTGCCGCTGGCCCTGCTCGCGATCCTGCTCGGCAAGTTCCAGTCGATGCAGACGGCGACGATCGCGGCCTCGCGCACGCTCGCATTCGAGTGCACCGTGCGTCCCGGCGACTGCGTCGATCCGACGGCGCGACAGCGGCTCGCCGAAGACGTGCGACGCCGCCATTTCGGTCGCCTCGACCGGGAGATCCTGAGCGACGACGTGCTCGACGATGCGGCGCCGGAGCGCGAACACAACGCATTGTGGGTCGACCGGCGAGGCAAGCGGCTGCTCGAACGCTACGCGGACGTCACGATCGCGGTCGCGCCGTCGCGCTTCGACGCCGGGCGCTCGACCGCCGTCGGGCGCGCAACGGAGGGGGCAGCGGCGCTGCTCGATCGCCTCGCCGGGCCGTCGCGCTTCGGTCTGGACGTCGAGGGCGGGTTTGCGGTGGCCGATGTCCGGGTCCGGGTCTCGCCGAGCGAGACGGGCAACGAGCGATTCGTCCGGCTCGATTCGATGCCGCTCGTCCTGCACGCCCGCACGGCGGTGCTCGGCGACGGCTGGAACGCATCGGGGCCGTACGGAGGCGCCGCGCATACCGTGCAGTCGAGGGTCTTCGCCGGCGCCCGCGTCGATCCGGTGCACGAAGCGGCGTTCGATGTCGGCTACCGGCTGACGTCGTGGTCGCTGCGATTGATGGATCTCGCGGGGCTCGAGCCGACGGCGTCGTCGTTCCGGCCGCACGAAGTCGACGTCGACCGCGTCCCGGCCGACCGGATCGGGCCATGAAACGGCGCGCCGCCCTGCTGCTCGCCGCGTGGCCGCTGGCCGCGGCGCCCGCGCAGCCCGTCGCGATGGACGCGCAGTCGATCCCCGGAATCGACCGGATGCGCGTGGCGATTCCCGATGGCTCGCTCGGCGCGCACTCGGTGGTCGTGCTCGAGGTCGCCAGCCGGCATGCGCCGCACGAAGCGCTTACCGAGGTCGAGCGGCACTGGCGCGCGCAAGGCGCCGATACCGTTCTGCGCGCACACACCGGCCACTGGTTCGTGTTGTCGCGCCGTACCGGCGCGGTGACCGACGCCGACGCGAACCGCCCCGAGGGCTTCGAGACGCTGCAATTGCGGGCTTCGGTGCACGGCGGCAGCGAAGGCCTGCTCACTCGCTGGGAGCCGGCACGCGAGACGTCGACGCGTGCCGATGCATCGCCGCGGCTCGTTCCCGACGATGCCCGGGTGGTGCGCCAGCTCGCCTCGGGCTCACCGGCCGGGCGCGCTGCGCGAACGCTGATCGCGAGCCTCGAGCGTTCGCTCGACGATGCCGAGTCGCACCTCGATCGCCATCTGCGGCGCATCGGATTCGAGCCGTTGCGCGCACCCGATCGCGCGAAGGACCTGCGTTGGCGCGACGACCGTGCGCGCTTCTATCGAAGCGCGCGCGCCGAGCTGCTGGTCACGCTGCATCGACAGCGCCACGCCACGCAGGCGGTGCTCTATCACGTGGAGCTGCCCCGATGAGCCGAAGGCGTGCGCGCGGCCAGAGCGTCGTCGAGTACCTGATCGTGCTCGGGCTTCTCGTGCTCGCGCTCACCGCCGGGCCGAACAGCCCGCTCGAGGCGCTCTTCGGCGCCTTCGCCGAGCGTTATCAACGCTTCACCGAAACGATCTCGATGCCATGAGAAACCCGCTCGTTCCCTTGACGCGAATCGCAGCGCTCGGTGCGCGACATCGCACCGCGCTGCTGGTCGCCGCCGCGCTCGGATTCGGCCTGCTCGCGGTGTTCGGCGCGCGCGGCTATCTCGCCGAGCGGCTCGAGATCGAGAAAGCCCGCCTCGCACCCACCGAGGCGATGGTCGAAGTCGTCGTCGCACGTCGCGATCTCGAGCGGGGTGCCGTCGTCGAAGCCGAGACGATGGCGGTGCGCGAGGTGCCGGCCGACTTCGTTCCGGGCAGCGCGGTTCGCCCCGAGCGTTTCGAGCAGCACGTGGGCGCGCGCCTCGCGCAGCCGATGCGCAGTGGCGAACCGCTGCTCGTCGGTGCGATCGTCGGTGCCGACGTCGGCACGTTCTCGACGCGCATCCGGCAGGGAATCCGCGCGATGTCGATCCTCGTCGACGAAGTCAATTCGGTCTCCGGAATGCTGCAGCCCGGCGACCGGATCGACCTGCTGTTCACCGTCCGGCCGCCGGTCGCGCCCGGCTCGCCTCCGGCGCAGGAAGTGACCTCGACGCTGATGCAGGACCTGGCGGTGCTCGCCACCGGGCGCCAGGTACGTGCGGGCGACGCCGAAGCGGCCGGCGGGCAGCGCCATTTCACGGCGATCACCGTCGAGGTCTCGCCGGCGCAGGCACAGGAACTCATCGTCGCCCAGCGCACCGGAAAGCTCACCGCCATGTTGCGTCACCCCGACGACCGCAAGCCGCTGCCGGCGCGCGCGCTCGATCTCAATGCACTGCTCGGCATCGATCCGCCGGATCGGATCGTCACCGTGACGAGGCCGGCCGGTCCCGAGATCATCGTCGGCGGACGCGGCTCGCTGGCGCCCCTGCCGGCGACGAGCGCGCGTGTGCCGATCGAAGACCTGCCCGGGGCGTCGAGCGCATCGGTTGCAGCGGCGGGCGACGACGCGCGGCCCGAGATGCAGCGCTGGGCACTGCATGCGTTCGCGCCGGCAGCGAATCCGACGCCTGTCTCGCCGCAGCCGCCGCCGGCGCTGCCGCACGCTCCGCGAGCGATCGAGCCGCTGCCGCAGGCACCGGCGAGCCTGCGATGAGAAGCCTCGGTCGCGTGCGTCGATTCCGGCGCTGCCTCGCGCTGCTCGCGCTCGCACTCGCGATCGACGTGTCGGCCGCCGAGCCGTTGCCGGCGATCCCGGTCGAACTGCACGTCGGGCAGGTGCACCTGATCCGCGCGGGCGAGTTGAAGCGCGTTGCCGTCGGCAATGGAAAGGTCATCCAGGCAACGGCGCTCGAAGGCGGGCAGGTGCTGGTGATTCCCGAGGCACCCGGGCAGAGCACGCTGCACCTGTGGGCGGTCGACGGCACCGAGAGCACGTTCGAGATCCACGTCGTTCCGGCCGACGCCAATCGGCTGCTCGCCGAGATTCGTGCATTGCTCGGCGAGGGCAGCCGCATCGGCGCGCGCATCGTCGGTGACAAGGTCGTGCTCGAGGGAAACGAGCTGTCGGAAGAGGAGGCGACGCGGATGACCGAGATCGCCCGCCGGTACCCGCAGATCGTGAACCTGATCAGCCGCATCGGGCTCGAGCGCATGATCGAGATGGACGTGCGCATGGTCGAGATCCGTCGCGATCGGCTCGAAGACATCGGCGTGCGCTGGAACGCGAGCGCGCAAGGCCCGAGCTTCGGAATCCTGGGCGACCTGCACCGCAGCCGCGCATTCCGGGTGGGCGGCGCCGGCGCCGAAGCCGGACTGGACGTGCGCTCGCGGGTCGCACCGTTCGCCACCGCACTCGGCATCGCGAGCTCGATCGGCTCGGTGATCAACCTGCTCGTCCAGAACGGCGATGCGCTCGTGCTCGCCGAGCCGCGGCTTTCGTGCCGCAGCGGAGGCACGGCGCGCTTCGTTGCCGGCGGCGAGCTGCCCGTTCCGTTCGCCAGCGGGCTGGGAACGGTCTCGGTCGGCTTCAAGGAATACGGCGTGAAGTTCGAGGTCGAGCCGATCGCGAGCGAAACCGGCGTGATCGCCGCGAAGATCGCCACCGAGATCTCGGCGATCAATTTCGACGTGCAGGTGCAGGACGTGCCCGGGCTGACCAAGCGTCGCGCCGAGACCGAAGTGAACCTGCGCGAGAACGAGACGCTCGTCATCGCCGGGTTGTTGAGCGAGGACGCGTCGCGTTCGATCGACAAGGTGCCCGGCCTGGGGGAGCTCCCCATTCTCGGCGCGCTCTTTCGCTCGCGCGAGTTCCGCAACAACAAGACCGAACTCGTCGTGTTCATCACGCCTCGTTTCGTCGACGCGGCGAGTCCGACGCAACGCAGCGCAATCGAGCACAGCGGCGAGCGGCTTCGCGAGTTCCGCGAGCGGCTGCAGATGGCCGAGTGAAATGCTGACGCTACGCATCGAAGCCGAGTCCGAGGCGGCGCGCACCGTGCACATCGACCGCTTCCCGGCGCGCATCGGCCGGCAGGCGGACAGCGCCGTGCATCTTCCCGGGTGGCGGGTCGCGCGCGCGCACGCCGAGATCGTGCGCATCGAGCACGGCTTCAAGCTCGTCGATGGCGGCAGCCTGGGCGGAACGTGGGTCAACGGGGAACGCATCGTCGAGTACGCACCGCTCGACGAAGACGACGAGATCGCGATCGCCGGCTACCGGATGCGCATCCAGTCGGGGGCCCGTCCGACGGTGGCCCCGAAGGCGAGCGTGCCGCCCGAGCCGCGCGAATTGCCGGCGCCCGGCGCGAGTGATTCGTCGGGGCGCGTCGTCGACGCGGGAACCGTGCACTGGCGACGGCTGCTGCATCGGCGCCTGCTCGCGACGATCGACCTGCGGCGCCAGGACATCCGGCAATTGAGCGCCGGGCAGTTGCGCGACGAAGTCGAAACCCTGCTGCGCGCGCTGGCGCAAGACGATGCGACTTTTCCGGCCGATCTCGATCGCGAGGCCCTTGCGCGCGAGGTGCTCGACGAGGCGATCGGCCTGGGGCCGCTCGAACCGCTGCTGCGCGACGACACGGTGACCGAGATCATGGTGAACGCACCCGACGAGATCTTCGTCGAGCGCGACGGCCGCCTCGAGCCGACCGGCGCGTCGTTCACCGGCGAGGACGCCGTGCGCGCGACGATCGACCGGATCGTCGCGCCGCTCGGGCGCCGCATCGACGAATCGTCGCCGATGGTCGATGCCCGCTTGCCCGACGGATCGCGCGTGAACGCCGTGATCCCGCCGCTTGCCGTGCGAGGGCCGGCGATCACGATCCGGCGCTTCAACCATCGACTGTTCGGTCCGTCGGACCTGGTCGCCGGCGGCTCGCTGTCGCAGGCGATGCTCGAGTTCCTGGCGGTCTGCGTGCGCACGCGGCGCAACGTCGTCGTCTCGGGCGGCACGGGCTCGGGCAAGACGACCTTGCTCAATCTGTTGTCGAACCTGATCGAGCCCGGGCAGCGCGTGGTCACCATCGAGGACGCGGCCGAGCTGAGGCTCGCGCACGCCCATCGCGTGTGCCTCGAAGCGCGTCCGGTGAACGCCGAGGGGCGCGGGCTGGTCACGATCCGCGATCTCGTGCGCAATGCCTTGCGCATGCGGCCCGATCGAATCGTCGTCGGCGAGTGCCGCGGGGGCGAGGCGCTCGACATGCTGCAGGCGATGAATACCGGGCACGACGGCTCGTTGACCACCGTGCACGCCAACAGTCCGCGCGACGTCGTCTCGCGACTGGAGACGATGGTGCTGATGGCCGATGTCGACATGCCCGTTGCCGCGATCCGCGAGCAGATCGTCGCCGCGGTCGACGTGATCGTGCACCAGGCGCGCCTGGCCGACGGCCGGCGCCGCGTGGTCGAGATCGTCGAGCTCACCGGCCTGGAAGGCGCACGCGTGCTGATGCAGCCGCTGTTTCGCTTCGCGGGGGGCCGCTTCGCGGCGTGCGACAACGTTCCGCAGTTCTACGAGCGGCTGCGCGAGGAAGGCGAGCAGTTCGATCTTTCCGTTTTCCGGCGCGGCGCGGCATGAATGCGTCGTGGATACCCGATTCGTTGTCGATCGCGCTCGTCGGTGCGTTCGGGGCGGCCGTCGCGCTGCTCGCGCTCGGCGGCCCGATCGGCGTTCGTCTGGCCGCACGACACCGCGAGCGTTTCGAGCAAGGCGTCGGAGCGCAGATGCGCGAGGCGTTCCTGTTCGTCGAACCCGCTCGTCTGCTCGCGCTGCAGCACCTGCTGGTGGCGGTGGCGGCCGTCGTCGCCGGCTGGGCGAGCGGCGCGTGGCAGGCGGCGCTGGCCGTCGCACTGGCCGCCGCGGTCCTGCCGCGTTGGGGGCTTTCCCGCCTGCGCGGGCGGCGGATCGAAGCGTTTCGCCAGCAGATGCCCGACCTGTTGCTGCTCATCGCCGGCGGCCTGCGCTCGGGCAGCGGGCTCGGCCAGGCACTGGCACAGGCGAGCGCCGAAATCGGCTTGCCGGCACGGCAGGAACTGGGGCTTTTGCTGCGCGAGCAACGACTCGGCGTTTCGCTCGACGAGGCGCTCGCGTCGTTCGCGCGACGGATGCCGATCGAGGAGGCGGTGCTGTTCGCTTCGGCGCTGCGCATCGGTTCCGCGACGGGCGGCGCCATGGCCGATACCCTCGAATCGCTCGCCGACGCGACGCGCCGCAAGCTCTCGATCGAGGGCAAGATCCGCGCGCTCACCGCGCAGGGCCGACTGCAGGCATGGGTGATGGGCGCGCTGCCGGCGCTGCTCGCACTGGTGCTGTTCGGCATCGAGCCGATCGCGATGCGCGCGCTCGTCACGACCTGGCAGGGATGGGCAGTGTGCGCTTCGGTGCTTGCGCTGCAGACGCTCGGCATCTTCGCCATCCGGCGCATCGTGGCGATCGACGTATGAGTGCGTGGCTCGCCCTGTTCCTCGCCGCGACCTTCGTCGCCGTGGTCGTTTCGGTGTGTGCGCTCGCCGCGGCCTGGTCGCGCCCGGTTCCCGACGCGGTGCACGCGCCGCTCGACGGGTTGTCGTGGCGCTGGCGCCTGGCCTGGCCCGTCCTCGTGCGGCTCGCCCCGCTGGCTCGACCGCTGATCGGCGCGGCGCAACGCGAGCGCTTGCGCGAACGTCTGGCCCGCGCCGGACTGGAGGGCGCGTTGACCGCCGAGCGATTCGTCGCGGGTCAGGGAGCGGCCGCGCTCGTCGCGGGGGCGCTCGCCGTGTCGGTGTTCGCCGCACTCGATGCTTCGTCGTTCTGGGCGGTTCTCGTGGCCGGCGCGCTCGGTGCTTCGATGCCGCGCATCGCACTCGATGCGCGTGCCGCGCGGCGGCGCCACGCGATCCTGCGCCAGCTTCCCCACGACCTCGATCTGGTCACGCTTTCGGTCGATGCCGGGTTGAACCTCGGCTCCGCGCTCGCGCACGCCGCCGCCAACGGCCCACCCGGCGCGCTGCGCGACGAGTGGCAGCGCGTGCTGCGCGACGTGCGCGCGGGGCAGGCGCGACACGAGGCGTTGCGCGCGATGTCCACGCGAGTGGGCCTGCCTGCGGTGTCGAACGTCGTCGCCGCCCTGATCGCCGCCGAACGGCAGGGGGCGAGCCTTGCGCCGATCCTGCGCGCGCAGGCCGAGCAGCGGCGCACCGAGCGGTTCCTGCGCGCCGAGCGACTCGCGATGGAAGCGCCGGTGAAGATGCTGCTGCCGCTCGTATTGTTCATTTTTCCGGGCACCTTCGCGATCCTGCTTTTTCCGATCGTGTACCGGCTGCTCACCGAAGGCATCCTGTGACCCGGGCCACGCTCCTCGTCCATGCGGCCGGCGATCGGGTTGCCGGTCGCGGTGCCGCTTGCGGCGGAGAAAGCGGCGCGCGGCGGACACGCATCGACGTGCGCTGCGCGACGCGCGCGCTCGAGCGCCTGATCGGACTCATCGGACAACCGCTGCCCGCTCCGGGCACCGGCGTGTGGATCGAACCCTGTAGAGCGGTTCACACGGTCGGCGTGCGCGGTGCGCTCGACGTCGTGTTCGTCTCGCGCAACGGGCTCGTCGAGCGCGTGTGCACGCACGTGCCGCCGCGCCGCGTTCGGTGGTCGGCTTCGGCCCGCGCCGTGCTCGAGCTGCGGGCGGGCGAAGCCGATCGTCTCGGCGTGCGTCGCGGCGCATACCTCTGCTGGAACCGCGAATCGAAAGGAGCGCACCGATGAAATGCGATCGCATGGGCTGCCGTGAAACCGACGCAAACGGCTCGCGTGCTGCACGACCTCGCCTGCGATTCGCGGGTCGGTTGCTTCGCGCGGGGGCGATCGCGTGCGCGGTGCTCGCGTCGACTGCCTGCGCGACCGAAGGCGGTCCGGCGACGATCGGTGCCGATCTGTTCGACGAGCCGGCCGCTGCGTCGACGCCTCCATCGGCGGCCGCCGATCCAGCGGACCGCGCGGACCTCGGGGGCGATCCCGAGACCTTGCGCGACCAGGGAGAAGCCGCGTACCGCGCGCGTCGATTC
>JAKFES010000013.1:0-2171 GCA_036675585.1 Burkholderiaceae bacterium
GAATGCCGACGCGATCCAGCGCGCGCTCGCGCCGGTGCTGCCCGAGCGCGTCACTGCCGGCTGGAACAACCTGCTCGCGTCGCTCACCACCGGCATCGACCCGAACACGAACGAGAAATACGTCGACATCGGCTTCATGGGGCTGAAGGGCGGCTCGGGCGCGATGCGCGGCACCGACGGCTACGACCACATCGGGATGATCGACGCCTCGGGCGGCGTGCTCGACCAGGACTACGAGATGTTCGAGCAGCAGACGCCGCACACGCTGCTGCGCCACGAGCTGCTCGAGGACTCCGCCGGCGCGGGGCAATGGCGCGGCGGCCTGGGCGTCGAGACGATCTTCCGGATCGGCTCGGACGACACGCAGCTCGTCACCTTCGGCGACGGCGACTTCGAGCCGGCCTTCGGCCTGTTCGGCGGCGGCGACGCCGGGCTGAACTTCATCCGGCTCACCTACCCCGACGGGCGCGAGGTCGTTCCGCGCAACAAGGACCTGATCACCGGCGTGCCGAAGGGCACCGTCTATCACCAGGTCGCCAGCGGCGGCGGCGGCTACGGCGATCCGGCGAAGCGCGACCGCAGGGTGCTCGCCGAAGAGGTTCGCAACGGCGTGATCTCGCGCGAGAAGGCGCGCGAGCTGTACGGCTGGGAAGGCTGAGGACGAACGCGAGATGGATTTCGAGCTCACCGAAGAGCAGCGCGCCGTCCAGGAGACCTTCGCGCGCTTCTGCGACCGTCGGATCGCGCCGAACGCGGCGGCGATCGACGAGGCGCACGCGTTCCCGCACGAGCTCTTCGGCGAGCTCGCCGATCTCGGCTTCTTCGGGATGCGCTATCCGGAAGAAGCCGGCGGCACGGGCATGGCGCTCTCCGAGTTCTGCCTCGCGCTCACCGAGATCGCACGCGGCTCGATGTCGCTCGCCGGCGCTGCGGCGATGCAGTCGCTGATGGGAACGAAGTTCCTGCAGATGCTCGGCAACGCCGACATCGTCGAGCGGCTGTTCCGGCCCGCGCTGGCCGGAAAGAAGATCGGCGGCATCTGCATGACCGAGCCCGACGCCGGCTCCGACCTCGGCTCGATCTCGACCACCGCGCGCAAGGTCGACGGCGGCTACGTGATCGACGGTCACAAGACGTGGATCACCTCGGCGCCGGTCGCCGACTTCTTCACCGTGTTCGCCCGGGCGGGCGACGAGAAGAAGCTCACGATCTTCCTTGTCGAGAAACACTTCGAGGGGCTGCACGTCGGCCGGCCGATCCACAAGATGGGCGTCTGGGCGCTTCCCACCTCGGAGGTCTCGTTCGACGGCTGCTTCGTCCCCGACACGCACCGGCTGTCGCAGGAGGAAGGCGACGGCGAAGTGCACCTGAAGAAGACGCTCGCCGAGATCCGGATCATCACCGGCGCGATGGCGCTCGGCGTGGCGCGCGCTGCGCTCGACGAGGCGGTTCGCTACGCCGGCGAGCGCAAGCAGTTCGGCAAGCCGATCGACCGCTTCCAGGCGATCCAGATGAAGCTCGCCGAGATGGCGACGGGGCTGGAGGCGGCGACGCATCTCGTGCGCTATGCCGCGTGGCTCGCCGACGCGAAGCGCCCGCACCACAAGGAAGCGGCGATGTGCAAGCTGTTCGCCACCGAGACGGCTGCTTCGATCTGCGACCAGGCGGCGCGCGTCCTCGCCTCCTACGGCTACGCGATGGAATACCCGGTGCAGCGCTACCTGCGCGACGTGCGCTTCACGCTGATCGGCGGGGGCACCAGCGAGATCCTGAAACTGATCATTGCGAAAGAGGTCACCTCATGAGTACGACCACAGCTGCTGCGGCCGCCGCGCCGCAGGCGGACACACGCCGCATCCGCGTGCTGCTCGCCAAGCCCGGCCTCGACGGGCACGACCAGGGCGCGAAGGTGGTTGCACGCGCGATGATGGACGCCGGCTTCGAGGTCATCTACACCGGGCTGCGGCAGGCGCCCGAGGCGGTCGCGCGCATGGCGCTCGACGAGGACGTCGACGTGGTCGCGCTCTCCAGCCTCGCCGGCTCGCACCTGCCGTTCTGCCGCAAGCTGAAGACGCTGCTCGAGGCCAACGGCCTGACCGACAAGCTCTGGGTCATCGGCGGCAACCTGCCCGCGCAGGACCACGACGAGCTGCGCGCGCTCGGCTTCGCCG
>JAKFES010000211.1:0-2162 GCA_036675585.1 Burkholderiaceae bacterium
CAGCCCGAGCGCGATCGACTTCGTCGCGGCGGCACCGACGTAGCCGACGACGATCTCGAAATGCGAGACCGGCGCCGAAAGGAGCTCGTAGATCGTGCCGGTGAACTTCGGAAAGTAGATGCCGAACGACGCGTTCGAGATGCTCTGCGTGAGCAGCGACAGCATGACGAGCCCGGGCACGATGAACGCGCCGTAGCTGACCCCGCCGATGTCGGTGATGCGCGAGCCGATCGCCGAGCCGAAGACGACGAAATACAGCGAGGTCGACACGACCGGCGAGATCACGCTCTGCAGCAGCGTGCGGCGCGTGCGCGCCATCTCGAAACGGTAGATCGCGGCGACGGCGTGCCGGTTCATCGCTCGCCGTGCACGAGCTGCACGAAGATGTCCTCGAGCGAGCTCTGTTCGGTGCGCAGGTCGCGAAGCGCCACACCCGCGCGTTCGAGCTCGCCGAGCAGCGCGGCGATCCCGGTGTCCTCGCGACGCGCATCGTAGGTGTACACCAGCTCGTCGCCGGAGTCGCTGCGTTCGAGCGCGTGCGCGGCCAGCGACGCGGGAACGGCGGCGACCGGGTCGCGCAGCTGCAGGATCAGCTGCTTCTTGCCGAGCTTGCGCATCAGCTCGCTCTTCTCCTCGACGACGACCAGCTGCCCGCGATGCAGCACGCCGATCCGGTCGGCCATCTCCTCGGCCTCGTCGATGTAGTGCGTGGTGAGGATCACCGTCACGCCGTCGTCGCGCAGCCGGCGCACGAGCGACCACATCGACTTGCGCAGCTCGACGTCGACGCCCGCCGTGGGCTCGTCGAGAAAGAGCAGCGTGGGCTCGTGCGAGAGCGCCTTGGCGATCAGCACGCGCCGCTTCATCCCGCCCGAGAGCGTGATCAGCTTGCTGTCGCGCTTCTCCCACAACGACAGGTCGCGCAGGACGCGCTCGACGTATGCTGCATCGGGCGGCTTGCCGAACAGCCCGCGGCTGAACGAGACGGTGTTCCACACGGTCTCGAACGCGTCGGTGGTCAGCTCCTGCGGAACGAGGCCGATGCGGGCGCGCGCCGCGCGATAGTCGCCGACGATGTCGTAGCCGTCGACGAGAATGGTTCCGCTCGTCGCGCGCACGAGTCCGCAGACGATGCCGATCAGCGTGGTCTTGCCCGCGCCGTTCGGGCCGAGCAACGCGAAGATCTCGCCGCGCCGGATGTCCAGCGTGATCGCGTCGAGCGCGCGAAGGCCCGAGGCGTAGGTCTTCGAGACGCCTTCGAGCGTGAGGATCACTCGGTCGAGCGCAGCAGGTCCTTCGGCAGCGCGAAGGTCATCGACTCGGTGACGCCCTCGAGCTTGCTCACCGAAGCCACGCCGAGCGTCTCGAGCCGGCGCAGCAGGTCGACGACGAGCACTTCGGGCGCCGACGCGCCGGCGGTGACGCCGATGCGACGCCGGCCCTCGAGCCACGCCGGATCGAGCTCGTCGGCCGAACCGATCAGGCGCGCCTCGCAACCCATCTTCTGCGCGACTTCGCGCAGCCGGTTGCTGTTCGAGCTGGTCGGCGAGCCGATCACGAGAACGAGATCGCATTGCGGGGCCATCAGCTTCACCGCGTCCTGGCGGTTCTGCGTCGCATAGCAGATGTCCTGCTTGCGCGGCTCGGCGATCGACGGGAAGCGCGCCTTGAGCGCGGCGACGATCGTGCGGCAATCGTCGATCGACAGCGTGGTCTGCGTGACGTAGCCGACGTGCTCGGGATCGGCGACCTGCACGCGCGCGACGTCCTCGACCGATTCCACCAGATGGATCCCGTCGTCGGCCTGACCCATCGTGCCTTCGACCTCCGGATGCCCCGCGTGCCCGATCATCACGACGTCGCGCCCCTCGCGCCGCATCCGCGCGAGCTCGACGTGCACTTTCGTCACCAGCGGGCAGGTCGCATCGAAGACGCGCAACTCGCGTCCGTCGGCCTGGCGGCGCACCGCACGCGAGACGCCGTGCGCGGAGAAGATCAGCACCGCGCCATCGGGCACCTCGTCGACCTCGTCGACGAAGATCGCTCCCATCGCGCGCAGCCGGCCGACGACGTGATCGTTGTGCACGATCTCGTGGCGCACGTAGACGGGCGCGCCGAAACGCTCGATCGCGCGCTCGACGATCTCGATCGCGCGATCGACC
>JAKFES010000204.1:0-2154 GCA_036675585.1 Burkholderiaceae bacterium
GCCGAACGCAGCGAGCGCGGCGAGCGCCCCGAGCGCGGCGAACGCGGCGAACGCACCGCGCGCGCCGAGACCGGCGAACGGGGCGAACGCACGGCCGGGCAGCGCGGCGAAGCCCGCCGCGCGCGCGCGGACGTGAACGCCGAGCCCGACCGCATGCCGGCGGAATCGACCGCGGTCGCGGTCAGTCCCGCCGTCGTCGCGCTGCCGAACGGAATCGACGAGGCACTCGTCGCGACGGGCGTCGAGCGTGGACCCGACGCCCCGGACAGCGAAGCCACCGACGAGGCGCGCACCGGACGCAGCCGGCGCCGGCGCGGCCGCCGAGGCGGTGCGCATCGGGACGCGACGGCCGCCGGATCCGAGGCCGCAGCCGAATACTCGGAGGAGCGCGCGGACTCGCTCGCCGAAGTCGCACCGGACGCGACGATCGGGTCGGACGAACCGCTGCAACGCCCCGCGCAGGCGAGTGCGTCGCGCGACGACTCCGCTTCGCCGAGAATTCCGGAGAGCCTGCGCAAGCCGGCCGAGGCGCTTCACCCCGCCGCGAGCGCGACGCCCACCGCAGAGACCGAAGCCCGAGCCGAACCGGCGCAGATCGACCAGCCCGAGGCCGAAGCACGCCCTCGCGACGGCCGGACCGTGCCGGCACAGGCATCGATCTTCGACGGCGTACCGGGCGCAGCGGCCGATTCGGTGGAGCAGCGCGAGCCGACGGCCACAGCGGCCGTTGCGCCGGCGCCGGACGTGTCGGTATCCACGGGGGAAACGCCGACCGCGGCCGAGCCGCAGGAACGCCGCCCGACCCCCGCCGCAGCGATGCCGTCTCCGGTCGAGCCGTCTCCGGTCGAGCCGTCCTCGGTCGAGCCGTCCCCGGTCGAGCCGCCGTCGGTCGAGCCGTCCCCGGTCGACCTGGCGCGGGTCGAATCGGATCGCGTCGAGCCGAAAGCCGCCGCCGAGCCGATCGCGCCGATGCCGTTGCCGAAGGAAGAGCTCGAATCGATCGTCGAATCGGTCGGCCTGCAATGGGTCGAAACGACGAGCCCCGCCCCGCGCGACGAGGCGCCCGCCGAGGTGCCCCCGCCCCGGGCGGCACGCGCCCGGCGTCCTCGCCGCGCCGCACCGGCCGAGCCGCTCGAGCAGGTCGAAACCCGGCACGAGAGCGAGAGCTGAAAGCGGAAACGGTCGCGCCGGCGCGATTCGAGCGCCGGGTTGCGACCGGCCCGGCAGGAAACGAATCGGCCGCCGCTGCAGGCTTCGCAGCGGCGGCCGATTCGTTCAGGGCGCGGCGTCGTCCGCCAACCTCGCGGACGATCGCACGCCCCGGGTCAACTGTTCAGCTGGCTCGGCAAGGCTGCCGCCGTGGCGTCGTCGGAACGCTGCGCCGGGATCTTTCCCGAACGGATGTCGTCGTACCAGTAGCGGTGGTGCTCCTTCGCCCAGGTCTCGTCGACGTATCCCGACTGCATGGCCTCGAGCGCACCTTGCGTGCCGATCGTGCCGATGTAGATGTGCCCGATCACGAGTGCGGTGAACAGCAGCGCCGCCCCGACGTGGACCCACCACACCGTCTGCATCGTGAAGCGCGTCTGGCCGAAGTTCGGGAAATCGAGCACGAATCCGGCGACCGAAACGATCAGGCCGAGCACGACCACGCCGACCCAGAAGAACACCTTCTCACCCGCATTGAAGCGCCCGCTCGGAACGTGCTGGCCGCGACGCGAAAGAAGCCCGCCGAAACGCGCGAGCCACTTGAGGTCGTAGGCATGCGGGAAATTGTCGCGCACGAAGATCAGGAAGATCGCGATCGTCGTGACGGCGAACAGCGGGCCGACGAAATTGTGCGTGGTCTTCGAGACGATGCCCAGGATCGAGAAGATCGTGTATCCGGTGATCGGCAGCAGGACGTGCTTGCCGAACAACATCAGGAGCCCGGTGAGCGCGAGCAGCACGAAGCACGCGGCATTGATCCAGTGCGTCGCCCGCTCGACGAAGGTGAAGCGCTCGATCAGTCGTCCGGTGGGCGGCTCCTCGAGCCGGATCTGCCCGCGATAGACGTAGAACGCGGCGATCAGGATCAGCACGCCAACCAGGAACCAACCGCCCCACACCGTCATCGGCCCGTTGCGCAGCTGCCGCCAATCCTCGCCGCGCGGC
>JAKFES010000039.1:0-14826 GCA_036675585.1 Burkholderiaceae bacterium
GCGAAGGCGACTTCGTGTGGAAGCGACTGATTTCCAAGGGAAAACCGTTTTCGGGCGCCGCGCTTGCTTTTCCCCGATCAGGGTTTACCAGCACTTACCGGAGCAACACATGAATCAAATCGCCAAGCTGGCTGGCAGCGCGCTGCTCGGTTGCGCGCTGTCCGCCCCGGCCTGGGCACTGACGATCACGGGCGGCGCCTTCGACGGCGTCGAGGTCGGCGCGCTCGACCCGCTCATCAGCACCACCGACACGCTGCCGAACAGCAGTCCCGCGACCGAAACCGGGTTCGTCTCGACGACGCTGGGCGGCGACGCGGCCTTCCTCGGCAAGACCGACGACGCGCCGTTGTTCGCCGTCGCCGGGGACCCCGACTATTTCGCGGTTCAGCTGTCCAGCGACCCCGGCTACTACCTCATCAAGAACGCCACCTGGTGGGCGCTGTTCCAGAACGTCGCGTCGCTCGCCTGGGGCGTGTTCGACTCCGGTCTGCTGCCCGCCGGAATGAACATCGGCGACACCACCGTCAGCCACGTCGCCGGGTTCAACGCCGACGGAGACACCGACCCGTTCATTCCGCAGCAGGTACCCGTTCCCGGCTCGCTGCTGCTGCTCGGCGTAGGGCTGTTCGCCGCCGCCGGGGTGCAGCGCCGCCGCGGCCGCTAAGTCGCGCGCGCGCCAACGAAAACGCCGCGAAGATCGCGGCGTTTTCGTTCCTGGGAGGTGCGCGCTCAGCTGCGCTGCTGCCAGCCCGGCACCGGAAACACCGGCTTCGCCTGCGCCGCCTGTTCCGGCAGCACCACCTTCGGGGCCCCGCCCCGGTTCTGGATGCAAGCCGACGCGACCTTCGTGTTCTGCCCCTTGGCGTCGAACTGGATCGGCCCGCCGATCATCATGTGCTCGGTGATGTTCGTCTTGCGCAGCGCATCGGCGAGCTGCGCGCCGTCGGTGGTGCCCGCCCGCTTGAACGCATCAGCGGCGATCATCATCGCCTCGAAGGTGAAGCCGACGTTCAGCGCGTGGAACATCAGCTTCTCCTGCGGAAACTGCTTGCTGAACTGCGCCTCGACGCGCTTGGTGAGTGCGGCGTTCGGGTTGTACCAGGGCACGTTCGAGATGCAGTAGTCGGAGTACCGATTGCCCAGCGCCTTGTAGAACTGCGCCTCGTACATGCCAGGCGAGCCCGGGCTGAGAATCGCCTGCGGCGACCAGCGCTGCTTCACGCACTCGCGAACGAGCAGGATCGCGTCGTTCAACCGGCTCACCAGCAGGATGAAGTCGGCGTTGGTGGCCTTGGCCTTGGCAACCTCGACCGACAGGTCACGCGCCTCGCGGTCGTAGGAGATCGTGTCGACGACCTTGAACGGCAGGAAATCGAGCTTGGGGAGGATCGCGCCGATGCCCTTGGACATCGCCGTACCGAAGGTGTCGTTCACGTGCATGAACACGGCGGTGCGCGGTGCCGAGCGCGTGGCCTGGAAGATGTCGCCGGTAAGCGCCAGGCCATTGCGGATGAGTTCGGGCGCGTTCGGAAAATTCCGAAAGGTGTACTGGAAGCCCTGCTCGGTGATCTGCGGCGCGGCGGCGATGTTCACCACGAGCGGCACCTTGCGCTGCTCGGCCACCTGCGCGATCGCCGTCGTCGGCCCCGAGTCGAAAGCCCCCATCAGCACATGCGCACCTTCGTCGACGAGCTTTTCCGCGCGCGAGCGCGCAACGTCGACGTTCGACTCGATGTCGGCGTTCATCAGCTCGACGTCGACGCCGTACATTTCCGAGAGCATCGCCGGCGCGATGTCGGCGCCGCGCTGGCACGATTGCCCGATGAAGGCGAGCGCGCCGGAACGCGGCAGCAGGACGCCGACCTTCAGTTTCTTCGACTGCGCGCGCACGAACGACGGCGCCGCGAGCGTGCTCGCGCCGGCGACCGCGGAACCCGCGGCGAGCCGGTTGAAATCCCGACGGGTGACTCGAGTCATGCTCCTCTCCTTCGGATGACGTTTTGTTTTGAAAGCCGGTTACCCTATCACGGCTTCGCCGCCTGATCGCGCAGAATCCGCTTCAGGATTTTCCCGGTGGCACTCTTGGGCAATTCGGCAACGATGTCGACGCGCGCCGGAACCTTGTAGGCGGCGATGTTCGCCCGGCAATACGCGACGACGTCCTCGGCGGCGAGCGCCTGCCCGGCCTTCGGCACCACCGCCGCGACGACCTGCTCGCCTTTCTCCGGGTGCGGGATGCCGTAGACGGCCACTTCCTGCACCTGCGGCAGCTTGTACAGGTACTGCTCGAGCTCGGCCGGCCACACCTTGAAGCCCGACACGTTGATCATGTCCTTGACCCGATCGACGATGTACACGTAGCCGTCGTCGTCCATCCGTCCGATGTCGCCCGAGTGCAGCCAGCCGCCGCGCAGCGTGACCGCGGTGTCTTCCGGGCGATTCCAGTAGCCGAGCATCACGCCGGGCCCGCGGATCACGATCTCGCCCCATTCGCCGCGCGGCACTTCACGGTCGTTCTCGTCGAAGATCTTCAGCTCGAAGCCCTCGACCGCGCGGCCGACCGATCCGAAGCGATGCTCGACGAGATCGTTGTAGCAGGCGAAAGGCGAACACTCGGTGAGCCCGTAGCCCTCGTACACGCGACGGCCGAAGCGCTCGGTCCAGCGCCGCGAGATCTCCTCGGGCATCGTCGCCGCCGCCGACATCTCGTAGCGGATCGACGACAGATCGTATTTCGACAGATCCATCGACAGCAGGCCGATGAAGATCGTCGGCACGCCGAAGAACATCGTGATGCGGTCGCGCTCGATCGCCTCGAGTACCACGTCGGGGACGAAGCGCCGGAACAGCGAGACCGTGGCCCCGCTGAGGATCGCCGCGTTCAGGATGTAGTTCTGCCCGTAGACGTGGAACAGCGGCAGGAACGCGGCGAGTCGGTCCGACGCGCGGTAGCCCGAACACTTCGCCGCGGTAGCGACGTTCGACGCGATGTTCGACTGCGACAGCGTCACGCCTTTCGGAAAACCGGTCGTCCCGGACGAATACAGCAGCGCCGCCGGCGCGTCGGGCGCGCGCTCGACCGGCTCGAAGCGCTCCGGCTGCCCGTCGCACCACTGCGCGAGCGTCCGGGCGCCCTCGCCCGCATCGCCCTCGCAGACGACGACGTGCACGAGCGCGGCGCACGCCGCGCGCGGAACGAACGGCAGCAACTCGGCGACCGTGAACACGGCGACCGCACCCGAATCGTTCAGCAGGTACTCGACCTCGGCGCTGCGAAAGATCGCGTTGATCGCGACGGGAACCGCACCGAGCATCTGCGCCGCGTAGTACGCGGTCGCGAACTCGGGAATGTTCGGCAGGTACAGTGCGACGCGGTCGCCGGCGGCAATGCCTTTCGCGCGCATCGCGTGGGCGAGCCGCGACGCGTCGGCATCGAGTTGCGCGTAGGTGAGCGCACGGCCTTCGAACAGGATTGCAGGCTGCGCGGGCGTCTGCACGGCCCATCGCTGCAGGCTCGAGGCGAGGTTCATCGGTGGGTCCTGCGGTCGAGGAAAAGTGACCGTTTATAGCACTTTCGGTCTCGTCGCCCGATGCGGCGAAGACCGCGCCCGGCGGCTCAGGCCGGCGGCGGCGAAGCCCCGGCGGTGCGCTGCGCCGGCGGCACGTATTGCCAGCGCTTCCATGCGCGCAGCACCGCGTTCGGGTACTCGGCGCGGCCGAGGCTTCCGTTGTAGCGGCCGAGCGCGCGGAACAGGTCGCCGCGCTCGAGGTCGAGATAATGGCGAAGGATCGTGCAGCCGTAGCGCAGGTTCGTGCGCAGGTCGAAGAGCTTCGACGGATCGCCGTCGCCGATCAGCGACGTCCAGAACGGCATCACCTGCATGTACCCGCGCGCGCCCGCGCTCGAGACCGCGTAGCGGCGAAAATGGCTCTCGACCTCGATGAGGCCGAGCACCAGATGCGGGTCGAGCCCCGCGCGCTGCGCTTCGTAGCGCACCGACTGCAGGAAATCGATCCGCTGCCGGTACTCGGGTTTCCAGCGCCGCGGCAGGCGGTCGGCCATCGCGGACAGCCAGTCGATCTTCTGGTCGAGCGAAACGAAATGCGCTTCCGGCGGATCGCGATCTTCGCGCACGGCGGCGGCGAGCGCCGAGCGCACCGAATCGCCGAGCGCCTCGTATTGCTGGGGACCCGCCTGCGCGGGCCGCGACGCGATCAGCGCGACGAGCAGCGCGCAGGTGAGCAGCAGCAGGATGAGGACGCGTTTCATGCGCCCCGGATTGAAGCCCGGCAAGGCTCAGTCGGCAAGGGCTTGCCGGATGGCCGGTAGGGCATCGCCGACCGGCACCTGCGCGAGCTGCATCGCACGTCGCCGGAGCACTTCGATCCTGCCTTCCTTCAGGCTGCGCTCGCCGACGGTGACGCGCACCGGCACGCCGATCAGCTCCCAGTCGGCGAACAACACGCCGGGCCGCTCGTCGCGATCGTCGAGCAGCACGTCGACGCCGTTGGCGAGCAACTGTTCGTACAGCGCGTCGGCCGCGGCGCGCACCGTTTCGGAGCGCGCGTAGCCGGGCGGCACGATGACGACGTCGAACGGAGCGATCGGCCGCGGCCAGGCGATGCCCCGCTCGTCGTGGTTCTGCTCGATCGCGGCGCCGAGCAGACGCGTGATGCCGATGCCGTAGCAGCCCATCTCGAACGGCTTCAGCTGGCCGTCGGCGTCGACGAAACACGCGTTCATCGCAGCCGAATAGCGGGTGCCGAGGAAGAACACGTGGCCGACTTCGATGCCGCGCTGGATCGCGAGCGCGCCCTTGCCGTCGGGCGACGGATCGCCCGCCTGCACGTTGCGCAGATCGGCGACGGCCGGCTCGGGCAGGTCGCGCCCCCAGTTCACGCCCGTGTAATGGAAGTCGGCCTCGTTGGCGCCGCAGACGAAATCGTGCATCGCCGCCACCGTGCGGTCGGCGACGATGCGCACGGGCTTGCGCGCACCGATCGGGCCCAGGTAGCCGGGCGGCGAGCCGAAATACTCGACGATCTCGGCCTCGCTCGCGAAGCGAAAGCCTTCGAGTCCGGGGACCTTGCCCGCCTTGACCTCGTTCAACTCGTGATCGCCGCGCACGAGCAGCAGCCAGACCTGCGTGCCGCCGGTATCCGCTCCCGGCGCGTGCGCAGGCTGCGCGCCGCTCGCGCCCGGCTTCGCATCGACCGCGACGACGATCGACTTGACCGTGCGCTCGAGCGCGATGCCGAGCAGATCGGCGACGTCCTCGCAGCGCGTTCGCGCGGGCGTCGGCGTCTTCGCGAGCGGCTCTCCCGGCTCGGCGCGCCGCTCGATCAGCGGCAACGCTTCGGCCAGCTCGACGTTGGCCGCGTACTCGGAACCGGGGCAATACGCAATCGCATCCTCGCCGGTCTCGGCGATGACCTGGAACTCGTGGCTCGCCGAGCCGCCGATCGCGCCGGTGTCGGCAGCGACCGCGCGAAACGTGAGCCCCATGCGCGCGAAGATCGCGCAATAGGCATCGTACATCGCGCGGTAGCTGGCGAGCGCGGCGTCACGATCGCGGTCGAACGAGTACGCGTCCTTCATCGTGAACTCGCGCCCCCGCATCACGCCGAAACGCGGCCGGCGTTCGTCGCGGAACTTCGTCTGGATGTGATAGAAATTCTTCGGCAACTGGCGGTAGCTGCGCAGCTCGTTGCGCGCAATGTCGGTGACGACCTCCTCGGAGGTGGGCTGGACGATGAAATCGCGCTGGTGGCGATCCTTCAGCCGCAGCAGCTCCGGTCCGTACTTATCCCACCGGCCCGACTCGATCCACAATTCGGCCGGCTGGATGACCGGCATCAGCAATTCGACCGCCCCCGCCCGGTTCATCTCCTCGCGCACGATCGCCTCGATCTTGCGGATCACGCGCAGTCCGAGCGGCATGTAGCTGTAGATCCCGCCGGCGACCTTGCGGATCATTCCGGCGCGCGTCATCAGTCGGTGACTGACGATCTCGGCGTCGGCCGGCGCTTCCTTCTGCGTCGACAGGTGGAATCGGGAGGCTTTCATGCGGGAATCCGGAGGCGCGCGGGGCCGTTCGTGCGACGGCGGAAGTGCAGGTCACGCAAGGATGCACTGGCTATAATCGAAGCGATTGTAAGAGATCAGGGGGTGCGGCCATGCTGGACCGTGACGGCTATCGCCCCAACGTCGGGATCATCCTGGTCAATTCGAGGAACGCGGTCTTCTGGGGCAAGCGGATACGGGAACACTCCTGGCAGTTTCCGCAAGGCGGGATCAAACGCGGTGAATCGCCGGAACAGGCGATGCTGCGCGAGCTGCACGAGGAGGTGGGCCTGTTTCCGCGCCACGTCCGGATCGTCGGACGCACGCGCGACTGGCTGCGCTACGACGTACCCGAGCATTGGGTGCGTCGGGAATGGCGCGGGCACTATCGCGGGCAGAAGCAGATCTGGTTCCTGGTGCAACTGGTCGGCCGCGACAGCGACATCGATCTGCGTGCCTCGAGTCACCCGGAGTTCGACGCCTGGCGTTGGAACGACTATTGGGTGCCGCTCGACGCGGTGATCGAGTTCAAGCGCGGCGTCTACGTGCAGGCGCTGAACGAACTCGCCCGGCTGGTCTTCTCGCGCGGCCCGGCCGGCGAACGTCCCGTTCGGCCCGATCATCCGCCGCGCGAAGCCAGCCAGCCCGGCGAAGCCGGCCGATATCTGCGCGGACGCCACCGGCTGCGCGGCCACCGCGTCGAAGCGCCGGCCGACCCGGCCGAACGCGGCGCGCTGCTCACGATGCCCGAAGCGGCGCTTCCCGGCACCGACGAAGCCTGAGCGCGATGCCTCGCGCGCCGCAGCGCCTCCCCGAGCCGAGTCGCGCGCCGCGAAGGTCGCACACCGAGCAACACCGCACCGAGCGCGTCGGCTGGCTGCGCGCAGCCGTGCTCGGTGCGAACGACGGCATCGTCTCCACCGCCAGCCTGCTCGTCGGCGTCGTCGCCGCGGGCGGCGAGCGCACGCAATGGATCCTGGTCGGGCTCGCCGGGCTGGTCTCGGGCGCGATGTCGATGGCCGCCGGCGAGTACGTGTCGGTGAGCTCGCAGCGCGACACCGAGCACGCCGCGCTCGCCGAGGAACGCCGCGAGCTCGAGACGCAGCCGAGGGGCGAACTGCGCGAGCTCGCTTCGCTGTACGTGGCGCGCGGCGTCGAGCCCAACCTCGCGGCGCAGGTCGCGCGCCAGCTCACCGCGCACGACGCGCTCGGCGCGCACGCGCGCGACGAGCTCGGCATCAGCCGGGTGCTCGTCGCACGCCCGGTACAGGCGGCGCTCGCGTCGGCGGCGAGTTTTTCGGTCGGTGCCGCCCTGCCGCTCGCCGTCGTCGCGTTCGCCGCGCCGCCGCAGATGATCGCGTGGGTAGCAGGCACGTCGCTGGCGTTCCTCGTTTCGCTCGGCGCCGTCGCCGCGCACGTCGGCGGCGCCCCGCCGCTGCGCGCGTCGCTGCGCGTCGGGTTCTGGGGTTCGCTGGCGATGGCGCTCACGGCGGGCATCGGGAAGCTGTTCGGCACGGTGGTGTGAACGACATGAAATTTCGCGACTACTACGAAATCCTCGGCGTCGAGCGCAACGCGACGCAGGACGAAATCAAGCGCGCCTACCGCAAGCTCGCGCGCAAGTACCACCCCGACGTCAGCAAGGAACCCGAAGCCGAAGCGCGGTTCAAGGAAATCGGCGAAGCCAACGAGGTGTTGCGCGACCCCGAGAAGCGCGCCGCCTACGACCGGATGGGCCAGAACTGGCGCACCGGGCAGGATTTCCAGCCGCCGCCCGACTGGGACGCGGGCTTCGAGTTCACCGGGAGCGATGCCGACGGCGCGTCCGGCGACTACAGCGACTTCTTCGAGGCGCTGTTCGGGCGACACATGCGCCAGTCGCAGGCGTCGCAGCGGCGCGCATCGATGCACCGGCAGGGCCAGGACCACCACGCGAAAGTGCTGATCGACCTCGAGGACGCGTATCGCGGCGCGCGCCGCGCGATTCGCCTGGCCATGCCGGCGATCGACGCCGACGGTCGCGTCGTCACGCGCGAACGCGAGCTCGACGTCCACATCCCGCGCGGCATCCGTGCCGGCCAGCACTTGCGGCTCTCCGGACAAGGCGGCCCGGGCCTGGGCAACGGCCCGCCCGGCGACCTGTACCTCGAGATCGAGTTCCGCGAGAACCCGCGCTATCGGGTCGAAGGGCGCGACGTCTACGTCGACCTTCCGCTCGCGCCGTGGGAAGCGGCACTCGGCGCGGCGGTTCCCGTGCGCACCCCCGAGGGCAGCGTCGAGCTGACCGTGCCTGCGGGCTCGTCGGCCGGACGGCGGCTGAGGCTGCGCGGAAAGGGCATTCCCGGTGAGCCGCCCGGCGACCTGTATGCGGTCGTCTCGATCGCGTTGCCCCCCGCGGACACCGAAGCCAAGAAGGACGCCTGGCGCGAACTGGCCAAGGCGTTCCGGTTCGATCCCCGAGCAGCGAGGTAGAACGCAGATGAGCGACGTTTCCCGCAATCCGGTACAGGGCCCCGTCGTCGAAGAACAGGTCGAATTCACGCTGGTCGAGCTCTCGCGCGCGTGCGGCGCCGACGAAGAGCAGATCGAGGCGTTGATCGTCGAAGGCGTGATCGAACCGATCGTGCGCGAGGGCACCGGCGACGGGCCGGCGAGTGCCGCGCGTGCGCCGGCGCGCGCATGGCACGCGACGCGCACCGAATGGCGCTTCACCGGCGCGACGCTTCGGCGCGCGCGACGCGCGCTGCGCCTGTCGCACGACCTCGAAGTGAACGCGCCGGGCGTGGCGCTCGCGCTCGACCTGATCGACGAGATCGACGCGCTGCGCGCGCGCCTGCAGCGGTTCGGGCGCTGACTACGCCTCGAACTGGATCGCCGCCAGCCGCGCGTACAGCCCGCCGCGTTCGGCGAGCTGCGCGTGCGTGCCGGAGTCGACGATGCGGCCGTGCTCGAGCACGACGATCCGGTCGGCGCCGACCACGGTCGCCAGCCGGTGCGCGATGACGAGCGTCGTGCGCCCCTGCATCGCGCGATCGAGCGCGTCCTGCACCGCGCGTTCGCTCTCGGCGTCGAGCGAGCTCGTCGCCTCGTCGAGCAGCAACAGCTGCGGATTCTTCAGCAGCGCACGGGCGATCGCGATGCGCTGGCGCTGCCCGCCCGAGAGGCGCACGCCGCGTTCGCCGAGAAACGTCCGATAGCCGTCGGGCAGGCGCTCGATGAACTCGTGCGCGTGCGCGGCCTTCGCCGCGGCGACGACTTCGGCGTCGCTCGCCTCGAGCCGGCCGTAGCGGATGTTCTGCATGGCGTCGGCCGAGAACACGACGCTGTCCTGCGAAACGAGTCCGATCGCGCCGCGCAGGTCGGCCGGATCGAGCTCGCGCAGGTCGATCCCGTCGAAGCGGACGGACCCGGACTGCGGATCGTGGAAACGCAGCAGCAGCTGGAACAGCGTCGTCTTGCCCGCACCCGAGGGCCCGACGAGCGCGACCGTCTCGCCCGGCGCGACGCGCAGCGTGATCGCGTCGAGCGCCTGCTCGTGCGGGCGCGACGGATAGCGAAAGCGCACCGATTCGAACTGCAGCTGCGCGCCGCCGGCGCGCGCCGGAAGCGGCACCGGGTGCCGCGGGGCGCGGATCTCGGGTTGCGCTTCGAGCAGTTCGAGCAGCCGTTCGGTCGCGCCGGCGGCGCGCTGCACGTCGCCGAGCACCTCGGCGATCGCGCCGCTCGCGCCGGCGACGAGCGCGGCATAGAGGATGAACTGCGTCAGCAGCCCCGCGGTGAGGTCGCCGTCGAGCACCGCGTGCGCGCCGATCCACAGCACGAACACGATCGCGCCGAACACGAGCAGGATCGCCAGCGCAGTCAGGCCGGCGCGGGCGCGAACACGCCGGATCGCGCTGGCGAACGCCGATTCGGTCGCCTCGCCGAAACGGCTCGCCTCGAGCGGTTCGCGCGCGTAGGCCTGGACGATCTGGATCGCCTCGAGTGTCTCGCCGGCCAGTGCACTGGTGTCGGCGAGTGCGTCCTGGCTCGCTCGCGAGAGCCGCCGCACGCGGCGGCCGAAGACGAGGATCGGCAGCACGACGAGCAGCAGCAGGCCGACGATGATCGACGCGAGTTGCGGGCTGGTGACGATCAGCATCGCCAGTGCGCCGGCGAAGAGCAGCGCATTGCGCAGGCCGAGCGAGATGCTCGTGCCCACCAGCGTCTGGATCAGCGTCGTGTCGGTATTGAGCCGCGAGAGCACCTCGCCCGTTCGCAGCGTCTCGAAGAAGCGCGCGTCCTGGCGCAACACCTGCCGATAGACCGCGCGGCGCAGGTCGGCGGTGACGCGTTCGCCGAGCCACGAGACGCTGTAATAGCGCAGCGCCGTGCCGAGCGCGAGCACGACCGAGACGGCGAACAGCGCGAGAAACCAGGTGTTGACGTGGGTCGGAGCGCCCTGCGCGGCGTCCGCGACCGCGGCAGGCGCGGCGAAGCCGACGTCGATCATCCGACGGAACGCGAACGGCACGACGAGCGTGGCCGCGGCCGCGACCAGCAGCGCGCCGGCGGCGACCGCCACGCGCGCGCGGTACGGCGCGAGGAACGGCCACAGCGCGCGCAGCACCGACAGCGAGCCGCGTTGCGCGGCCGTCGCCACGGCGCCGTCGGGGTTCAAGCGCGCGGGCCGGTCATGTCCTGCGGGCGCACCCACGCATCGAACTGCCCGGCGTCGACGTAGCCGAGCGCGAGCGCCGCCTCGCGCAGCGTCGTGCCCTCGCGATGCGCCTTCTTCGCGATCTCGGCCGCACGCTCGTAGCCGATGTGCGGATTGAGCGCCGTCACGAGCATCAGCGAACGTTCGAGCAGGTCGGCGATGCGCTCGCGCACGGGCTCGATGCCGCGCGCGCAGTTGCGCTCGAAGCTCGCGATTCCGTCGGCGAGCAGCCGAAGGCTCTGCAGCACGTTGTGCGCAATGAGCGGCTGGAAGACGTTCAGCTCGAAATTGCCCGACGATGCGCCGATCCCGATCGCCACGTCGTTGCCGGCGACCTGCGCGCCGATCATCGTCAACGCCTCGCACTGCGTGGGGTTGACCTTGCCCGGCATGATCGAGCTGCCCGGCTCGTTCTCCGGGATGCGGATCTCGCCCAGTCCCGAGCGCGGGCCGCTGGCGAGCCAGCGCACGTCGTTGGCGATCTTCGTCGTCGCCGCGCCGAGCGCGTGCAGCGCGCCGTGCAATGCGACGATCGGCTCGTGCCCGGCGAGCGCGGCGAAGCGGTTGGGCGCCGGCGTGAACGGCAGCGACAGGCGCCGCGCGAGCTCGTCGCAGACCCGCGCGCCGAACTCGGGATGCGTGTTCAGCCCGGTTCCGACCGCGGTGCCGCCGATCGCCAGCTCGCACACGCCGGGCAGCGCGCGCACGACCGCCTCGCGCGCCCGGTCGAGTTGGGCGACCCAGCCGGAGATCTCCTGGCCGAGCGTCAGCGGCGTCGCATCCTGCAGGTGCGTGCGCCCGATCTTCACGATGTCGGCCGTTTCGACGGCTTTCGCATCGAGCGTCGCGCGCAGGACGTCGAGCGACGGCACGAGCCTCTGCGCCACCGCGG
This sequence comes from Burkholderiaceae bacterium, assembly GCA_036675585.1. Lineage (GTDB taxonomy): Bacteria > Pseudomonadota > Gammaproteobacteria > Burkholderiales > Burkholderiaceae_E > Zeimonas. Next base: position 11,656 of record JAKFES010000039.1, read on the forward strand.
TCGCGGCGGCGACGTGCACGGACGTCGGCACCACGTCGTTGGACGACTGGCCGCGATTGACTTCGTCGTTCGGGTGCACGAGTCGGTCGGCGCCGCGCTCGCCGCCGAGCAGCTCCGAGGCGCGGTTCGCGAGCACTTCGTTGATGTTCATGTTCGATTGCGTTCCCGACCCCGTCTGCCAGACCGAAAGCGGGAATTCGCCGGCGTGCTGGCCGTGCAGCACCTCGTCGGCGGCGCGCACGATCGCGTCGGATTTCGCCGGGTCGAGGCGGCCCAGGTCGCGGTTGACGACGGCCGCCGCGCGCTTGACCTGCGCCAGCGCGCAGACGAGCTCCTCGGGCATGCGCTCGGTGGAGATCGAGAAGAACCGCAGCGAACGCTGTGTCTGCGCACCCCACAGACGATCGGCAGGGACCTCGATCGGGCCGAAAGTGTCGCGCTCGAGGCGCGTCGGACCATTCGTGTTCATGCGGGCTTTCCTTTCGTTTCGAGCGCGCCGATCGCTTCGAGCGCCACGCGCACCTCGTCGACGCCTGCGCGCGACAACGGCGACTGCGGCGGCAGCGGCGCGCCGACCGCGTAGCCCTGCAACTGCAGTCCGCCCTTGATGCACGCGGCGAGGTTGTGTTTCGCGAAGGCCTGATTCAGCCGCCACAGCGGTCGCTGCAGCGCCATCGCGCGCACCCAGTCGCCGCTGCGGCACGCTTCGTACAGCGCGACGCTCTGCCGGGGCGCGATGCACGCGGGGCCCGCCATCCAGCCGACGCCGCCGATCAGCATCACGGCAGCGGGAATGTGCGCCGAGGCGGCGAACACCTGCATGCGGCCCTCGACGCGATCGAGGATCGACAGCAGCCGCCCGGTGTTCGACGAGGCATCCTTGATGTAGCCGATGCCCGGAACCCGGCTCAGCCGCTCGATCACCGGCAGCGACAGGTCGGAGCGCTGGAAGTTCGGGTTCGTGTACAGGACGATCGGCAACTCGACTGCGCGCGCGATCGATTCGAAATACGCGTGCACGCCGTCGTCGCCGATCGGGAAATACGCCTCGAGGATGGCGATCAGTCCGTCGCAGCGCATCTGCTCGAAGACGCGTGCCCGGCGCTGCGCCTCGGCGATCGTCGTCGCGGCGACGCCCGCGATCACCGGGACGCGCCCGGCCGCCGCCTCGACCACGCAGGCGACGACGCGGCATTGCTGCTCCCAGGTCAGGTAGGCGAACTCGCCGGTCGAGCCGAGCGCCGCCAGTCCGTGGACGCCGGCGTCGATCAGGTCGACGCTCAACCGGGCGAGCACTTCGGTATCGACGCGGCCGGCGTCGTCGACCGGCGAAACGAGATACGGGAAGACGCCGTGGAACGGGCGATCGGAGACGACGGACATTGGCGGAAGCCGCGGACGAATGCGGCAAGCGAGGGCGGGACCCGTCATTGTCGCCCGTTTCCGGCATGCAACGCGCGTTGGCCCCGGATGACGGCGACGTCGACCGGGAATCGGTCGCCGCGCGACGACTTGGGTCGAGAATCGCCCAGGCGCGCACGCCGCGCCGCGGCAAGCACCGCCCCGGGCACGCGATACGAAGCACCCACGACGAGGATTCACGCATGAACCCGATCCGACGCGCCTGCCTGCGCAGCGGCGCCGCGATGGCCGCCGCCTCGTCGATGCCGTGGCTCGGCGGCTGCGCGGGCTTCGGCCCGGGCGACCTGCCCGGCGCCATCGCATACCGCCCGAGGAGCGTGCGCGCCACGCGCCTGCACGACGGCGCGCTGCGGGCGACGATCGGCACCGCGCGCGTCACCGCGGTCGCCGACGGCTTCACGACGATCCCGCTCGACGCCGATTTCGTGCGCAACGCTGCGTTGCAGCAGGTGCGTGAGGCGCTCGCCGATGCGCAGCTCGGCGACGGCCGGTCGATTCCGGTCCCGTACACCGCGTTCGTTGTCGACTTCGGCGGACGACGCATGCTGCTCGACGCCGGCAGCGGCCCGCGCGGTGCGCCCGGAACCGGACGGCTGCTCGCGAACCTGCGGTCCGCCTCGATCGATCCCGCCTCGATCGAAGCCGTGCTGATCTCGCATTTCCACGGCGACCACATCCACGGGCTGCTCGGCGCCGACGGCCGTGCGAGCTTTCCGGAAGCGCGCGTCTTCGTCCCGGCGCCCGAATGGAACTGGTGGATGGACGACGCGCGGATGCGCGCGGCCCCGCCGGCGCTGCGCGGCGGCTTCGAGTCGGTGCGGCGCGTGTTCGATCCGATCGCCGCGCGCGTGCAGCGCTTCGAGCCCGGCGGCGAGGTCTTCGCCGGGATCGATTCGATCCCCGCGTTCGGGCACACGCCGGGTCACACCGGATACGGCTTCGATTCGGGCGGGCATCGCTTCGCCTACGTCGCCGACCTGGCGCACGTTGCGGCGCTGTTCCTGCGACACCCCGATTGGGCGGTGCGCTTCGACGGCGACGCCGAGGCGGCGCGCGCCAGCCGCCGCCGGATCCTCGACCAGGCGGTGGCGGGCCGCTGGGTCGTCGCCGGCTTTCACTGGCCCGGCGCGGCAATGGGGCGCATCGCGCGCCGCGGCGACGGCTACTCGTTCTCGCCGCTCGTCGGCTGACCGTTCGCCGCCGCGGGTCGCCCGCACCGTAGCCTGCACGCAACGCGCAGCGGGTCCGCCACGACGTTCGTCCTGCCGCAGCGCGCGTTCGCACGGCACGGCGCATGCCGGCCCGGCATCGACCCTAGGCTGGTCGCGTGCCCTTCGAACGAGGAGACGTCCGATGGAAGCGATCGCGATCGACCCCGCCGACCTGGAACGCGTCGAACCCGCTGCCGACGGCGCGGCATGCTCGCTGGGGATGCTGCACACGCAGCAGGCCGCACTCGAAGCCGCAAGACGGCTGTACCGGTGCAATCGCTCCGGGCTGCGCTTCTTCTGCGAGAACCGGCGCGTGGTGCCGGTCGATCAGCTCGACCCGCTCGGCGAGTTCGGCGAGTTCGGCTTCGGGGCCGACGCGGCGGGCGCGGCCGAGGCGCGAAGCACCATGTGATCGCGGTGGATCAGCTCGGGTTCCTCGGCGAACCCGAGAATGCGCGCGATCTCCGACGACGGCTTGCGCATGATCAGGCGCGCCTCGGAGCTCGAATAACCGCTCAGCCCGCGGGCGATCTCGCGC
>JAKFES010000037.1:0-14707 GCA_036675585.1 Burkholderiaceae bacterium
GACGCCAGGTCCGCCGAGGCGATCCGCAGCAGATAGTCGTAGGGTCCGGTCACCGAGTAGCACTCGAGCACTTCGGGCAGAAGCAGCACCGCGCGGTTGAAATCCTCGTTCTGCGCTTCGCCGTGCCGCTCGAGCGACACGCGCGTGTAGGCGATCACCGTCAGTCCGAGTCGCGCCGGCCGCAGCAGCGTCACGCAGCGGTCGATCAGCCCGGCTTCCTCGAGTCGCTGGATGCGCCGGCTGACCTGCGAGGCCGACAGGTGGATGCGCTCGCCGAGCGCGGGGTTCGTCGCACGGCCGTCGCGCTGCAGCGCGCCGAGCAGCTGGATGTCGGTTCGATCGAGCGGGATCATCGGAATCGGGCTCCTTCGGCGGTGCGCATGCACGAATCGTGCGTATCGGGCGGCTTCCGGGACGTCATACGCGCGAAGCTTGCGCCGCATTGCGCCTAGCATTGCACGAATCCATGCTTCTGCGCGGCCTGCCGGCCCGTTCGACGAATGAACGTGCGCGAATTCCCTCGTGCGGCGCGCCCCCTGCTCGCCGACTACCGACTCTCCGACGCGGTGAGCGGCGCTTGCGGCCGCGTATTCGTCACCGGCACCCAGGCGCTCGTGCGGCTGACGCTCATGCAGCGCGCGCTCGACGCGTCGCGCGGCCTGCACACGGCCGGTTTCGTCAGTGGCTATCGCGGTTCCCCGCTCGGCGGCTACGACCAGCAACTGTGGAAGCATCGCGAAGCGCTCGATGCGGCGCCGATCCGGTTCCTGCCCGCGGTCAACGAGGAACTGGCCGCGACGGCGGTGCTCGGCTCGCAGGAAGTCGAAAGCGATCCGCAGAAAACGGTCGATGCGGTGTTCGGCCTGTGGTACGGCAAGGGCCCGGGCGTCGATCGCGCCGGCGATGCACTGAAGCACGGCAACGCACGCGGCGCATCGCCGAACGGCGGCGTGCTCGTCGTGGCCGGCGACGACCACGGCTGTGTGTCGTCGTCGTTTCCGCACCAGAGCGATTTCGCGATGATGGCCTGGCGCATGCCGGTGCTCAGTCCGGCGAGCGTCGTCGAATTGCTCGAGTTCGGTCTGTACGGCTGGGCGCTGTCGCGCGCTTCCGGCGCGTGGGTCGGGATGAAGGCGATCTCCGAGGTCGTCGAGAGCGCGGCGAGCGTCGATCTCGACGCGCTGGCCGAGCGCGTCTCGGCGTACGTGGGCGCCTTCGAGGACGAGCGCCCCAGCGTCGATCGCTCGCTCGGCACCTTGCACCTTCGCCCGAACGAGATCCCGCACCTGTCGATCGAGGCGCGGATGGCGGCGCGGCTCGACGTCGTGCGCGCGTTCGCGCGGCGCCATTCGGTCGACCGGATCGTCGCCGACTCCGCGCACGCGCGCGTCGGCATCGTCACCTGCGGCAAGGCGCACCTCGATCTGCTCGAAGCGCTGCGGCGCATCGGTTTGTCGCCCGCCGACCTCGCGAGCGCGGGTGTGCGCCTGTACAAGATCGGACTCGCCTATCCGATCGAGCCGACGCGCGCGCTCGCCTTCGCGCGCGGGCTCGACGAAGTGCTCGTCGTCGAGGAGAAGGGCCCGGTCGTCGAGCAGCAGCTGCAGTCGCTGCTGTACAACGCGCCCGACGGGGTGCGGCCGATCCTCGTCGGCAAGCGCGATGCGGGCGGCGCGCCGCTGCTCTCCGAGCTCGGCGAATTGCGCCCGTCGCGCGTGCTCCCCGTGCTCGCCGAATGGCTCGCCCGGCATTGCCCGACGCTCGACCGGCGCGAGCACATCGAGGACTTCGTTCGACCGCCGCTGCCGTCGAACGCGGCCGATTCGCTGCGGCGCATCCCGTTCTTCTGCTCGGGCTGCCCGCACAACACGTCGACCCGCGTGCCCGAGGGTTCGCACGCGCAATCGGGAATCGGCTGCCACGGGATGGCGATGTGGATGGACCGCGACACGACCGGGCTGCTGCAGATGGGCGGCGAGGGTGTCGACTGGGTCGCGCACGGCGCGTTCACGCGCATGCCGCACGTGTTCCAGAACCTGGGCGACGGTACGTATTTCCATTCCGGGTCGCTGGCGATCCGGCAGTCGATCGCCGCCGGCGCGAACGTCACGTACAAGATCCTGCACAACGACGCGGTCGCGATGACCGGCGGGCAGCGTCCCGACGGCGCGGTCAGTGCCGCTTCGATCGCGCGCCAGGTGCGCGCCGAGGGCGTGCAGCGCATCGCGCTCGTCTCCGACGATCCGCAGCGCCACGTTGCCGACGCCGCGTCGTTCCCGCCCGGCACCACGTTCCATCACCGCACCGAGCTCGACGCCGTGCAGCGCGAGCTGCGCGAAACGCCCGGCGTGACCGCGCTCGTCTACGACCAGACCTGCGCGGCCGAGAAGCGCCGGCGGCGCAAGCGCAACGAATACCCCGATCCGCCGCGCCGCGTCTTCATCAACGAGGCGGTGTGCGACGGATGCGGCGACTGCAGCGTGAAGTCGAACTGCCTGTCGGTCGTGCCGATCGACACGCCGCTCGGGCGCAAGCGTCGGATCGACCAGGCGAGTTGCAACAAGGATTACCGCTGTGCCGACGGGTTCTGCCCGAGCTTCGTCTCGGTGACCGGCGGACGGCCGCGACGCCGGTCGGGGGCGATCGACGCCGCCCGCTTCGATGCGCTCGTCGCGGGCTTGCCCGACGCGGCTGCGCCGTCGTGGAGCGGGCCGTGCGACCTGCTCGTCACCGGCGTGGGCGGAACCGGCGTCGTCACGGTCGGTGCCGTCATCGCGATGGCCGCGCATCTCGAGGGGCGCCACGCGTCGGTGCTCGATTTCATGGGTTTCGCGCAAAAGGGGGGCAGCGTGCTCTCGCACGTGCGGCTGGCGGTCGACGCCGATGCGCTCAACCAGGTGCGCATCGACACGCAGCAGGCCGACGCGGTGCTCGCCTGCGACCCGGTCGTCGCCGCCAGCGACGACGCGCTGCAGTCGGTGCGGCACGGGCGCACGCGAATCGTGGTCAACCGGCACGTGCTGCCGATGGCGATGCAGGTCACCGACCCCGACGCCGCCGTTCCGCTCGAGGCGCTGCTGCAGAAGCTGGCGAGCGCCGCCGGCGAAGACCATCTCGACGTGTTCGATGCGCATGCGCTCGCCGCGCGCGCAGCCGGCGACACGGTCGGCGCGAACATCGTCCTGCTCGGCTACGCCTGGCAGCGCGGGCTCGTTCCCGTGTCGGGCGCCGCGATCGAGCGGGCGATCGAACTGAACGGGGTGGCGATCGAAGCCAACCGCGCCGCGTTTCGCATCGGGCGCCTCGCCGCGCACGACCCGCAGGCGCTCGACGCATTGCTCGCGGCACCCGCTGCACCGGCCGAGGCGATCGACGAAACGCTCGACGTGCTCGTCGATCGCCTCGAGGCGCAATTGACCGGCTACCAGAACGCGCGGTATGCGGCGCAGCTGCGCCGGTTGGTCGACCGCGTCGTCGAAGTCGAGAAGGGGCTGCGCGGACCCGGCGAAACGCTCGCCCTCGCCGCGGCCGTTGCGCGCAACTACGCGAAGCTGCTCGCCTACAAGGACGAATACGAAGTCGCCCGGTTGTATGCCTCGGAGGACTTTCGCCGGTCGCTGCTCGAGCAGTTCGAAGGCGAGTACACACTCAGCGTCCAGCTCGCTCCGCCGCTGCTCGCCCGGCGCGGCCCCGACGGAGTGCCGCGCAAGATGCGCTTCGGCGCGTGGATCTTCCCGGTGTTCCGGGGGCTCGCCGCGCTGCGCGGCTTGCGCGCGACGCCGCTCGATCCGTTCGGCCATACGCTCGAGCGTCGCGTCGAGCGCGCGCTCGTGCGCGACTACGCGGCGCTCGTCGCCGCGCTGCTCGGGCGGTTGACGCGCGAGAACCTCGCCGGCGCGTGCGCGCTGGCCGAAGTGCCGGAGTCGATTCGCGGCTACGGGCACGTGAAACTGCGTCATCTGGCCCAGGCCAAGCGCAGGGAGTGGGCGCTCGCTCGTGCGTTCGGCATCGAAGCGCCGACGTCGGCGGTGGTGCGCCGCGCGGTCGACGCGGCGGGCGGTTCGTCGGTCACGCAGATCCCGGTCGTCGTCGAACGCACCCGCTGAACGCGCGGCGGCCGCGCGCGCGGTCCTACAATCGGAGCCCCTGCCTCCGATTTCCCGCGCCGCCGATGCCCGAAGACCGACTCGCCACTCGCCTGGCCGCGACCGGTCGCCAGAGCGATCCTTCGTTCGCCGGCGCCAACGTCGCCGTGCACCGTGCGTCGACGGTGCTCTTCGAGTCGCTCGACGCGGCCGATGCCGCCGGCGCCGCGGTGGCGTCGGGGCAACGGCATGCGACGACCTACGGGACCGTCGGCACGCCGACGACGATCGCGCTGATGGACGCGCTGTGCGAGATCGAAGGCGCCGGCCATGCGGTGCGCGCGAGCCTGATGCCTTCCGGGCTCGCCGCGATCACGACGGTGCTGCTCGCGATGCTCGGCCCCGGCGACCACCTGCTCGTCGCCGATTCGGCGTACGGCCCGACGCGGCATTTCTGCGACGGCGTGCTCGCGCGTTTCGGCGTTCGCACGACCTATTACGACCCGACCATCGGCGCAGCCATCGAGTCGCAGATCCGTCCGGAGACGCGACTCATCTGGCTCGAGAGTCCCGGCAGCTACACCTTCGAGGTGCAGGACGCGCCGGCGATCTGCGCCGCCGCGCGCGCGCGCGGCATCGTCACGATGATCGACAACACCTGGGGCTCGCCGGTGTTCGCGCGCCCCTTCGACTGGGGCGTCGACGCGTCCGTGCTCGCGTTGACCAAGTACTGGGGCGGGCACTCGGACGCGCTGCTCGGCGCCGTCGTCGTGCGCGAGGAACTGTGGCCGAAGCTGTGGGCGACCGTGCGCCAGCTCGGCCAGTGCGCCGGCGGCGACGAGGCGTATCTCGTGCTGCGCGGCCTGCGCAGCGCCGAGACGAGGATGAAGCGCCACGAGCGCAACGGGCTCGAGCTTGCGCGCTGGCTCGAGCGGCGGCCCGAGGTCGCGAGCGTGCTGCACCCGGCGCTGCCTTCGCATCCGCAGCACGCGCTGTGGCAGCGCGACTTCCTCGGCGCGAGCGGACTGTTCTCGTTCGAGCTCGACCGCGCGCTCGTGCCGCGCGCGCGCGAGCGCGCGGCGCTCGCCGCGCTGTGCGAGCGGCGTCGGTTCTTCGCGATCGGCTACTCGTGGGGCGGATTCGAGAGCCTCGTCATGCCGGCGCGCATCGACCGGATGCGGGCGGTCACGCCGTGGACCGGCGGCCCGCTCGTACGGCTGCACGTCGGACTCGAGGACCCGGACGACCTGATCGCCGATCTGCAGGCGGGGTTCGACGCGATGCAGTGCGCACTCGCCGGTTAGCGCGCTTCGCTTTCGTTGCGCCGACGGGGCCGGAATCGTCGCTGCGGCTCGCGGCCGGTGACCAGGGATTCGAGCACCGCGGCGTCGTGCAGCGCGATCGAGACCGCGCGGCGCGCGCGCTCGCTTCCGGCGAACAGGATCTCGTCGCCCTCGGCGAGCGTCCAGTCGGGCCCGGGCAGCAGCGTCTCGTGCCCGGCGCGCAGCGCGAGCAGCGCGATCGCTTCTCCGTCGGTCGTGCGGTCGCCGGCGTCGCGCAGCAAGTCGCGTAGCCGCACCGCGATCGGCCCGGGCGCGCGCTGCGCGTCGCGCCCGCACAGCGCCGGCGCCTGCTCGGCGTCGAGCCGAAGCTCCCACGTCGACGGCGAGGGCCTGCCGCTCGCCTTGCGCAGCCGATGGATCACTTCGTCGGCCCACGCGTCGGTCTGCCGCCGCACGTGGCGCAGGAATCGCAACAGCAGCGGCGACGTGAGCCGTGCAACGCATTCGTCGGCGATGATCTCGCTCGGCGTCATCACCAGATCGGCGCCGAAGGCGCGGAACAGGATCTCGTTCTCGGCCTCGTTCTGCCGCAGCACGACGAACAGCGCGGGGTTCAGCGTTTGTGCGAGCCGCGCGATCGCGAGGTTGCGCAAGTCGTTTCCGGTGCCGACGACGAGCGCGCCGGCCGAGGCGATGCCGGCGGACACGAGCGTCGCGCGCCGGGTGCCGTCGCCGCAGATCACGTCGTCGCCGGCGTCGGCCGACGGATCGACGATGCGCACTTCGGCGCCGCGTTCGCGCAGCCGCTCGACCACCGCCCGGCCGAAGCGCCCGAAGCCGCAGACGATCCACGCGCCCGACGGGGGTTCGAGCTCGCGGGCGAGCGGCGTGCCGCGCAGCGCGGTCAGCCAGTCGAAGAGCCGGTAGCAACCCGGTGCGCGCAGCGCCATCATCAATTGCTCGGCGAAGGCGACGAAGGGGTCGACGATCTGCGCCTTGCCCGACGCCTGCATCAGCGCCGTCGTCTCGGCCGAATGCGAGCGCGCGATCACCTGCACCGCCGGGTTGAGCAGCGCGGCGGTGATCACGGCCGCCAGGTTCGCCGAATCGTCGTTGGTCAGCGCGAGCACGGCGCGGCAGCACGGATGGCGCATGCCCGCGCGCAGCAGCGTGTGCGGGCGGCTGGCGTCGTCGTGCAGCGCGAGGACGTCGTTGCGGAAATCCTCCAGCTCGAGCGCCTGCAGCCGGCTTGCGTCGATTTCGACGACGACGAAGCGCATGCCGAGCCGGTCGAAGATCTGCGTGAGCCGTCGGCCAGTGTCGCCGCAGCCGAGCACGAGCAGGAAGGGCTCGGCGATCGCGCGCACGCGGCGCTCGAAGCGGATCGCGCCGATCGCGCGCAGGAAGCCGCCGTCCTGCAGCAGCGCGAGCAGCGTGAGCAGCGTGTAGGTCCAGCCGACTACCGACAGGTAGATCACGACGGTCGCCCACATCCGCTGGGCGTCGGAGAACGCGGCGGGCACTTCGCCGAAACCGATCGTCGTCGCGGTGTAGGTCACGAAATAGAACGCGTGAAAGAAGCTCAGCGGCGCGCTCGGCCGGCCCTGCGCATCGACGCCTCCGACGAGCGTGAAGCCGCCGACCGAAATCGCGAACACGACGATGAGCACCAGCAGCGGAGGCCGCAGCCGTCGCAGCAGCAGATACACGACGCTGCCGTGCGCGAGCGCGTGCGGCGAGGCGATCGGCGGGCTCGGCTCGGGCGCGGCGTCGCCGGTTTGCATCGGACCCGTCCCGGGGCTCGCCGGCTTCGCCGCGTCAGCGGCGGTACGTCAGCGTTTCGGTCAGCAGCAGCACGACCGAGACGACGTTGGCGAACAGCGCTCCGGCGGCCAGCGACACGACGCTCGCGATGATCTCGGTCTCGGAATGTCCGATCTGCACGTGCGTGCCCCACGCCCACACCGCCGCGGCGATGACCAGTTGCACGTCGGCGACCAGGCTCGATGCCAGGTGGATCGCGCCGAGCTGCGTGCGGTCGCCCAGCTTGAGGATCGTGGCGATCGCATTGACCACGATCGCCGCGAACAGCTCGCTGACCTGGTGGTATTCGGCGACCGCCAGGCCGCCGTAGACGAACCCGAAATTCAGCGTCGCCGCCAGCAGGATGAAGAAGCCGAAGACGACCTTGCCGGTGTTCATGGGGTGGACAGCATACCCGTCGCCGGTCCGCCTTGCCTACAATCGCAGCATCGATGCCGGCGCCGCCGGCGCTTCGTTTCCGGACCACTCCGAAGGCCGACGCCATGCCCACGCACCCGAATCCGTATCGCCAGGGACTCGATCGCAATCCGGCGAATTTCGCGGCGTTGTCGCCGTTGAGCCTGGTGGCCTGGGCGGCCGACGTCTACCCCGGGCACTGCGCGGCGATCCACGGCCCGTTGCGCTACACCTGGGCGCAGATGATGGATCGCGCACGGCGACTCGCGTCGCTGCTCGCCGCGCGCGACATCGGCGTGGGCGACACGGTGTCGGTGCTGCTGCCGAACATTCCGGCGATGATCGACGCGCATTTCGGCGTCCCGATGACCGGCGCGGTGCTCAACACGATCAACACGCGGCTCGACGCGCAGACGGTCGCCTTCCAGCTGCGTCATTCGCAGGCGAAGGTGCTCGTCGTCGACCGCGAGTTCGCGCCGACCGCGCGCCAGGCACTCGATGCGCTTGCCGCCGACGGGAGCCGGCTGCCGTTCGTCGTCGACGTCGACGACCCGGTCTACGAAGGCGCCGGCGAGCGGATCGGCGACGTCGAGTACGAGTCCTGGCTCGCCTCGGGCGATCCGGCGTTCGAATGGCGCCTGCCCGAGGACGAATGGGATGCGATCGGGCTGAACTACACGTCGGGCACCACCGGGGATCCGAAAGGCGTCGTCGTGCATCATCGCGGCGCGTATCTGAACGCGGTCGGCAACGCGCTCGCGTGGGCGCTGCCGCGCCATCCCGTCTATCTGTGGACGCTGCCGATGTTCCACTGCAACGGCTGGTGCTTCCCGTGGACGCTCCCGGCGGTGGCGGGGACCAGCGTGTGCCTGCGCAAGGTCGAGGCGAAGGCGATCCTCGATCTGGTGCGCACGCACCGGGTGACGCACTTCTGCGGCGCGCCGATCGTGCACAGCACGCTCATCGACGCGCCGGCCGCGATGAAGGAAGGCATCGACTGGCCGGTGCGTGCGATGGTCGCCGGCGCGGCGCCGCCCGCATCGATGATCGAGGGCATGGAGCGCATGGGTTGGGAAGTGACCCACGTCTACGGCCTCACCGAGGTCTACGGCCCGGCGTCGGTCTGCGTGAAGCACGACGCGTGGAACGCACTCGACCTGGCGGGGCGGGTCGAGCGCAATGCGCGCCAGGGCGTGCGCTACCAGGTGCAGGAAGGATTGACCGTCGTCGATCCGAAGACGATGAAGGAGGTGCCGCGCGACGGCGAGACGATGGGCGAGGTCGTCTTTCGCGGCAACATCGTCATGAAGGGGTATTTGAAGAACCCCAAGTCGACCGACGAGGCATTCGCCGGCGGCTGGTTCCACACGGGCGACCTCGGCGTGCTGCATGCCGACGGCTACGTGAAGCTGAAGGACCGCGCCAAGGACGTCATCATTTCGGGCGGCGAGAACATCAGCTCGATCGAGGTCGAGGATGCGCTGTACAAGCACCCGGCGGTGCTCGCCTGCGCGGTCGTCGCGCGCCCCGACGAGAAATGGGGCGAGACGCCGCTCGCCTTCGTCGAGGTGCGCGCCGAGCGCACGCCGCGTACGGCGCAGGAGGAGAAGGTCCTCGCCGACGAGTTGATCGCGCATTGTCGCGCGCATCTCGCGCGCTACAAGTGTCCGCGCGAGGTCCGCTTCCAGCCGGTGCCGAGGACCTCGACCGGCAAGATCCAGAAGCACGTGCTGCGCGCGCAGGCGAAATCGGCCTCGGCGATCGGCTGATCGCGGGCCGCGCCGGGCCGGCGTCGTGGGTCGCGTGCCGACGACTTCAGTCGATCAGGCGCCAGCCGTTCGGCGTCTGCAGTTCGGCGCCGAGCGCGGGCAGCGCGCCGCGCGCGACGACGATGCGCCGATCGTCGGGCAGCCCGCGCTCGATCGCGCCGGGATCGGGGGCGACGAGGCGCAGCGCGAGCAGCGACACGCCCGAAGCGGCGAGTGCATCGGCCGGATGACGCTCGGGCCGGGCTCCGCCCGGCCACGCGATGCGCGTGGGGCGCAGCCGTTGCGCGTCGCTCCACCGGTGCACGGCGCTCGCCGCGTCGACCGGCATCGCGATCCGCCACGTCCACGCACCGCGCGTCATCGCTTCGATCCGCTCGCCCGGCGCTTCGGGTGCATCGAGCGCCGGGACCCGGCAGACGAAATGCACCAGCCGCGGCCGTAGCGCGATGCGCGCGCGCACCGTCGGGTCGTCCAGGCCGAAGGGGCGCGGGATCGCCGGCTGCGCCTGCGACGGATCGACGGCGATCAGCTCCAGATACGTGCGCGCGCCGATGCGCAGCACGCGATTGTGCGTGCCCCATCCGGGGTGCGAGCCACCCGCGACCGACGCGACGCCGGTGCGTTCGCGCAGCCACCGGTCGGCCTGTTCGAGCGTCGCGCAGGCGACGACGAGATGGTCGAGTTCGGGCAGGGCGGCGCGCGTCGACGGCATCGGGGCAGGGGCGCGACAGGGCGCCAAGTACAATCGCGGTCCATGTTACCCGAGCAGAAAGCGCGGATTGCCGAACGGCTGCGCACCGCGGCGCAACGGCTCGCCGCCGACGCGGGCGTCGATGTCGCGTTGCGCGAGATCGAACTCGAGCGGCCGAAACAGGCCGAACACGGCGATCTCGCCTCCAACCTCGCGCTTCAGCTCGCCCGTCCGCTGAAGTCGAACCCGCGCGCGATCGCCGAACAGCTCAAGCGCGCACTCGAGGCGCTCGAACGGGGGTCCGATGCATCGGGTGCACCGGCCGCGCTGATCGAGTCGATCGACATCGCCGGGCCGGGATTCCTGAACCTGCGGCTGCGCGCCGAGGCCAGGCGCGCGTCGATCGGGCGCGCGCTCGGCGACGCCGAAGCGTTCGGGCGCGGCGCGCGCGGCGCGGGGCGCGAGGCGCTCGTCGAGTTCGTGTCGGCGAATCCGACCGGGCCGCTGCACGTGGGGCACGGCCGGCAGGGCGCGCTCGGCGACGCGATCGCGGCGCTGCTCGAAGCCGACGGCTGGCGCGTGACGCGCGAGTTCTACTACAACGACGCCGGTGCGCAGATCGACAACCTCGCGCGCTCGGTGCAGGCGCGCGCGCGCGGCATCGAGCCGGACGACCCCCGCTTCCCGACCGACGGCTATCGCGGCGAGTACATCGGCGAGATCGCCGCCGAGTATCTCGCCGGCGCATCGGTGTCGGCCGAACGCATCGAGCCGGTGCGCGCGGCCGGCGATGCCGACGATCTCGACGCGATCCGCCGCTTCGCCGTCGCGTACCTGCGCCACGAGCAGGACATCGACCTGCGCGCGTTCGGCGTTCGCTTCGATCACTACTACCTCGAGTCGTCGCTGTATGCCGACGGGCGCGTCGAGGCCACCGTCGACGCGTTGCGCCGGGCCGGCCATACGTACGAGGACGGCGGCGCATGGTGGTTGCGCACGACGCGCTTCGGCGACGACAAGGACCGCGTGATGCGCAAGTCCGACGGCACGTACACGTATTTCGTGCCCGACGTCGCGTATCACGTGACGAAATGGGAGCGCGGCTACGCGCGAGCGATCAACGTCCAGGGCTCCGATCACCACGGGACGATCGCGCGCGTTCGCGCCGGGCTGCAGGCGCTCGACCTCGGCATTCCGGCGACCTATCCCGAGTACGTGCTGCACAAGATGGTCACCGTGATGCGCGCCGGGCAGGAAGTGAAGATTTCCAAGCGCGCCGGCTCGTACGTGACGCTGCGCGACCTGATCCTGTGGACCGGCGAGGTCACCGGCGACGATGGTGCGGTGCGCATCGACGAACGGCGCGGGCGCGACGCGGTGCGTTTCTTCCTTGTCTCGCGCAAGGCCGACAGCGAGTTCGTCTTCGACGTCGACCTCGCGCTTGCGCGCACCGACGAGAACCCGGTCTATTACATCCAGTACGCGCATGCCCGCATCTGCTCGGTGCTTGCGCAGTGGGGCGGCGACGCCGATGCGCTCGTCGCGGCGACGGCGTCGGGCGCGCTCGACCTGGCGCCGCTCGTCGGCCCGCGCGAGTTCGCGCTGTGCGCGCGCATCGCGTCGTATCCCGATACGGTGCAGGCTGCGGTCGACGAGCTCGCGCCGCACGCGCTTGCGTTCTATCTCAAGGACTTAGCGGCGGATCTTCACTCTTACTATAATGCCGAGAGGGTGCTCGTCGACGACGAAGCGACGCGGCGCGCGCGCCTCGCGCTGTTGCTCGCCGTGCGGCAGGTGTTTCGCAACGGGCTGGCGTTGCTCGGCGTATCGGCCCCCGAGAGGATGTGATGGTGCATCGCTTCGTTCGATCGTCCGTCGGCCGCATGCGCGGCGGCACGTTGCTGGGTCTGCTCGTCGGCTTGATCGCGGGGCTGTCGATCGCGGTCGTCGTCGCGATGTTCGTCACGCGCGCGCCGGTGCCGTTCGTCGACAAGGGCAACCGCAACGCCGAGCGCCCGATGGAGCCGAAATCGCTCCTGGAAGCGCCCGATCCGAACGCACCGCTGAAGGCGACGACGCGCGCGCCCGAGGGCGCGCCTGCGCCGGGCTCGGCATCGGTCGCGATCGCGCCGTCGAGCGCGCCGCCGTCGGCGCCGATCACCGCGTCGCCCGCTTCGCCGCCGGCGGGCGTGCAGGCCGACGCGAGCTATCTGCTGCAGGCCGGCGCGTTCCGTTCGGCGTCCGAGGCCGAGAGCATGAAGGCGCGCCTCGCGCTGATCGGTTTCGAAGCGCGCGTGCTCGACGCGCAGGTCAACGGCCAGACGATGTATCGTGTCCGCGTCGGTCCGTACGCGCAGCTCGATTCGATGAATCGGGCGCGCGCGCGCCTCGCCGAAAACGGCATCGAGGCGTCGGTGGTCCGGCAACGATGAAGCGTTTCGCGCGATTCCCGAACTTCCAGGACGACAGATGATCGATGCCCGCAGACGTACGCTGATCGCCGCCGCGGCGGCGATCGCCGGCAGCTCGGCCGCGCCCGCCGCGCTCGCGCAACAGGCACCCCGCGAAGGCCGAGACTATCGGCTGGTCAAGCCGCAGCAGCCCACCGAAGCGCCCGCCGGCAAGATCGAGGTCATCGAGTTCTTCTGGTACGGGTGTCCGCACTGCAATTCGCTCGAGCCGCTGATCAACGACTGGGCGGGCAAGCTGCCGGACGACGTCGTGTTCAGGCGCGTGCACGTGCCGTTCGGCGACCGCCGCCACCAGCAGCTGTATTACACGCTCGAGTCGATGGGCCAGGCCGATGCGCTCGGCGACGAGGTGTTCCGCGCGATCCACGTCGACGGCGATCGCCTCGATACGCCGGAGAAGATGGTCGCGATGCTGTCGCGCCACGGCGTCGACAAGGCACGGTTCCTGGACACCTGGAAGTCGTTCTCGGTACGCACGAAAATGTCGCGCGGCGCGCAGCTCACGCAGGCCTACGGCGTCGACGGCGTTCCGGCGATGGCGGTGGCCGGGAAGTACTACACGGCACCGAGCCTGGTCGGCTCGAACGAGGGGGCCCTGCGCGTGATCGACTGGCTGGTCCAGAAGGAACGCCAGGCCGGCCGGTAGGCATGCCGTCCGGCGCGGCAGCCGGCGCGGGTGCGTTGCGCATCGTGTCGCTGGTGCCGAGCCTGACCGAGCTGGTATGCGCGCTCGGCCTGCGCGACCGGCTCGTCGGCCGCACCGGTTTCTGCGTGCATCCGCGCGAGGCGCTGCGTGACGTGCCCAAGGTCGGCGGTACGAAGGACGTCGACATCGAGCGCGTGCGCGCGCTCGCACCCACGCATCTGCTCGTCAACGTCGACGAGAACGAGAAGCCGACGGTCGACCGGCTCGCCGAATTCGTCCCCGGGATCGTCGTCACGCACCCGATCACGGTCGAGGACAACCTCGCGCTGATCGAGGACTTCGGCGAACGCTTCGACCGGCGCGACGATGCGCGCCGCCTCGCCGATCGGCAGCGCGAAGCGATGCAGCGGTTGCGCAAGCGCCGCTTCGAGCCGATCGACGTGCTCTACCTGATCTGGAAGGACCCGTGGATGAGCATCGGGCGCGAGACCTTCATCGCCAACATGCTGGCCTTCGCCGGACTGCGCTCGGTGGTCGACGCTGCGCAGCCGCGCTACCCGGCCGTCGCCGATCCGTCAGCCGACGCCGCCGGCGCGCGCGTCGTGCTGCTGTCTTCCGAGCCGTACCGTTTCACCGAACGGCATCGGGCGGCCCTGGCCGCTGCGTGCGCCGCGCACGCCGATGCGCGGGCGTTGCCGCATTTCGCGACGATCGACGGCGAGATGACGTCCTGGTACGGTGCGCGCGCAATCGACGGATTGCATTACCTGTCCGGCTATCGCGAAGCGCTCGACGGCGCGCTCGATGCGCGCTCGCCGGGCTCTCGACGGGAGGCGTGAGCATGCGGATCGCGTGGATCGTGCTGGTGCCGCTGCTGTTCGCCCTGGGCGCATGCTCGACGACGGGCTCGCGTCCGGGCACCGGCGTGCAGGCCGACGATTCGACGATCGGCGGCGGTGCATCGAGCGCGGGGCGACGCGGCGGCGGCTATTACCTCGACGACGGCCCCGGCGAGCGAGCGCCGTCCGAAGTGCTGGCGATACCCGATGCGGTGCCGCGTCCCGAGCCGGTGCTGTTGCGCACCGCGCGCCCCTATTCGGTGTTCGGCCGCAGCTATGCGCCGATGCGCGCGCTCGCACCCTATCGGGCGCGCGGAATCGCGTCGTGGTACGGGCGGCGCTACCACGGCAAGCCGACCTCGAGCGGCGAACCGTACGACATGTACGCGATGACGGCGGCGCACCCGACGCTGCCGATTCCGAGCTACGTGCGGGTCACGCGCGCCGGCACCGACCGCAGCGTCGTCGTCCGCATCAACGATCGCGGGCCGTTCCTGCAGAACCGCCTGATCGATCTGTCGTATACCGCCGCGGCGAAGCTCGGCTTCGTCCAGGCGGGCAGTGCCGAGGTCGACGTCGAGCTGATCACGCAGTTCGGCACACCGCCCGATGCGGCGCCGCTGCGCGTCGTCGCTGCCGAGCCGGCCCCGGCGACGGCTGGATCCGCGCCGCTTGCCGGGCCCGCGCCCGGCGCCGCGCCGGC
>JAKFES010000051.1:0-2113 GCA_036675585.1 Burkholderiaceae bacterium
CGCTGTTCTTCCGTCATTTCCCGAAGCTGATCGATCGCGGCCACGTCTACGTCGCGCGCCCGCCGCTGTTTCGCGTCGACGTGCCCGCGCAAGGCAAGCGGCCGCTGCGCAAGCTGTATTGCCTGGACGAGGAGGAGTTGCGCCGCGTCGAGGACAAGCTGCGCAAGGAGGGCGTGCGAGAAGCGAGCTGGTCGATCTCGCGCTTCAAGGGGCTCGGCGAAATGAATGCCGAGCAATTGTGGGAGACGACGATGAATCCCGATACGCGCCGGCTGCTGCAGGTGCGGCTCGGCGACACCGATCTCCTGAACACCGAGCGGCGATTCACGATGCTCATGGGCAAGGGCGAAGCGGCGGCGCGTCGCGCCTGGATCGAGGAACGCGGCAACGAAGCCGAAGTCGACATCTGATGCCGCTGTCGCGCCACCGCATTTTCCGTACCGAATGAACGATCAACTCGAACTGCCGACGCGCGAGGACGACGACGAGGCCCTGACGCTGGCGCGTTATGCCGAACGCGCGTACCTCGATTACGCGGTCTCGGTCGTCAAGGGCCGTGCGCTGCCCGACGTCTGCGATGGCCAGAAGCCGGTGCAGCGCCGGATCCTGTACGCGATGAACGAGATGGGGCTTGCCCCGGGCGCCAAACCGGTCAAGTCGGCGCGCGTCGTGGGCGACGTGCTCGGCAAGTTCCATCCGCACGGCGACGTGGCCGCCTACGACGCACTGGTGCGAATGGCGCAGTCGTTCACGCTGCGCTATCCGCTCATCGACGGGCACGGCAACTTCGGCTCGCGCGACGGCGACTCGCCGGCGGCGATGCGCTACACCGAAGCGCGGCTGACGTCGTATGCGCGGCTGCTGCTCGACGAAATCGACCAGGGAACGGTCGACTTCATCCCGAACTACGACGGCTCGACGCAGGAGCCCGCGCTGCTGCCCGCGCGGCTGCCGATGCTGCTGCTCAACGGGGCATCGGGCATCGCGGTCGGCATGGCCACCGAAATCCCGCCGCACAACCTGCGCGAGGTCGCCGCGGCGGCGGTCGCGGTGCTGAAGAACCCGAAGATCGGCATCGACGAGCTGGTCGCGTTGGTCCCGGGCCCCGATTTCCCGGGCGGCGGGCAGATCATCTCGGCCGCGCACGACCTGCGCGAGATCTACGCGTCGGGTCGCGGATCGGTCAAGATGCGCGCCCGGCACACGATCGAGGAGCTCGCGCGCGGCCAATGGCAGCTCGTCGTGACCGAGTTGCCGCACGGCGTGTCCGCGCAGCGTGTGCTCGAGGAGATCGAGGAGCTCACGAATCCGAAGACCCGCCCCGGCAAGAAATCGGTGAACGGCGAGCAGTTGCAGCTCAAGCAGTCGGTGCTCTCGGTGCTCGATGCGGTGCGCGACGAGTCGGGCAAGGAAGCGCCGGTGCGGCTCGTCTTCGAGCCCAAGACGTCCCGCATCGACTGCGACGAGCTGTTGCGCGTGCTGCGCGCGCATACCAGCCTCGAAACGGGCGTCTCGGTGAACCTGGTGACGATCGGGCTCGACGGCCGGCCGCGACAGAAGAACCTGGCGGCGATCCTCGCCGAGTGGTGCGAGTTTCGCGTACGCACCGTCACGCGGCGCAGCCGGCACCGGCTCGGCAAGGTCGACGAGCGCATCCACATTCTCGAGGGGCGGCAGCTCGTGCTGCTGCACATCGACGAAGTGATCCGCATCATCCGCGAGTCCGACGAGCCGAAGCCGGCGCTGATCGCCGCGTTCGCACTGAGCGATCGGCAGGCCGAGGACATCCTCGAGATCCGCCTGCGGCAGCTTGCGCGACTCGAGGCGATCCGCATCGAGCAGGAGCTCGCGTCGCTGCGCACCGAGAAGCGGTCGCTCGAAGCGCTGCTCGGGAGTCCGGCCGCGATGCGCCGGCTGCTCGTGAAGGAGATCGAAGCCGACGCGAAGCAGTACGGCGACGAGCGCCGCACGCTGATCGAGGCGGCCGAGCGAACGACGATCGAAGTGAAGGTGCCCGAGGAGCCGGTCACCGTCATCGTGTCGTCGATGGGATGGGTGCGCGCCCGCCAGGGCCACGGATACGATGCGACGCAGGCGGGCTTCAAGACCGGCG
>JAKFES010000167.1:0-2102 GCA_036675585.1 Burkholderiaceae bacterium
CGACGTGCTGCGCGCGCTCGACGAAGCGCGAATCGATCACGGCGTGCTGCTCGCGCCCTTCCTCGGCGACGGATACTCGCTCGACGATCCGGACTCGCTCGAGCGCGCGAACCGCCACCTGGGCGCGCTGGTGCGCGAGCACCCCGATCGGCTCACCGGGCTCGCCGTGGTCGATCCGCGCGATCCGGGCGCGCCCGATCTGCTGCGGCGGTCGATCGAGTCGTGGGGGTTGCGCGGCGCGAAGATGGTGCCGACCGGGTGGTATCCGTACGACGAACGCGTGCAGCCGACGTTCGCCGTTGCCTCCGAGCTCGAGTTGCCGGTGCTCTTCCATAGCGGGATCTTCATCGACGGGCGCTCGGGGCGTTTCTGCCGACCGACGTTCTTCGAAGCGCTGCGCGACCACCCCGGCGCGCGCGTCGCGCTGGCGCATCTCGGCTGGCCGTGGACCGACGAAGCGATCGCGGTCGGGCTGATCGACCGCATCCACGGCGTGCCGGCCGATCGCTGCGCGTTCCGTTTCGACATCTCGTTCGGGCCGCCTCCGCCGTACCGGCGCGAGGCGCTCGCGCGCGCGCTGCAGGTGCTCGGCGCCGGGTTGCTGCAGTTCGGCAGCGACTGCTTCCTGCCGTGCAGCGCGGGCACGATTGCCGAGCGCCGCGGATGGGTCGAGCGGCTGCTCGACGAGATCGGCGTCGACGCGGCCGACCGCGAGCGGATCTGGAGCGGGACGGCGGCCGCCTGGCTGCGGCGCGAAGCGGCGGGGTCGGCGAAGACCGTGCAGCCGCGGGCGTCGAACCAGCCGGGCACGCAACGGGGGTGCTGCTGATGGCAACGACGAACCGGATTCACGTCCTGCAGGTCCTCGGCAATGCCATCGTCGGCGGAATGGAAAGCTACGCGCAGCGGCTGATCGAGCGACTGCCGAGCGAGCGCTTCGCGATCACCGCGATGTGCCCGTTCGAAAGCCCGCTGACCGAACGGCTGCGCGCACTCGACGTCGACACGCTGATCGTCTCGATGCCGCCCGACGATCCGTCCTGGGCGTCGTTGCAGACGACGTGCGCGCTGATCCAGTCGGTCGGCATCGACGTGTTGCACGCGCATCTGCCCAATGCGCACATGCTCGCCGCGCTGGCCGGGCGCATGACGGGCAAGCCCGTCGTCACGACCATCCACGGCAGGCAACTCACCATGACCGACCTCGAAGTGCATCGCTGCACCGGGTCGCGAATCAACGTGGTGTGCCGGCAAACCTACTACCACGCGCTCGGACTCGGCGTCGATGCCGACCGTATCAGCCTGATCGCGAACGGCGTCGATACGCGCCTGTACCACCCGGCCGAAACGCGCGACCCGGCGCTGCGCCGCGAACTCGGCGTCGACGACCCCGAGGCGCCGCTGGTCGGGCTCGTCGGGCGGCTGTCGTGGGAAAAAGGACCCGACCATTTCGTACGGCTCGCCGCGCACGCGCACCGCCGGGCGCCGAACGCACATTTCATCCTGATCGGAACCGGCCCGATGCACCGCGAACTCGCCGCGCAGATCGAAAGCGAGCGCCTGTCCGATCGGGTCCACCTCGCCGGCCTGCGCGATGACCTTCCCCGGGTCTACAACGAGCTCGACCTACTCGCTTCGACCTCGCGTTCCGAAGCGATGCCGCTCGCGCTGATGGAGGCGATGGCCTGCGGCGTCCCGGTAGTCGCCACACGCGTCGGCGGAATTCCCGACCTGGTCGCGCACGAAGTCACCGGGTTCCTCGCCGGCGAATGCGACGTCGAGGCGGCCGCCGATGCCGTCGTCGACCTGCTCGCCACGCCCGGGAAGCGCGAGCGCATGGCGCACGCGGCGCGCGAGCGCGCGCTGCAGCGCTTCAATCTCGATGACCACGTCGCGCAGGTCGCGCAGTTGCTCGCCCGACTGGCCGCGCCGCGCAGCACGCCACGCCGGATGAGCGCGGTCAGCGCGGACACTGCGAGCTGAAAAACGGAGCCGAAGCGCATGCCCAGGAACGCCGCCCCCGCCCTCGCCGCCACGCTGGCCACGTTCGGCGCCGCCTTCGCCGCCGCACGCTGGTGGCGGCAACGGGAAGCCGTCGATCC
>JAKFES010000170.1:0-2083 GCA_036675585.1 Burkholderiaceae bacterium
CGCGTCCGGTGCGGGCGACGCCGCCTGCGCGCGGACGGTGCCGAGCCAGCCGGCCCCGGGGCCGGCCGCCGCGGCGACGCCGAGCGTCAGCGCGCGCAGCGCACGGCGGCGCGCAGGAGAGCGGTGGTCGGTTTCGGGCACGCGGGGCATCGGGAGATCCTGAGCCTTGGGGCAGTCGCCCGGGCGATCGACGGCTTACATCCCGGACGAGGGGCCGGGCAGGTCCGATGCCGCTTTCGCGGCCGGTGCCTGCGTGCCCGATGCCCGGTCGGCGGTGCGCGGCGCGGCGAGCAGCGCCGCGAGCCGATCGCGCAGCGCGTCCGAGTCGAGGCTCGCCCGCCAGGCGTCGCGCATCGACGCGAGCGTCGCGCTCGCCTGCGGGGTTTCGAGCGGAGCCTGGGCGAGCGCGAGCAGATGGCGCTTCATCTGCGCGACGACTTTCGGTTCGGTGCGCTCGACGTCGTCGAGCAGCGCGCCGACGCGCGCATCGAGCGCTTCGCGCGCGACGAGGTCGGTGAGGAAACCGATGCGCAGCATCTCGTCGGCGCCGATCGTGGTTGCGGTGAGCAGCAGCTTGCCGGCCGCCGGCAGGCCGAGTCGCTGGAAATAGCGGCGGATGCCGCCCGGGTAGTAATGCAGGCCGAAGCGCGCGGCCGGCATGAACATCTCGAGCGCCGGCGAGCCGATGCGCAGGTCGCAGCACAGCGCGAGGTCGGTCGCGCCGCCGTAGGCGCTGCCGTTGAGCACGGCGATCGTCGGGAACGGCAGCCGTTCGAGCGCATCGAGCATGCGCTCGAAGCGCGCATCGAGCTCCGAGCGGATCGACTGCAGCGTGTAGCCGGAGCTGAACGTGCGCGTGCCGCTGCCGGTGACGACGAGCGCGCGCACGGCGTCGTCGACGGCGAGTCGCTCGAAGAGCGCGAGCATCGCGTCGACGTCGGCGGGGTCGAGCCGGTTGTGCTCGGCCGGGCGGTTCAGCCGCAGCCGCAGGAAGCCGCCGGCGCGCTGCAGCAGCGGCGCGCCGGCGTGCGCGGCAATCGCCTCGGCGGGCACGTGCGCGAAGCGGCCCGGGCCTTCTTCGCGCTGCGCGTCGCGCCCGCGGCTCGTGCGCGGTTCGCCGTCGTTCGCGCCGCGCCGCTCAGGCATCGGGCGTCTCCCCGGTGTCGTCGCCGGTGCGGATGAACGCGGCGATCGCCGGATCGCGGCGAAGCGCGGCGAGATCGCCGGCGTCGGGCAGGCGCGGTCGGTCGCGCACCCGGTTGACCAGGCACAGGAAGCCGAGCGGCGCGTCGTCGGCCGCGCGGAACTGGTGCCACGCGTTCGGCGCGATCGAGACGAGATCGTGCTCGCCGATCTCGTGGACGCGATCGGCGACGAGGCAGCGGCCGCGGCCGCGCAGCACGAGGACCGCGTGCCGGTGTTCGTGACGCTCGAGCGTCGAATGTCCGCCCGGGGCGATCTCGAAATAGCGCAGCTCGCACGCGAGCTCGTCGTCGCCGAACAGCAGCTGGCGCGTGATGTCGCGAAACGGCGCGCTGCCGGGGGCCTTGTACTGCATCGTGTCGACGCGCTCCCAGCGCGCGGCGGCCACGCGGCGGCGGACCGGCGAATCACTCATGCGCCGGCTCCTGCGCCGCGCGTGCGACGCGCGAGGCGAAATCGGCCGCGCGCGCGGGCAGGGCGTCGCCGGCGGCGAGCAGGTCGCCGCCGATCAGCAGCATCGAATCGGGCCCGTACGCGCGCACGATCTCGTCGATGCGCTCGACGCGCAGGCCGCCGGCCGGAACGGGCAGCGCGGGCCGGTGCGGCCCGAGCGGTTCGCGCGCACGGTCGGCGATCGCCAGGCACTCCGTGCGCGTGACCGGGAAGCGGCCGCCCCAGTTCGGGAAGATCGTCGCGTCGGCGCCGAAGAGCCGGAACAGGCGTCCGAGCAGCAGGGCGGGCGCGATGCGCAGCCCGGCGAGCGCGGGGTGCGCGAGCAGCGGCACGCCGGCCTCGGCGCGAACGAGTTCGACGAAGCCCGGCACGCCGACGAGCATCGGGCACGCGAGCAGCGCGCCGACGCCCGCGTCGCGCGCGATCG
>JAKFES010000207.1:0-2080 GCA_036675585.1 Burkholderiaceae bacterium
GAGCTCGCGGCCGCGCTCGACGAGCGTCGCCGCAGTCTCGATGCGGCGCTCGCACGCGAGCGGGCCTTCTCGGCGTCCGCCAGCCACGAGTTGCGCACGCCGCTCACGCAGGCGGTGACCACGCTCGATCTGCTCGAATCGGCTGCGCTCGATGCACCGCAGCGCGCTCGCGTCGTTCAGCTGCGCGCGAGTCTCACCGAGATCACCCGGCTCACCGCCGGGCTGTTGCGCGCCGCGCGCGGAACCGCATCGGCTGCGCAGGTGCGCATCGAGGCTGCACCGCTCGTCGACGAGGTGTTCGGGCATCTGCGCGGTGAAGCGCGTGCGCGCTCGATCGAGATGCGCAGCTCGATCGCCCCCGGCGATGCGATGCACGCCGACCGCGATGCGCTCTGGATCGTCCTGGTGAACGTGGTGCGCAACGCGATCCGCCACAGCCGCGGAACCCGGATCGACGTGGCGTTCGACCGATCGACCCTCACCGTGAGCGACGACGGCCGCGGCTTCGATGCGAGCCGCGAGCCTTTCGACCGCACGCGCGGCGAAGGCGCCGATCCGGCCGCCCTCGGGCTCGGCCTGAGCATCGTCGAGCGGATCTGCGAGGGGGCGGGCTGGTCGATCGCGATCGACAGCGATCCGGCACGCGGGACCCGCGTTTCGATCGGATTCGCCTGATCGCCGCGTCACGCGCCGCGCGACGCTCACAGTTCGCTCACAACTTGCACGCGCTCGCCTCACACCGGCGCAGGCATGGTGCGCGGCATGTGCAAATCCTTCCTTGTCGCGCCCCGGCGCGCGCTCTCGCACCAGGCTGGTGCCAACGCCGCGGCGGCGTTCCTGCTGCTGCTCGGCACGTGGACGGCGACCCGAATCGTTCTGATCGCGCTCGCGTGGCCGACTTTCGATGCGCAGCCGTTCGCGCTGCTCGTCGTCGTCGCGCGCGGACTGGCCGTCGACGCGCTGCTCGCCCTGTCGGTCGCCGGCGCCGCGCTCGCTGTGGGCGCACTGTCGCACGCCGGCGCCGGGCATCCGCGGGTATCGCGCTTCGGACGTCGTGTACGCCTGGCCGTCTTCGCTGCCGCGGCGGGATTCGTCGCGATCGCCGAGGTCCTGTTCTGGGACGAGTTCAGCACGCGCTTCAATTTCATCGCGGTCGATTACCTCGTGTACACGACCGAGGTGATCGGCAACATCCGCGAGTCGTATCCGGTCGTGTCGATGCTCGCGCCGCTGGTGCCGGCCGGCGGACTGGTCGCGTGGCTGCTCGCACGGGCGGTCCCGCTCGACGTGCAGCCCGCGTGGCGCCCCCGGCGCCGGGCGCTCGTCGCGCTGGCGGCGCTCGCCGTATGCGGATTGGCTGCGCGCGCGGGCATGGCGTTGAACGAAAGTGCCGACGCGGCCGGCGCGTTGCGGGCCGACGCGATCGCGCAGGAACTCGCGCGCAACGGTCCGGCGAGCTTCGTGGCCGCGTTCCGGGACAACGAGCTGCCGTTCCGGCGCTTCTACGCGACGATCGACGACGCGCGCGCCCGACGCCTGGCGGGTCCGTGGCCGCGTGCGCAGGCAGCGCCGCGCATCGTTCGCGCCGGATCCGCGTCCGTCGCAGCGAAGCCGAGACACGTCGTGGTCATCCAGGTGGAGAGCCTGAGCGCGCAGTATCTGGGCGTCTTCGGCAACCCCGAAGGGCTGACGCCCAACCTCGACCGGCTCGCGCGCGGCGGCGTCTCCTTCACCCAGTTGTACGCCACCGGAACGCGCACGGTGCGCGGCCTCGAGGCACTCTCCACGGGGCTGCCGCCGCTGCCCGGCCAGTCGATCGTGCGCCGTCCCGGGATCGAAGGGCTGCAGACGCTCGGCTCGGCGCTGGCCGAGCATGGTTTCGACGCGACGTTCCTGTACGGTGGCTACGGCTACTTCGACAACATGAACGCGTTCTTCAGCGGCAACGGCTATCGCATCGTCGACCAGAGCAGCGTCCCCGAGAACGAAATCAGCTTCAAGAACGCCTGGGGCATGGCCGACGAGGACCTGTACCGGCAGACCCTCAGGCTGGCCGATGCCGGCCACGCCAGGCAGCAGC
>JAKFES010000190.1:0-2075 GCA_036675585.1 Burkholderiaceae bacterium
GCTCGTGTTCGGCGCGGTCGCGCTCGATGCATGGCGGGGCGAGGGCGAAAGGAACGCGTCCGCCCGCTCGTGAGCGCCGCCCGGGGCGGGCCCGTGCCTTGCCTGCGCATTCCCGCGCCGCCCCGAGGAGTGCCGACATGCGAGCCCTGACCGTGACGATGTGCGTTCTCTCGTGGGCGTGCATCGGTTCGCCCGCGCTCGCCGAGGAGGTCGACCGCGTCGTTGCCGGTCTGAATTACCGGGTCGCCGACGGCGGGTCGCACTTGCTGGCGCAGGCCGTCCGCGTTCGCCGAGATACCGGTGCAGTGCTCGTCCGCTATGCGAACGCACAGACCGCGTGGGTCGACGCTTCGCGACTGAGCGCATATCGGCAACCCGTTTCGACCGACGCCGGGCCGTATCTATTCGTCGCCGCCGCGCTGGCGTGCCTGCTCGACGAGCAGCGGTGCGTGCGGCCCGATCGGGTCCGCTCGCGCACCGTCTCGTCGGGGCGTTCGCACGTGTCGGCGGATCCGGCGGACGCGATCCCGGCAAGTCGTTCCGCTCGCTGATCGGCCCGATCGGGGCTTCGGCCTCGTGCGCCGGTGATCGGCTCCGAACGGGCGCCGTGCGACGAGGGCCTGCTGCGCGCGACGGCGCCGGACACGCGCGGTTGCCTGGCGCGGACGCAGCCGTGGGTGCTGGCAACGGCGATCCTCGGCTCGAGCATGGCGTTCATCGACGGCTCCGTCGTCAACGTTGCGCTGCCCGTGCTGCAGGCCGAGTGGGGCGCATCGGTCCGCACGGTCCAGTGGATCGTCAATGCCTACACGTTGCTGCTCGGCGCGCTGATCCTGGTCGGCGGCTCGGCCGGTGACCGCTTCGGACGGCGCGAAGTCTTCGCCTGGGGCGTCGTGCTGTTCGCGGCCGCCTCGGTCGCCTGCGGCGCCGCGCAGAGTGCCATGGCGCTCATCGCGGCCCGCGCCGCGCAAGGGATCGGCGCGGCGCTGCTCGTGCCCAACAGCCTCGCGCTGATCAGCACGGCGTACGCAAAGCACGAGCGCGGAGCGGCGATCGGCACCTGGGCGGGTTTCTCGGCACTGACGACGGCGCTCGGCCCGGTCCTGGGCGGATGGCTCGTCGACGCGTGGTCGTGGCGCGCGATCTTCTTCCTCAACGTGCCGATCGCGCTCGCCGCGCTCGCGCTGGTGCGATGGCGCGTCCCGCCGCTCGGCGGCCGGGCGGGCGAAGCGACGATCGACTGGCGCGGCGGCGTGCTGGCGAGCGCCGGGCTGGCCGCGCTCGCCTGGGGCCTGACCAGCGCATCGGCGAGAGGGTGGGCCGATCCGGTGGTTGCCGGCACCGTGCTCGCCGGCGCGCTCGTGCTCGCGGCGTTCGTTCGCTGGGAGCGTCGGGCGGCGTCGCCGATGATGCCGCTCGACCTGTTTCGCTCGCGCACGTTCAGCGGGGCGAACGCGATGACGCTGCTGCTGTATTTCGCGCTGAGCGGCGTCCTGTTCTTCCTGCCGTTCAACCTGATCGAGGTCCAGGGGTATTCGGCGACCGCGGCGGGCGCGGCGTTCCTTCCGTTCACCTTGATCCTCGGCGCGCTGTCGCGCTGGGCGGGCAGCCTGAGCGAGCGGGTCGGGGCACGCAAGCCGCTGGTCGCCGGCCCGGTGGTCGCCGGGATCGGGATCGCGGGCTTCGCCCTTCCGGACATCGGCGGTTCGTACTGGACGACGTTCTTTCCGGCGATGGTCGTGCTCGGCGTCGGCATGGCGATCAGCGTCGCGCCGTTGACGGCGACCGTGATGGCCGCGGTCGACGATCGCCAGGCAGGCACCGCCTCGGGAATCAACAACGCGGTCTCGCGCGTCGCCGGAGTGCTCGCGGTCGCGTTGCTCGGCGCGATCGCCGTGAGCGCATTCGGCGCCTCGCTCGATGCGCGGCTCGTTCGCCTGCAGGTCGCGCCGGAGACGCGCCAGGCCTTGCGGGCCGAGGTGCCGAGGCTCGCCGAGGCTGCGGTGCCCGGCCGGATGCACGCGCGCGACCGGCAGGTGCTCGAAGCGGTGATCGACGAAGCCTTCGTGCGCAGC
>JAKFES010000033.1:0-2074 GCA_036675585.1 Burkholderiaceae bacterium
CCGAAAAAAGCGCGCACTCGGCGTTGCAAATGCTCGCCGTGGCCCCGCCACGGCTGCGCTTTGCGCCTTGATTGCGCGCTTTTTTCGGGCTCACGCGGGGACGATCGTAGTGTGAACAGGCCCCAGACGCCAGGGTCGCGCGCGCGCGCCGCAGCGGGCACCGGACGAGCGAGCCGGTTCGCCGCCCGGTTCGCTCTCAGTGCGCTTCGTCCCAGTTCTCGCCGACGCCGAGCTCGACCTCGAGCGGGACGGCGAGCCGGGCGACATCGCACATCAGCGCGGGCAGTCGTTCGCGCATCGTGTCGAGCTCGTCGTCGGGTACCTCGAGCACGAGCTCGTCGTGCACCTGCAGGATCAGTCGCGAACGCATCGCTTCGCGCTCGATCCATTGCTGCACGGCGATCATCGCGAGCTTGATCAGGTCGGCGGCCGTGCCCTGCATCGGCGCGTTGATCGCCGCGCGTTCCGCCCCCGACCGGCGCGGTCCGTTCGGACTGTTGATCTCGGCGAGCCACAGCCGGCGACCGAGCACGGTCTCGACGTATCCGTTGCGCCGTGCCGCCGCGCGCGTTTCCTCCATGTAGCGCGCGACGCCCGGGTAGCGCGCGAAATAGCGATCGATGTAGCTCTTCGCGGCGCTGCGGTCGATGCCCAGGTTCGCCGCCAGCCCGAACGCGCTCATTCCGTACATCAGCCCGAAGTTGATCACCTTCGCGTAGCGGCGCTGCTCGAAGCTGACGTCGGACGGCTCGACGCCGAAGATCTCGGCCGCCGTCGCACGGTGCACGTCGTCGCGCCGCTCGAAGGCGCGCAACAGATTCTCGTCGCCCGAGATGTGCGCCATGATCCGCAGCTCGATCTGCGAGTAGTCGGCCGAGACGATCTTCGAGCCCGGCGGCGCGACGAACGCCTCGCGGATGCGCCGGCCTTCGGCGGTGCGGATCGGGATGTTCTGCAGGTTCGGGTCGCTCGACGCGAGGCGCCCGGTGACGGCGACCGCCTGCGAATAGCGCGTGTGCACGCGCCCGCTGCGCGGGTCGACCATCTTCGGCAGCTTGTCGGTGTACGTGCCCTTGAGCTTGGACAGCGAGCGCCAGTCGAGGACGATGCGCGGCAGCGGATAGTCCTCGGCGAGCTTCGCGAGCACGTCCTCGTCGGTGGACGGGGCGCCGCTGGCGGTCTTCTTGAGCACCGGAAGGCCCATGCGCTCGTACAGCACTTCGCACAACTGCTTGGGCGACCCCATGTTCAACGGCTGTCCGACGAGCTCGGCGACCTCGCGCTCGAGCGCGTGCATGCGCTGGCCGAGCTCCTCCGACTGGCGCGTCAGCGCCTGCGCGTCGATCAGCACGCCGGTGCGCTCCATCGTCTGCAGCACGCGCGAGACCGGCAGCTCGATGCCCCGATAGATGTACTCGAGTCGCTCGTCGGCGGCGATCTCGGGATACAGCGTGCGATGCAGGTGCAGCGCGACGTCGGCGTCCTCGGCGGCGTAGCGCGTCGCCGCCTCGATCTCGACCTGCTCGAAGCCGATCTGGCGCACGCCTTTGCCGGCGACATCGGCATAGCGGATCGTGCGTCGGTCGAGATGGCGATCGGCGAGCGAATCGAGGTCGTGGTTGCGGTGCGCCTCGAGCACATAGCTCTCGAGCAGCGTGTCATGCGCGATCCCCGCCAGCCGGATCCCGTGGTTCGCCAGCACGTGCGCGTCGTACTTCAGGTTCTGCCCGACTTTCGCGCGATGCTCGTCCTCGAGCCATTCGCGCAACCGCTCGAGCACGTGCCCGCGCGCCAGCTGTTCGGGAGCGCCCGTGTAGCGGTGTCCCATCGGCACGTAGCACGCCTCGAACGGCTCGACCGACAGCGACAGGCCGACGATCTCGGCGCGCATCGGATCGAGCGAGGTGGTTTCGGTATCGAACCCGACGAGGTCGGCCGCCTCGATGCGTGCGATCCAGTATTCGAGCCGCGGGTCGTCGAGGACGGTCTCGTAGCGCACGGCGACCGGCGCCGTGCCGCGCGCCGGTGGCGTCGCGCCCTCGCGGGCATCGAGCGCCGGCGCGTGGGCGTCGGG
>JAKFES010000255.1:0-2046 GCA_036675585.1 Burkholderiaceae bacterium
TAGAGCGGCCGCTCCTCGGTGCCGCCGCGCTTGAGCGTGAGGTTGTCGACCGGATACGTGCCGTTGCGGAAAACGATGACGTCGTTCGCGCTCGCCGAATCGAACACGGCCTGGATCTGCGCCGCGCCGGTTCCCGGTGCGATGGTCTTTGTCGGCGTGCCCGCCGGCCGGGGGAGCGGCGCGGTCCTCGCCACCAGTTCGCGTATCGCGTGACCGCCCGGGCCGCGTACGGTCACCTCGACGCGGTACTCGCGACCGGGCTCGAGCCCGGTGACGACGCCGGCGAACACCGCGTCCACCCGGGGACCCTTCGCCGCGAATTCGGGGCGAACGCGGAACAGCGGATGCGCGTCGACCCATCGCGTTCCGTCGCGATAGCGCACGCGGGCGGCGAGCGATGCGCCCGGATCGCCGGCGATGGGCAGGTAGAGCGAGAGTTGCTCCGGCGTCGCCGGACCGTCGTGCGAAAGCGTGCCGAGCGCCGCTTCGAGTTGCGCGTCGCGGGGGCCGGGGTCCGCCGGGACCTGCTGGATCTTCGCCGCACGTTGTGGTTCGGCCGACGGAGGCCCGGCGCAAGCCGAGGCGATGGAAAGCGGCAGGACGATCGATCCGACCAGGCGGCTCACCTTTTTCCGACGCTGCTCGTACACCGGCAGACCCTCCGATTCAGGTAGCTTTCTTCTCCTGCCCGACACGCTCCAGTTGCACGAGCGTGTCGTCGATGACGGCGCGCCACGCCGACGATTCCGAGAACGTGTGATCGGCATCGGCCAGGCGAAGTGCTGTCGCCGGGCTCGACGCGTACACGTTGCCCGCATTCATCGCGATCTCGAACTCGGCAGCGGTCAGGTCGCGACCGCTGAGCTGCAGCCGGACCGCTGCGCCGGGATCGGCGAGCACCGCGGCGAGCCGCGTAGCGAGACCGGGCGTGTCCGCACCGGGCGCGTTACGCGTCCCCCTCGCCCGCCAAAGGTACCCGAAGGCCTCGCGCAAGCTGGCCCATACCCGGATGCGGCCCCCGAAAAGCTTGCGCCAGAATTCGCGCGAACGCAGGCGCGAGCGGTAGTGCGAACGCACGATCGCCGCGGCACGCGTCGCTTCCTCACGCACCCACGGGTTGGCCGCCACCACGCATGCAACACGATCGTCGCCCGACGCGTACATCAGTGCCGCTGTCGCGCCGTCGCACAGGCCCCACAGGGCCAGGCGCTCGACTCCGGGGCACGCGGCCTGCAGCGCATCGCACGCGCGCCGGATGTCGGATCCGGCACGCTGAAAATCGGGCATCGGGCCGGTGCTGTCACCCATGCCGGTGTAGTCGAAGCGCAGACACGGATAGCCGGCGGCGGCGAGCGCGCGGGCGAGCAGGACGAACTGTCGATGCGAGCCGACGCGGGTCTGGGGCCCGCCGACCACGATCACGACGCCGACCGGTGCCGCTCGCCGGGTCTCGGCCGGTACGGCGAGAATCGCGATCAGCTCCTCGCCGGACGGTCCGATGACGACGACCGACTCCCGGGTGTCGGGCTTCGCCGGATTCACGTCGCCACCCGGGCAAGGTCGCGCCCGAGCGCGTGCTCGACCGCGCTCACGGTGGCATCGACCAGCGCGGGAACGTCGACCAGGTCGGCGACGTTCCAGAAAGCCGGCCCGGCGATCGCCTCGAGCCTTGTCGCAACGCCCGCGTCGTTCCAGCGCTGCGCATGCGCAAGCAACGCCGGCGAAGGCGCGACGGCATCGTCCCCGACTGCGAGGCGAACGTCCAGCAGCGTTGCCGATTCCGCCGCCGGAGCACCCGTCGCATCGAGCGCCTGCAACTGCTCGGCAAGCGCAGCCGAAACCGGGTAGCCCGCGAGCATCGCGATCTCTCCGACGGCCCACGACGCCTTCGGGTCACGAACTTGGTTGGCGGGTGCGCCGCGTCCCAGCGCGGCGGCGCGCAACAGCGAGGAGAGCTGCAGTCGGCCCTGCAGTAGCGGCGCCCACCCGACGAGCGCTCGAACACGATGCTCGAGCGAATGGCTGGCGACAACGGCGAGCGCAGCG
>JAKFES010000165.1:0-14210 GCA_036675585.1 Burkholderiaceae bacterium
TCTCGTCGATCAGCGCCGAACCCGAGCGCAGGTCGTCGCGATCGGGATGCGCGATCGGATTTCCCGCCACCAGGAAAAGGTCCCAGGTGAACGCGAGCGCGGCCGCGTCGCCGCCGTCCTCGAGCCAGCGGACGATCTGCCCGTAGCGATTGGCCGCGCGCGGATTCGCATCGTCGACGCCCGGCTGCCCGGGCCCGCCGCGCGAGCCGTTGTTCGTCAGCGTGCAATAGACCTCGCCCGAACGCTTCGGATGCGCGGCGATCCACTCGGGACGGTCCATCTTCGTCGCACCGACTTCGTCGGCCGCGCCGCGCGCGTTGATCAGCACGTCGGCCTGGTTCGCGAATCCCGCTCCGCGGACCGTTTCACCGTGGATCAGCGGCACCCACTCGCCGATGCCCTTGTCGTCCGCGGTGGTCGCTCCGTCGGCGAACTTCGCCACGTACAGCGTGCCGCGATCGAGCAGGTCGCGGTTGGCCGCGGGATTGCGCGGGTCGTAGCGGCCCTCGCTCACGAACTTGTAGATGTACTCGAATACCTGGTCGTCGCCCATGTAGACGACGACGCGTCCGTCGCGCGCGAGCACGACCTCGGCGTTCTCGTGCTTCATGCGTCCGAGCGCCGTGCGCTTCTTCGGCGTCGACGCGGGGTCGAAGGGGTCGATCTCGACGATCCACCCGAAACGATTCGGCTCGTTCGGGTTGCCGCTGATGTCGAAGCGTTCGTCGACCTCGTGCCATCGATACGCGCTGGAGCGTCCGACCCCGTAGCGCCGATCCAGCGCATCGAGCTCGTGTCCCGCGTCGGTCGAACCGAAATAGCCGTTGAAGTTCTCTTCGCAGGTGAGGTACGTGCCCCACGGCGTTCGCCCGTTCGCGCAGTTGTTGAGCGTACCCAGCACGTGCGTCCCGGTCGGGTCGTCCGCGGTGCGAAGCGCGGACGACCCGGCCGCCGGACCGGTGATCTGCATCGGCGTGTAGCCGGTGATGCGGCGGTTGTAGCGCGATCCGCGCACGTAGTCCCAGCGGCCGTCGGCACCCCGCCGCACCTCGATCACCGACACGCCGTGGCCGGCCAGTGCCTTCTTCGCCTTGTCGGCGGTCCAGGGAGCGAGCCAATCGGCTGCATCGTTGCCGGGCGGCAGGAAGTACTCGTAATTCACGTACTCGTGGTTCATCACGAGCAGGCCCGACGCGGAGCCCTTGCGTCCTTCGCCCGTGTCCTCGAACGGGAAGAACGAAATGCCGTCGTGATTGTCGCCCGCCTGGTTCTCCTGCTCGACCCACGTTTCGGAGGCGTCGCCGCGCCACTGGTGGGCAGCGGCCTGGGTCAACGGATCGCCCCAGCGGTACAGCACGTCGGCGACGTAGCCGTCGGGGACGACGATCGAATCGCCGCTCGACGCGGCGACCGGCGCGAAAGCCTTGCGCAGCGGCCTCGCCTTCGCCTGCGCAGTCGCCACGCCGGAGACGCTTTCCGCACCGTCGCCGCACGCTGCGAGCGCGCCGAAGAAGGGCAGCGTCGCCAGGCCGAGGCCGGACTTCAGGAGCACGCGCCGCGACAGCGTGCGTTCGACGATCTGGTCGAGGTTCGGGTTTCCCGAAGGATTGACCGCGCAGTCGTCTGCTTCGAGTTTCATGTTCTCGCTCTGATGCAGGCCGGATCGGCCCGCCGCCATGCTAGGAACCGAAGATGACGGTTCGGTTGCGGCAGCGATGCAGCCCGGCGCCCCCAGCCACCGCCTGCTTTGCGATACTTCGCTTCTCCCATCGCTTCGCAACCCGGAACCGGGGTTCGACTCGGCAGCCCCGCCCGCCCCATTACCGATGCCCGGAAATCGCTTGCTGGCTGCCGTCGATCTCGGCTCGAACAGCTTTCGGCTGCTGATCGCGCGCGTCGAACGCTCGCCGTCCGGCGAGTTGGCGGTGCCGCTCGATGCCGTCAAGCACACGGTGCGGCTCGCCAGCGGGCTTCGCGCCGACGGCACGCTCGACGAGGCGTCGCGCAGCCGGGCGCTCGCCGCACTCGCGACCTTCGGCGAACGACTTCGCTCGTTCGCCCCGGAGGCGGTGCGTGCGGTGGGCACGAACACGCTGCGCGTCGCGCGCAATGCGCCCCGGTTCCTCGCCTCGGCCGAAGCGGCGCTCGGTTTTCCGATCGAGGTCGTTTCCGGGCTCGAGGAGGCGCGGCTCATCTACCTCGGCGCGGCCCATTCGTTGCCGAGCGACGGCAAGCCGAGGCTGATCGTCGACATCGGCGGCGGCTCCACGGAATGCATCGTCGGCACCGACATGGAGGCGCGGATCCTCGAGTCTGCCCCTGTCGGCTGCGTCGTGCTGTCGACCCGGCATTTCCCAAATGGATGCGTGACGCGCACCTCGTTCGACACCGCGTATTACGAGGCGCGCGCGGTCTTCGCGCAGATCGCCGAATCATTCGCGGCGCGGGGCTGGACCTATGCGGTCGGCACTTCGGGTACCGCGAAATCGCTCTGGCAGGTCGCGCAGGCGCACTGGAACGCCGAAGCGCTCGATCGCGGGTCACTGGCGCGCATGCACGACGCGCTCATGACGGCGGGCAACGTGGAGACGGTGCAGCTTGCCGGGTTGCGCGCCGATCGTCGGCCGGTGTTCGCCGGGGGGCTCGCGGTGATGATGGCCGTGTTCGACGAACTGGGCGTCGACTCGTTGCGATATTGCGGCGGCGCCCTGCGCCAGGGCGTGCTGTACGACCTGCTCGGACGCGCTGAAGGGCGCGACGTGCGCACGATCACGATCGAGCAGATGCTGCGCCGGCACGGCGTCGACCTTCGCCACGCGGCGCGCGTGCGCGACACGGCACTCGCGCTCTTCGACCAGGGAGCGCGCGGCGCGCAGGAAGTGCTGCAGGCACGCCGGCAGATCCTGGGCTGGGCGGCACAGCTGGCCGAAGTCGGCCGCTCGATCTCGCACGAAGGATTCCACAAGCATTCGGCGTACATCGTGGGCAACGCCGACATGCCCGGATTCTCGCAGCGCGAACAGGACGAACTCGCGCAACTCGCACTCGCGCAGACCGGCGGTCTTCGCAAGCTGCGCGGATCGATCGACGACGAGCCTGGTTGGCTGTCGGTGGTCGCCCTGCGCGTCGCGACGATCCTGCACCGCAAACGCGACGACGTCGAGGTCCCCACGCCCGCACTGTTCCTGTCGCGCGGATCGCTGCGACTCGAGATGACCCGCCAGTGGGCGGCGCGATCGCCGCTGTCGCACGAAAGCCTCGCGGCCGAGGCGGCGGCGTGGTCCGAAGCGGCGATCTTCCGCAGCTTCGTCTACGAAACGATCGGGAGCCCAGGAACGACCGGCGGCTAGCTAGCTCTGGACCAGTGACTTGAACGTATCGGCGGTCATGACATGAGCGGTAGTTACCCCGACGATGGTGAGTATCATCCGATGCAAATCCTCGGCCGCGATGGCGCCATAGCCGATGTCGGGATAATCGTAGGTGCCGATCACGTCTTCCAGGAACGCCACACGATAGCCTCGATACATGGCGTCGCGAGCGGTGGCGAGACAGCAGTCTTCAGACGTCGCGCCCGCAATCGCCACGTCCTTGATACCTTTGGTACGCAAAATCAGATCGAGATTGGTCTGAAAAAATCCGCTATACCGCTGCTTGCGTACGACGATGTCGCCTTCCTGCGGAGCAACGTCCTTGTAAATCTCGGCCCCGCGTTGGCCCTCGATCAAAGCCTGCCGCTGCCCCAGGCCCGGATAGATTTCCTTGAACAAGCCCATGTCCGAACCGTCCTCGTCATGGGCATGGCGCGTATAAATCAATGTGACGCCATTTTCTCGGCAAAATTTCATCAGCTCCAGGAGTTTGGGCAGGCTTTTATAGGCCATTGCGGTTTCAAGCGGCGCACCGGGCTCCACGAAGTCGTTTTGCAGATCGATCAGCAGCAAAGCAGTCGTGCTCGGGTCGAGTGAATCAATTTTCATGGCCATCGGCAGTCTCCTGAAAACAAGTTGTCTGGGGAATCGATCCCTGTGGCTGCGCGCGATTCAGCAGGTGGCAGCACGCCTGGCGCAAGCGCGCGGAGGCTAGAAAAAGGGCGGACTTCACTTCAGTCGCGGTGCGCAGCTTGCCCGGGCACCTCTGCGCCGGGTTCGGCGCCAACCCCCGCCTCGTCCTGCAGCCTGCGGTACTTGTCCATGAGTTGCTGCGGCGTCTCGACCCATGCCGGATCGAAGGGAATGCAATCGACCGGGCAGACCTGCCGGCACCGCGGCTCGTCGAAGTGCCCGACGCACTCGGTGCAGCGCAACGGGTCGATCTGGTAGATCTCGGCGCCCATCGAGATCGCGTGGTTCGGGCATTCTGCTTCGCACACGTCGCAGTTGATGCACTCGTCGGTGATGATCAGCGCCATCAGCGAGGACCTCAGGCCGAAGGCGCGGCGCGCAATTCCGCGAGCTTGCGGTCGAGCCAGCGCTGCACCGAAGGCGCGACGAACTGCGAAACGTCCCCGCCGAGCAGTGCGATCTCGCGCACCAGCGTGCCCGAAATGAACTGGTACTTGTCGGTGGGTGTGAGGAAGATCGTTTCGACGTCGGGCATCAGGTGGCGGTTCATCCCCGCCATCTGGAATTCGTACTCGAAGTCGGTCACCGCGCGAAGGCCGCGCACGACGACGTCGGCGTTCTGCTGCTCGACGAACTTCACGAGCAACCCCGAAAACCCGATGACCTCGACGTTCGGGTAATGCCCGAGCACCTCGCGCGCGATCGCCAGCCGCTCGTCGACGTCGAAGATCGGATTCTTGCCGCGGCTCGCCGCCACCGCGACGACGATCGTGTCGAAGAGCTTCGCGGCACGACGAACGAGGTCTTCGTGACCGCGCGTCAGCGGATCGAAGGTTCCCGGGTAGATGGCGCGCGTCATGCTTCGTCTCCTCCAGGATCGCGATCGCCTGCCTGGCGCATCAGATGATAACGGACCTGCCCGGCGCGTTCCGCGCGCTCGACGACCCAGCCGGGCGGCGCAGCGAAGCGCTCGCCGGACTCTACGTGCACCAGGGCGCCGGGCGCGAGCACCGGCGGCAACGCGGCGAGCACGCGCTCGAGCAGGCCGGCGGCGAACGGCGGGTCGACGAACACCAGGTCGAAGCGTTCGCCGGCGTGCTCGAAGCGGCGCAGCGCCTCGAAGGCGTCGGCCCGCACGAGTTCGACGCCGGCCGCGCCGAGCCGCTCGATCGTCGCGGCGATCGCCGCCGCGGCGTTGCGGTCGTGCTCGACGAGCACGACGCGTGCTGCGCCGCGCGAAGCGGCTTCGATCCCCAGTGCGCCGCTGCCGGCGAACAGATCGAGGCAGCGCCATCCGTCGACGCGCTGGCCGAGCCAGTTGAACAGCGTTTCCCGGACGCGGTCCGGCGTCGGACGCAGCCCGGCTACGTCGGCGACGACGATCGGCGTGCGTTTCCACTGGCCGCCGATGATCCGGATGCGGTGCGCCGAACCCCTCGCAGGGCGACGCGACCCGACGCCACCCGGCCTCGAGTCTCCCGGCGTCGGCGCAACGCGGCGCCGCGGGCTCATCGAGCCGATGCGCCCGCGCCGACGACGACCGTGTCCATTCGCTCGATGTCCAGCCGGCGCGCGAACGCATCGCGAACCTGCTCGAGCGTCACCGCGGCAACGCGGTCGGGCCATCGGTCGAGGTAATCGAGCGGCAGGCGATAGAAACCGATTACCGCCAGGTTGTCGAGGATCTTGGCATTCGAATCGATCCGCAACGCGAAGCCGCCGACCAGGTTGGATTTCGCCGCTTCCAGCTCGGCGTCGGTCGGACCCTCGCGCAGGAACTTCACGAGCGTGTCGCGCACGACGCCGAGCGCGACCTCGGTCTGCTCCTTCTGCGTCTGCAGTCCGATCGTGAACGGGCCCGCCTGCAGCATCGGCGAGAAATACGAGTACACGCTGTACGCCAGGCCGCGCTTTTCGCGGACTTCCTCGTACAGCCGCGACACGAAGCCGCCGCCGCCGAGCACGTAGTTCCCGACGAGCAGCGGGAAGTAATCGGGATCGCCGCGGGCGATCGCCGGTTGTCCGATCCGGATGTGGCTCTGCGAGGCCGGGTGATCGATTCGCCGTTCATCGGCGCGCGCGGGAGCGGGCACCTCGGGAACGGCGATCGGTGCGTCGCCCGCCGGCAGGTGGCGCACGAGCCGCTCGGCGATCTCCTCGGCGCGTGAACGGTCGACGGCGCCGATCATCGAGACGACTGCGCGCTTCGCTCCGTAATGGCCGCGATGGAAGGCGACCAGGTCGTCGCGCGTGATCGCCTCGATCGACTCGGGCGTCGCGTGCTTGCCGTAGGGATGCGTATCGTAGAGCAGCGCGTCGAAGGTCTTCTGCGCGATCGTCTCGGGCTTCGTTTCGGATTCGCGGATCGACTGCACCACCCGCTGGCGCTCGCGCCCGAGCACCGACTCGGGGAACGTCGGACGCGCGATGATCGCCGCGAGCAGATCGATCGCGCCGTCGGACTGCTGGCGTCCGGTGAGCGTTCGCAGCGTGACGCCGGCTCGATCGTCGCTCGCGCCGCCTCCGCGCTGCGCGCCGACGCGCGCGAAGCGCTCGGCGATCTGCGCCTCGTTCGCTTCGTCGATTCCGCGCGCGAGCATCGCGTTCGTCAGCGACGCGAGGCCGGTCTTGCCGGCCGGATCGAGCCGCGCGCCGGCGTCGAAATCGACCCGCACGTCGAGCATCGGGATCGTGTCGGCGCGAACGAAATACACGCGCGCGCCGCTCGAGGTCGTCCAGTGC
Source organism: Burkholderiaceae bacterium (assembly GCA_036675585.1). GTDB lineage: Bacteria > Pseudomonadota > Gammaproteobacteria > Burkholderiales > Burkholderiaceae_E > Zeimonas. The sequence continues at coordinate 6,807 of JAKFES010000165.1, forward strand.
TCGATCGGCAGTGCCGCATGGGCGCCCGCGGCGACCAGCGTCAGCAGCGCGGCAAGAAGTACTACCGCAAACGAGCGCACGTTCATCGGATCGCGCCCCCTTGCGGATCGTCCGACGGTGCGACCGGCTTGCGGTCGGCGCCTTCGCGCAGCGGCTGCGGCAGCAGCGTCGTGATCGTGAGCGAGTCGTCGGAGCCGAAATATCGCTTCGCCACCGCCTGGACTTCGGCCGGCGTGACCGCGGCGATTCGCGCGAGGATGCGATCGGCGTCGCGATGCGAATAGCCGGACATCTCGAGCCCGCCGATCTCCATCGCTTGCGCCATGATCGAATCGCGCTTGTAGATCTCGCCGGCGACGTATTGCGTCTTGATGCGTTCGAGTTCCTCGTCGGCGACGCCGTCGTTGGCGATCTTCGCGATCTCGTCGCGCAGCGCCCGTTCGACGTCGGCGGTCGTGCGCCCCTCGGCCGGCGTGCCGTCGAGTACGAACAGCGTCGGGCCGCGCGCGAGCGCGTCGTAGCCGGCGCCGACCTGGTTCGCCACGCGCGAGCCGCGCACGATGTTGCGCGTCAGCCGGCCGTTCTCGTCGGCGTCGAGCACCGCGGCGAGAACCTCGAGCGCGAACGGGTCGGTATCGCGCTCGACGTCGGCCAGCCGGGGAACCTTGAACCCCATCAGCACGTACGGATTCTCGGCGGGTGCCTTGACCCACGAGCGGCGCAGCCCGCGCTGCTCGGGCTCGTCCTGCGGCTTGCGCTCGGGCAGCGCGCGCGCGGGAACGCGCCCGTAGGTCTGCTCGGCGAGCCGGTAGACCTGCTCGGCGGAAACGTCGCCGACGACGACGAGAATCGCGTTCGACGGCGCGTACCACTGGCGATACCACTGGCGCAGGTCGTCGATATTCATCGCCTCGAGGTCGCTGAACCAGCCGATCACCGGCTGGCGAACCGGAGCCGCGACGAACGCCTGCGCGCGGTGCTGCTCGTAGACGAGCGCCTGCGCGCGATCTTCGGTGCGGAGCCGGCGCTCTTCCATCACGACGCGGCGCTCCTGCTCGAACTCCTTCTGCTCGAGCACGAGATTCGCCATCCGGTCGGCTTCGAGCTCCATCATCGTCGGCAGGTGCTCGGCGGCGATCTGCTGGAAGTATCCGGTGTATTCGTTCGTGGTGAACGCGTTCTCGCGTCCGCCCAGCTGTGCGACCCGGCGCGAGAACTCGCCGGAAGGAAACGCCTCGGTACCCTTGAACATCATGTGCTCGAGCACGTGCGACACGCCGGTTCGGCCCTTCGATTCGTCGACCGAGCCGACGCGATACAACAACAGGTGCACGGCGGTCGGCGCACGATGGTCTTCGCGCACGATCACCTTGAGTCCGTTCGGCAGCGTTCGCTCGAAGGTGCCCTTCGCCGCTTCGGACGGCGCATCGGGCAGCGACGCCGCGGCCGGCGGAGCGCTCTGCGCCGATGCGGGCGACGCGATCGCGAGCACGGCGCCCGCCAATGCGGCACTCAGGGCGAAGCGGATGCGGCGCGGTCGAAGCCGAGGAGCGGGGCCAGCAGGGGGAAGCGGCATGTCGGGGGCAGGTAGAATCGGAATCGAGTGTAGCCATGTTCGGATTTCTCCGTCGCAAAAGGCCCGCATCCGGCGAAGCCTCCCCCGCCCCTGCCGATTCCGCGTCACCCGGCGCCGAATCGGACGAGACCGCGTCGAGCGGCGGCATCGGCGTCACCGCGCAGAGCCTGTATCCGGCCGAGATACTGTATCCGAGCGAGGTGCTCGAACCGGTACCCGAGCCGGTCCCACCCGGAAGCCCTGCGAGCCCTGCGAGTCGATCGCCCGCGCACGCCGATCGGGCGGCCGAGCCTGCACCGTCGAGAGACGTCGATCGGGCGGCCGACGCTCCGCCTGCCGTCGAACCTGCAGCGCCGACGGGCAACGCCGCTGCGGCCGGGCCGGCGCCCGCGGTGGAGCCGACGCCTCGAGCAGAACGTGCGTCCCGAGCGGAGCCTGCGCCGCAGCCCGAGCCAGCGTCTCGAGCAGAGCCTGCGCCGCAAGCGCCTGCAAAGCCCGATGCGGCACCATCGGCACGACCCGCGGGCGGCTTCGGTGCGCTCTACCCGTCGGAGATCCTCGCGCGCCCGGAGGCGCTTGCGGCTTCGTCGGCCGAAACCGTCGTCGTCACGCTACCCGAGGCTGAACGCCGCACCTGGGTGGCGCGCCTGCGCGACGGCATGTCGCGCACGCGCGGCAACCTCGCCGGGATCTTCTCGAACGTGCAGGTCGGCGACGCACTGTTCGAGGAGCTCGAAAACGCGCTCATCGCCAGCGACGCCGGCGTGGCGACGACGCAGTGGCTGATGCAGCGGCTGCAGGATCGCGTGCGGCGCGATCGGCTGACCGACGCCGAAGCAGTGCGCCGGACGCTGCGGGCGCTGCTCGTCGAGTTGCTGCTGCCGCTCGAGAAACCGATGGACATCGACCGCGCCGAGCCGCTCGTGATGATGATCGCGGGCGTCAACGGCGCCGGCAAGACGACGTCGATCGGCAAGCTCGCGCATCACCTGCAGCGCGAAGGCAAATCGATCCTGCTCGCCGCAGGCGACACGTTCCGCGCCGCCGCGCGCGAGCAGCTCGCCGAATGGGGCGCGCGCAACCGGGTGGACGTCATCGCGCAACAGGGCGGCGACCCCGCCGCCGTCGCTTTCGACGCGGTGAACGCGGGTCGCGCGCGACGCACCGGCATCGTCATGATCGACACCGCGGGACGACTGCCGACGCAGGTCCATCTGATGGACGAGCTGAAGAAAATCCGGCGCGTGGTGGCCAAGGCGATGGACGCAGCGCCGCACGAGACACTGCTCGTGCTCGACGGCAACACCGGGCAGAACATGCTCGCGCAGGTCAAGGCCTTCGACGAGGCGGTTCCGCTCACCGGGCTCATCGTCACCAAGCTCGACGGAACCGCGAAAGGCGGCGCGCTGGCGGCGCTCGCGTACACGCGGCGCGAGCGGCCGATCGCCGTCTACTTCATCGGGGTCGGCGAGAAGATCGACGACCTGCAGGCGTTCTCGGCCGAGGAATTCGCCGGCGCGCTGCTCGATTGAGCGACGCTCAGACGACGGCGACTTCGGCGAGTTCGGCCGCGATGCGCACGCGGCTCGGCAATTTCGGCCGCTGCGCCGGGCCGGCGACGGGGCCGAGCAGGTCGATTTCCGGATGGCGCTCGACGAAGAAGAAATCACGAAGCGGGTGCGCGCTGCGGCGCATCGACTCGTGCGCCTCGAAGACACCGAGCCGCAGCAGCCGGTGCGTCGCGACCGCGCTGCCGCGCGGCGCGAAGCGCGCTGCGCCGGGCAGTACGTCGGTGAAGCCGAGCCCTTCGTAGTCGTGCGCGGCAGACTCGCGCGCGGCGACGAGCATCGTCTGCACCTGCGCCGCCAGGCAATAGCGATGGAACGCCTTCCACAGCATCAGGCGCACGTGCCCGGCGTCGCGGCCCTCGCACACGACGAGCCGCGAGCCCTCGGCGGTGGATTGCCGGTTCAGCCACGCGGGCAGCTCGAGCAGGCCGTCGATCATCAGCGGACCGCACTGCCCGGAGAGAATGCGCAACGTGCCGAGCGCTTCGCCGTCGAACTTCGATTCGGCGAGCAGCAGCGTCGCGTTCGGCAGGCGGTCCCAGGCGTCGGCCGCGCGCGACGCGTCGGCGTCGCCGCGCGCACGGGCGCGAAGCGCGAAGACGCGGGCACGGTCCTCGTTGCTGCGTGCGACGCGCACGGTGACGGGAAACGAAGCGGCGAGATCGGTCGGCAGGGCGGGCATCGTGGGCCTCCGCGAAAGTCACGCGCACGCAAGATGCGTGCGCAGCGAATACGCAGCCATGCTATGCCGCGGCGCGCGCCCACCGGCATCCGCCGGTCGGGGCGCGCCGTCCGTTCGAGCGCTCAGGCAGCCCGCGACGCCTCGGCCTGCTCGGCGGGCTGTGCCCGGCGAAACGCGTCGAGCTTCATGCATTCGTCGAAGATCCGCATCGTCCGCTCGTAGCGCTCGACCTGGGTGTCGAATCGCCGCGCGTTGAAGATCTGCGGCACCAGGCAGGCATCGGCCATCGTCGGCGCGTCGCCGTGGCAGAAAAGGCCGGAGCCGCCGTCGCCGAGTTGCCGCTCGAAGGCGGCGAGCCCCTCGTCGCACCAGTGCCGGTACCAGCGCGCGATCGCTTCGGCGTCGAAGCCGACCGCGTTGCGCAGGTGGTTCAGGACCCGCAGGTTGTTCAGCGGGTGAATCTCGGCGGCGACCAGCAAGGCGAGCGAGCGCACCCGCGCACGCCCGAGCGGGTCGACCGGCAACAGTCTGGGACCGGGCTTCGTCTCGTCGAGGTACTCGATGATGGCCAGCGACTGCGACAACCGATCGTCGCCGTCGACCAGCGTCGGCACCAGCCCCTGCGGGTTCACCGTCCGGTACGGGTCGGCGCATTGCTCGCCCGAGGGCAGCCAGACGACGACGGGCTCCCACGGCAAGCCCTTGAGATTCAAGGCGATGCGCACGCGAAACGATGCGGAACTGCGGAAATACGTATACAGCTGCAGCATCGGAAACTCCTTCGGAACCGACGAAACGTGCCCATTAGATCATGCGCTCGAGAGGCGAAACGAAGCCGGTCTGTCGTTGCTGACGATAGCCGCCTTCAATCTGGCACTCTCAACCCGAGAGTGCTAATCTAATGCCTCGAAAAGGAGGTAATGGATGACAAAGGGAACTTCCGCTGCACTCGTGCCCGTTTCGCCTCAGGCGATGCTGGCGCTGCCCGCGGTGGGGAATCTCGATGCCTATATCGCGGCAGTCCACCGACTGCCGATGCTCACGGCCGAGCAGGAAACGCAATTGGCGCAGCGCTACCGCGACAGCGGCGATCTGGACGCCGCGCGCGAGATGATCCTGTCGCACCTGCGGCTCGTCGTGTCGATCGCGCGCCAGTACCTCGGCTACGGGCTGCCGCATGCCGACCTGATCCAGGAAGGCAACATCGGGCTGATGAAGGCCGTCAAGCGCTTCGACCCCGAGCGCGGCGTTCGCCTCGTGTCGTTCGCGCTGCACTGGATCCGCGCCGAGATCCACGAATACATCCTGAAGAACTGGCGCACGGTGAAGGTCGCGACGACCAAGGCGCAACGCAAGCTGTTCTTCAATCTGCGCTCGCGCAAGCCCGGGCCGCAGGCGTTGACCTCGGCCGAGGTCGACGCGATCGCGCGCGACCTGAACGTGCGCGAAAAAGACGTCGTCGAGATGGAGACGCGGCTCGGCGGGCACGACATCGCGCTCGACGCGCAGGCCGACGACGGCGAGGAGAGTTTCGCGCCGATCGCCTGGCTCGCGGCGCCGCAGGCCGAGCCGACGCAGATTCTCGAGTCGCGCAACCGCGACCGCCTGCAGACCGAGGGCATCGCCAGTGCGCTGGCCGCACTCGACGAGCGCAGCCGGCGCATCATCGAAACGCGCTGGCTGAAGGACGAATCCGAGGGCGGCACGCTGACGCTGCATCAGCTCGCCGCCGAGTTCGGCGTCTCGGCCGAACGCATCCGGCAGATCGAAGCGAAGGCGCTGCAGAAAATGAAGGGCGCGCTCGCCGAATACGTCTGACGCGATACACGCGGCGCGCCGCCGCGCTTTGTCGCTTCCCGGGCCGCCGCGCTCCAGCGCAGGCGGCCTTTTCATTGGGCGCGCGCACAGCCGGGTCGACGCGCGCGGCGATCGGGTATCCTCGGCGCCCCCGGAGCCTTGCCTCGCCCGACGCCGTAGCCGTGCCCGCCGCCGCCCTCGCCTGCCTGCTGTTCAACGCCTTCGTCTGGGGCGTTTCGTGGTGGCCGTTCCGGCAGCTCAACGCACTCGGCCTGCACAGCCTGTGGGCGACCGGCTTCGCGTTCCTGTTCTCGACGCTGGTGATCACCGCCTGGCGCCCGCGCGCGTGGGCGGGGCTGGTGCGCCGACCCGAGCTCGGCTGGCTCGTCCTCGCCGCGGGCGCGACGAACGTCGCGTTCAACTGGGGCGTGATGATCGGCGAGGTCGTGCGCGTCGTCCTGCTCTTCTACCTGATGCCGGTCTGGTCGCTGCTGCTCGCGCGCTGGCTGCTCGGCGAGGCGATCACCGCTTCGGCGCTCGCGCGCATCGCGCTCGCCCTGGCCGGGGCGATCGTCGTGCTGTGGGAACCGGGAACCGGCGTTCCGGTTCCGGCTTCGCTCGCCGACTGGCTGGGGCTCGTCGGCGGCGCGAGCTTCGCCTTCGTCAACGTGCTGGTGCGGCGCCACCGCGACGCGCCCGACGACGTGCGCGCGCTTGCGATGTTCGCCGGCGGCTTCGTCGTCGCCTGCGCAATGGCGTGGGCGATGTCGGGCAGCGGCGCGATCGCCTTCCCGCCGCCACCCGGATGGCTGTGGGTCTCGGGCACGATCGCGCTTTCGCTGGCACTGCTCGCCGGCAATTTCGCGCTGCAATACGGCGTCGCACGCGTTCCCGTCGGCGTGACCGCGATCGTGATGCTCAGCGAAGTGCTGTTCGCCGCCGTCTCGTCGGTGATGCTCGGCGGCGAGGCGCTCGACACCCGCACCGTCGCCGGCGGCGCGATGATCCTCGGCGCCACCGTGCTCGCGTCGCTCACGAGGAGCGCGCCGCCGGTCGTCGGCAGCCGCTCCGCGCGCTGCGCGCAGGAACGCGACTAGTCGCCAAAAAGCAAGCCCGGAAGTGCGGGTTTGTCCTGATCGTTCCTCACGATCGTTCCGAGGCGTGGTTGGGCGTGCTGTCTGGCGCGTTCCACTTCCCGCGAATCTCGATGTCGGCTTGGACCCCCCGCTGCGTGTCAAAGAACGCTCGTAGTCGCCTCATGAATCTCCCAGCCTGCAGAGATTGTTAGTGGCAAGTTAGCTTCCGAGCCTGATTGTTCCGAATTGGAAACAAACAATTCACTTGCACCCGGTTTTTCTCCGATCGTTCCCCGATTAAGCTCTTATCGTCTCAACGACACACCTCACAACGAAAGGAGAAACCATGAAACCCGCCATTCGATTCGCCATCCCCGCGGTCTTCGCCATTGCCGCCGCCTCGGTGCAGGCGCAGACGATCGAAACCGACTACCCCCGTGCCGTGCCTGCGGGCCCGGTCGTCGCAACCGTTGCACCGGCCGAGTCCGTGACGAGCGAATTCGCGCACCGCAACGACGGCCTCTATCTGATCCAGTCGAACTCGGAAGGGCCGCGCGTCGATCCCGCGTATGCGGCCGCCAACGAAAGCCGACTGACGCGCGACGAAGTGCAGGCACAGGCGGAGGTGCGCGTGCAATGGAACGCGCCGGATCGTCGGTCCTGATCGCGCAGCGTCGCCGTCCATAGGCTCGGCACTGGAGGGCC